>NZ_JACCQQ010000015.1:0-161880 GCF_014268345.1 Pseudomonas sp. SWRI18
GATTTGCGGTCTAGCGACTGGCCCAATTCGAGCCGCTCCGCAGCTCAACTGTGGGAGCTGTCGAGCCCCGGCGAGGCTGCGAAGGCGGCGGAATTGCTGGCATTTTTTTCGCCTGACCCACCGCTTTCGCAGCCTCGCTAAAGCTCGACAGCTCCCACAGGGGATCGGCTGTGTACGCTGGATTTGCGGTTTGGCGGCGGGCGCAATATCAGCAGCACCGCAACTCAACTGTGGGAGCTGTCGAGCCCCGGCGAGGCTGCGAAGGCGGCGGAATTGCTGGCATTTTTTTCGCCTGACACTCCGCTATCGCTGCCTCGCTAAAGCTCGAGAGCTCCCACAGGGGCTCGGCTGTGTGGGTTGGATTTGCGGTCTAGCGACTGGCCCAATTCGAGCCGCTCCGCAGCTCAACTGTGGGAGCTGTCGAGCCCCGGCGAGGCTGCGAAGGCGGCGGCATTGCTGGCATTTTCATCGCCTGACACACCGCTATCGCTGCCTCGCTAAAGCTCGAGAGCTCCCACAGGGATCGGCTGTGTTAGTTAGATGTGCCAACTTCGGGCTATCGCAGCTCGCGAATGACCCGGCAAAACACCGGGTCATCCAGGTAGGCCACGTTCAGGCGGGTCCAGGGCGAAGTGCTTTTGGGTTGGGTCGAGAAGATCGAGCCCGGCGCCAGCATCACGCCTTGGGTCAGGCAGTGTCGGGTGAGGGCATTGGCGTCTTCGATATGCGGGAAGCGCGCCCACAGGTACAGGCTCTGTTCGGGGCGGCAAAACACCTCGGCGCCAAGTTCGTCGAGCAAGTCGAGGCCACGCGCGGTGGCGTGGCGCAGGCGGTCTTGCAGGCGCGACAGGTGTCGCAGGAATTGCCCTTCGCCCAGGATCACGTCAATGGTGCGCTCGCTGTATTCGGCGCCGCTGTTGTGCAGGATCATCTTGATATCCGCCAATTCCTCCACGCGTTGTTTGCTGCCGGCGATAAACCCCACGCGCAACGCTGCCGATACCGATTTGGAAAAACTGCCCACGTACAGCGTGCGGTTGAGCTGGTCGAGGGCCGACAGCTTGATCGCGGAGCTGGGCTTGAAGTCGGCCATTGCGTCGTTCTCCACCAGCAGCAGGTCGTAGGTCTCGGCAATGCGCAGCAGTTGGTGCGCCTTGGCCGGCGACAGGTCCGAGCCGGTGGGGTTATGGCCGATGGACTGCAAAAAGAACAGGCGCGGGCGATGGGCCTTGATCAACTGTTCCAGCGCCTGCAGGTTCGGCCCATCGGGCTCGCGGGGCACGCCGAACATGCGTGCGCCTTGCAATTGCAGCTTGCCGAACAGCGGGTAGTAGCCCGGGTCTTCCACCAGCACCGGATCGCCGGGGTTGAGGTACCGCCGGATGATCAGGTCCATGGCGTGGTTGGCGCCCAGGGTGGTCACCAGTTGCCGGGGCGAAACGGGCAGCGCGTAGTCCGCCAGCTTCTGCACAAGGCGTGCGCGCAGGCCTGCGTTGCCCAGGCGCGTGCCGTAGCGAAACAACGTGGTCACGCCGGCACGCACGACCTGGCGGTGGAACTTGTCCAGACGCATGTCCATCAGCCATTCCACGGGGGGAAAGCCTTCGCCCAGGTGCGAATGGCCCGGGTCGCGCACGAACTGCTGGCGCATCATCCAGATGGTGTCCAGGGCTCGGTTGTAGGGCTGACTGTCTTCCTCTTCGCTGGTATGCGCCACGCGCTTGATCACGAAAAAGCCCTGGCCGTGGCGCGCCTCGATCAGACCGTCGGCGGCCAAGTGCTCGTAGGCGGTGATCACCGTGTTCTTTGAATGCCCATGCAGGCGCATGTATTCGCGCAGCGACGGCAGCTTTTCGCCGGCCTTAAGCGCGCCATCGGTAATCTGCTGGGCGATGGCGCTGGCCACCTGGTGCGCGAGGGTCGGGCGCGACATCTGCAATTCCTTCTGAAGCTCTTGTTATGGGTACAGTGGCTGAACTGTCCGGCAAAACTGTACCTTCTTTAAGGGCTACAGATGGGGCAATTTGAAGGCATCCAATAACAAATGACTCCTTGAGGAGCCCCGAATGTCTATCGATTCCCGCTTGCCGAACTTCCGCAGCCTCACTCCCAGCCAGCGCCTTGAGCACCTGCAGCCCTTGCTCGGCTTGAGCGACGAAGACCTGGCGCTGCTGCGCGATGCCGGTGCGCTGCCGCTGGAAATCGCCGACGGCATGATCGAGAACGTCATCGGCAAATTCGAACTGCCGTATGCCGTCGCCAGCAACTTTCGCATCAACGGTCGCGATGTGGTGATCCCGCTGGTGGTGGAAGAACCTTCGGTGGTCGCCGCCGCGTCGTTCATGGCCAAGCTGACGCGCCCGGCCGGTGGGTTCCAGACTTCCAGCAGCGCACCGCTGATGCGCGCGCAGGTGCAGATCATCGGCATCAGCGACCCGTTCAACGCGCGTTTGAGCCTGTTGCGCAATAAAGACGAAATCATCGCCCTGGCCAACAGCAAGGACCAGTTGCTCAACACCCTGGGCGGCGGTTGCCGGGACGTCGAAGTGCATACCTTTGCCGACAGCCCGCGCGGGCCGATGCTGGTGGCGCACCTGATCGTCGATGTGCGCGATGCCATGGGCGCCAACACGGTCAACACCATGGCCGAGGCCGTGGCGCCGCTGATGGAGCGCCTCACCGGCGGCAGGGTGCGCCTGCGCATCCTGTCCAACCTCGCCGACCTGCGCCTGTGCCGCGCACAACTGCGCATTGCCCCTGAACACCTGGCCACCGCCGAGTACAGCGGCGAAGAGGTCATCGAGGGCGTGATCGACGCCTATGCCTTTGCCGCCATCGACCCGTACCGCGCCGCCACTCACAACAAGGGCATCATGAATGGCATCGACCCGTTGGTGGTCGCCACCGGCAATGATTGGCGCGCCGTCGAAGCGGGCGCACATGCCTATGCCTGCCGCAGCGGCCATTACGGTTCGCTGACCACCTGGGAAAAAGACCGCCAGGGCCACTTGGTGGGCACCCTGGAAATGCCCATGCCCCTGGGCCTGGTCGGCGGCGCCACCAAGACCCATCCGCTGGCGCAACTGTCGTTGCGCATTCTGGGCGTGAAAACCGCCCAGGAGCTGGGCGAAATCGCTGTTGCCGTGGGCCTGGCGCAAAACCTTGGCGCCTTGCGTGCCCTGGCCACCGAAGGCATCCAGCGCGGGCATATGGCGTTGCATGCGCGCAATGTGGCGCTGTCGGCCGGCGCTCGGGGAGACGAAGTGCAGTGGCTGGTCGAACGCATGGTGGCCACTCACGACGTGCGCGCCGACAGTGCCCGTGCGTTGCTGCTTGATAAGCGCGGTCAGTGAACATGGACCGCGTCAGGCTGGTGGAAGTGGGCGCGCGGGATGGCTTGCAGAACGAAGCCCGGTGCCTGCCGGTACATACCCGCATAGCCTTGGTGGAGCGCCTGGCCGACGCCGGTTTGCGCAGCATCGAGGCGGGCGCATTCGTGTCGCCGCGCTGGGTGCCGCAGATGGCGGGTTCGGATGCGGTGCTGCGCGGCCTCGGCCGGCGCCCCGGCGTGAGCTACACCGCGCTGGTGCCGAACTTGCAAGGCCTGGACATGGCCCTGGCCGCCGGTTGCCGCGAGGTGGCGGTGTTTGCGGCGGCCTCCGAGGCGTTCTCGCAGAAGAATATCAATTGCTCGATCGCCCAGAGCCTGGAGCGCTTCGAACCGGTGCTGGCCAGGGCCCTGGAGGCGGGCGTTGCCGTGCGCGGCTACGTATCCTGTGTGCTCGGCTGTCCGTTTACCGGTGTCGTGCCCGTCGAGCAAGTGGTTGCGGTCACCCAAGCCCTGTATGCCATGGGCTGCTATGAAGTCAGCCTGGGTGACACTATCGGCAGCGGCACGCCGGGCGCGACCACGCGGTTGATCCAGGCCTGTTCCGACGCGGTGCCGCTCGGTGCCCTGGCCGGGCATTTCCATGACACCTACGGCATGGCGGTGGCCAATGTGCAGGCCGCCTGGCAGGCCGGTGTGCGGGTGTTCGACAGTTCCGTCTCGGGTTTGGGCGGTTGCCCCTATTCGCCGGGCGCCACGGGCAACGTGGCGACCGAAGAGCTGGTGTACCTGTTTGAAGGGCAAGGCATCGCCACCGGCGTCGACCTTGCAAAATTGATCGAGGCAGGCGTCTTTATTGATAGCCAGCTGCAACGCAGCGGCGCATCGCGGGTCGCCCAGGCACTGCGCGCCCGCATCCAATAACAATAAACGGAGCACCCATGAACCCTCTTGCAACCACCCTGGCCGGCTTCGGCCCGCTCCAGGGCGTCACCATCCTCGACCTGACCCGCGTCGTGGCCGGGCCTTATTGCGCCATGCTGCTGGCAGACATGGGCGCCCAGGTGATCAAGATCGAACACCCCACCGATCCCGACCTGACCCGCGAATTCCCGCCCATGAGCCGCAGCGCCAGCGCCCCGGTCAGTGGTTTTTTCGCCCAGTTCAACCGTAACAAAACCGCGGTTTGCCTGGACCTCAAGCACCCGGACGGCAAGGCGACCTTCCTGGAAATGGTGCGCAAGGCCGATATCGTCATCGAAAATTTCCGCCCCGGTACCATGGACAAGCTGGGCCTGGGCTATGCGGTACTCAAGGCGGTCAACCCGGCGCTGGTCTTCACCGCCATCAGCGGCTTCGGCCAGCACGGGCCCAACTCTTCACGCCCGGCATTCGACAGCAGTGCCCAGGCCGCCGGCGGCTTGTGGTCGATGAATGGCACTGTCGAGGAACCGATGCGCGTCGGCACGGTGCTGGGGGATTTGTCCGCGGCGCTGTACGCGGCGATTGGCACCCTCGGCGCCTTGCGCGAAGCCGAGCGCAGCGGGCAGGGGCAACTGGTGGATGTGTCCCAGCAGGACTCGATCATCTCCCTGACCGAAAACGCCCTGGTCACCTACACCGAAACCGGCGAAGTGGTCGGGCCTACCGGCAACGGCCATCCCTTCGTCAAACCCTACGGCCGCTATGCGTGCAAGGACGGCTTCGTGTTCTTTGGCGCCTACACCGACAAGTTCTGGCGCGAGGCCTGCCATGCCTTCGGCGATGCGGCCCTCTCCATCGACCCGGAAATCGACACCATGGCCAAGCGTTTTGAGCACGCCACTTACCTGCGCCGGGTCAAGCCCATCGTCGAAGGCTGGTGTGCGGCCTACACCAAGGCCGAGCTGGAGGCGCTGACCGGCGACCGATTCCCGCTGTCGCCGATCAAAAGCATGGACGAAGTGGTGGCCGATCCCCATGTGCGCGAGCGGGACATGGTGATCAGCGTCGAATGCCAGGGCGCGCATTTCGAAGTGTTCGGCAACCCGGTCAAGCTTTCCGGCGGCACCCGTGAGAAGGGCGCCAGTGCCCCCGGCGTCGGTCAGCACAACCAACAGGTCTACCGTGAATGGCTGGGCCTGGACCAGGCCCAGTACGACCAATTGGTCGAGCGAGGTGTGATTTGAGCCTGCTCACCGAAGCGATCATGGGCTGCATCGGCCTGGCGTTGCCGCCGGTGCGCTTTGAAGTCAGCCGCCAGGACATCCGCAAATACGCGGTCGCCACCGGCCAGCGCCAGGCACGGTTCCTGGCGGGTGATGAAGCACCGTTGATGTTTCTGTTCAGCGTGCTGATGCCGGTATTGCCCCTGGAGCAACTGCGCGAAGACGGCCACTTCCCGGACAGCCCGCTGCTGCCGGAACTGCCGCTCAAGCGCATTCTGGCCGGGGGCAGCCGCTACCAGGTGCACCGACGGATTTATCCCGGTGATGTGCTGGTCTGCCGCCAGACGCTGGTGGATATCCACGAAAAACAGGGCAGCGATGGCCCGTTGATTTTCCTGGTGTTCGAAAACCGTTTCGAGAACGAGGCGGGCGAGCCGCTGGTGATCGAACACCTGACCCGGATAGCGAGATAACCATGCCCATTATCGAAATCGGCCAGGCCTTGCCCGAACGCCAGTACACCCCGGACACGGTGCAATTGTTCTTGTACAACGCGGCGATCTGGAACGCTCACCGCATCCACTACGACCTTGCCTACGCCCAGCAGAACGAGGGCCACCCTGCGCTGTTGGTGGACGGCCCGTTGCAGGGCGACTGGTTGACGCAGTTGCTTTACGACTGGATGCAGGGCACCGACGAACTGCTGGCGTTCGAGTACAGCAACCGCCGTGCGGCCTATATCGGTGATGTGCTCACCGCCAAGGGTGAAATCCTCGCGGTGGAAGGCGACTGCATCACGCTGGCGTTGCAGGTTGTCAATCAACAGGGCCAGGCGACCACGGTCGGTCGCGCCACCGTTCGAACGACGTGAAGGCTTCACCCCCCTTATAAAAACAACAAGCCCGAAAGGGCCGGAGGGCACCATGCAGCAAGACCTCAGGCAAAAACCGCTTTTACCGTCGGACCAGCAACATTTGTATGAAGTCTGGGGCGACACCATCGATGCGCGTCACCTTGCGCTGTCCATCGGGATTGGCGCGGTGGTCAGTCTTGGCGCTTACTTTGCCGCGCAACACCTGTTGCACTACCTGGTGGAATCGGCGCAGATGGCGCGTGCCTACGCCATGCTGATCGGCATCCTCGGCTGCCTGGCCGGTGGCGCGATCAGTGCCAAGCTGTTTGCACCCAAGCGTGACGTGCAGGAAAACGTGGCCGACCAGAGTTTCCGCGAGCAAGTGGTGACCGACCTGCTCAAGGAATACGGCAGCCTGGGACGCCTGGAGGATGTGTCCGCCGAGGTGATCGCCGAGCTGCGCGAGCTGCAGCTGTATGACTTGTTCCGCGAAGCCCAGTCCCGCGAAGAAAACCTACCCACTACGTCGGCGCCCGTACTCACGCCCAGCCTCAGCGGAGGGCGTGGGTGATGGAAATCCTACTGCATGAAATCATGATGGCCTTTGCGCTCGGCCTGCTCGGCGCAGTGGTGTTTGCCGCCATCGGCCTGGTCTCCGGCACCGACGAAACCACCACCCTCGCACCCCTGACCATGCTGGTGGTGCTGCTGGGCGCGCCACCGGCCGGGGTGCTGACGTTCTTCCTGGCAGGGGCGGTCGCCAAGCACATGACCCATGCCGTGCCCACCGCGTTGCTCGGGATTCCCGGTGACACCTCGGCCACGGCCTTGCTCGCCGATGCGAACTACCTGCGCAAACTCGGCGTGCCGCATATCGCCTTGCGCAAAATGATTTCCGGTGGCGCGGTGGCGGCGCTTATTGCCGTACCGCTGTCGGTGCTGTTCGCGGTGTTGCTGGCGCCGTTCGGTGGGGTGATCAAGCAGTTCGCACCCTGGGTGTTCCTGTGCGCTGCGTTCACCATCGCCTACTTCTCTGCCGGGCGTTGGGCCGCAGTATTGGCCCTGGTGCCGTTCGTGGTGGTGATCGTGGCATTGCAGGCGTTGACCGGGCAGTACGGGGTCAAGCTGTCGGTGAGCTACTTCCTCGGCATTGCCGTGGCGCCATTGATTGCCTCGCTGTTTTCCCTGCTGGCGCCCAGCGAGCGCCAGCGCATGCGCCGCGATCAATACCGGGTGTTTTCCCTGGCGCCGGACGTGAAGGGCTGGAGCGGCTATTTTCCGAACCCGTTCAAGGTCATCAACCCGCGCCAGGTACGCGTGACAGCCATGGCCGCCAGCGTGACCAGCGCCACCTTCGTGTTCAGCCCGGTGGCGATGACGGTGATCATGGGCGAAATCATCGGTTCACGGATCAAGCACGCCTATGACCGCCTGACCACGGTGATCACCGCGCGTAATGGCGTGACCGAGTCGACCTACATCGCCGAAACCCTGATCCCGCTGATCGCCTTCGGACTACCGCTTAGCCCGGTCGCGGCCGGCCCGGCCGCACCGTTGTTCAACGCACCGCCGCGCTTTTTCGTCGACAACGCCACCGGTGAGATCAACAACCTGCATAACCTGCTCAACACCTGGGAGTTCCTCGGCTACGGCATGCTCGCGGTGATCGTCGCAATCCTGGTGGCGTACCCGTTCACCATGAACTTTGCCCACGGCGCGGCGGCCTATGTGGTGCGCAAGATCAGCCATGAAGCGGTGATCACGACGTTCATCGGCCTGGTGCTGGTGATCGGCATCTGGGAAGGCGGCCTGCTCGGGTTGCTGGTGATTGTCACCGTGGGCTTGCTCGGCGGGTTCCTCGCGCGCTTCCTGGGGTTCAACATCGGCGTGCAATTCATGGGCTACTACACGGCGGTCCTCACGGTGCCTGCGATCATCGCGCTGACCGGCAACTGACCCGCAACACCTCACCTCAACCCTAAAGCCAGCGGATACCCGTTATCTGCGACGGGAGGCGTTTGCCTCCCAGAAAGGAATAATAAAAATGAAGATCCTTTTGCGCGCCAACCCTGTGGTTCTCACCTGCCTGGCGTTCAGCGCCAGCAGCAGCTATGCCGACGGCTTCCTGGAAGACAGCAAAGCCTCGCTGAACCTGCGCAACTTTTACCTGAACCGCAACTTCGTGGATGGCAACAACCCCCAGGCCAAGGCCGAAGAGTGGACCCAGAGCTTTATCCTCGATGCGCGCTCCGGCTATACGGCAGGCGTGGTCGGCTTTGGCGTGGACGTCTTGGGGCTGTATTCAGTGAAGCTTGATGGCGGCAGGGGCACCGCCAATACCCAACTGCTGCCGGTGCACGGTGACGGGCGCCCGGCGGACGATTTCGGTCGGTTGGGGGTGGCGCTCAAGGCCAAGCTTGCGAACACCGAACTGAAGGCCGGGGAGTGGGCGCCGGCCTTGCCGGTGTTGCGTTCGGATGACGGCCGTTCGCTGACCCAGACCTTTCGCGGCGCGCAGTTGACCTCCAAGGAAATCAGCGGCGTGACCCTGTACGGTGGTCAATTCCGGGCCAACAGCCCGCGCAACGATGCAAGCATGGAGGACATGTTCATGGGCGGCCGCCCGGATGCCACCTCCGACCGCTTCAGCTTCGGCGGCGCCGAGTACCTGTTCAATGACAAGAAAACCCAGGTCGGCGCCTGGTATTCGGAACTCGCCGACATCTACCAGCAGCGCTATTTCAACCTGACCCACAGCCAACCGGTGGGCGGCTGGGTGCTGGGCGCCAACCTCGGGTTTTTCTCCGGTGAGGAGAACGGCAAGGCCCTGGCCGGCGCCCTGGAGAACCGCGCCTTGTCGGCCATGCTCTCGGCCAGGACCGGCGCCCATACGGTCTACGTCGGCCTGCAACGCATGTCCGGCGACAACGGCTGGATGCGCGTCAATGGCACCGCCGGCACCAGCCTGGCCAACGACAGCTACAACTCCAGCTATGACGCGGCCAGGGAGCGCTCCTGGCAACTGCGCTATGACTACGATTTCGCCGCCCAAGGCCTGCCGGGCCTGACCTTGATGACGCGCTATATCCGCGGCAGCAATGCGCATGTCGGCACCGTCACCGATGGCGAGGAATGGGGCCGCGAATCGGAGCTGGCGTATGTGGTACAGAGCGGCCCGGCCAAGCTTCTCAATGTGCGCTGGCGCAACTCGACCTTGCGTCGGGACTTCAGCACTAACGAGTTTGATGAGAACCGGTTGATCATCAGTTATCCGCTGTCGTTGTTGTAGTCAGGGCCGCTGCGGCTTCACCGACGTACCGAACGTGTTGCCCATGCGCACGCTGGTCGCCGCCGGGGTGGATAAACCCACCGCGTTCGGCGGCCTTTTTTCGATGGGGATGTTTTGCGCTTCGCGGTTTTTGCTGGCGGCCTTGGTCGCATTTGTGTCATTGCCCATCTGCTGGCTCAGGCAACCATAGTTGGGTGCCTTATACCCGTCCACCGTGACTTCGGCGCAGCTGTCGGCGTGGGCAAACAGGGGCAGGGCGGCGCACAGCATCACGCTGGCAAAGGTCGTTAATAGCTTCATCGGGCCTCCTGGCGGGCCCGTAGGAGTGGCCCGGTAAGGCTTGAAAGTCTAGCGCAGCGGGCCTCTCGTCACCGTGATGTTTTTTTTGCTATCACCGTAACATCAGGTTCATAAACTGGCCTCAGGATGACGGTTTTCTAGGGCGCGTCGGCCGTGCAGCGATGCAGAGCAGGGGGTGAATGGGGAGTGTGGAGGCGCGCCGCATGCGCCCTGGTCTTGCTGTTGCTGCTGGCTGGCGGCCGTGCGGCGCAGGCAGAGTCGCCGTTGTTGACCTTGGATTTGCCGGCGCAAGACCTGGAACACGCCCTGCAAGCCTACAGCCGCGCCACCGGGATGGCGGTGCTGGTGGACCGCGAATTGACGCGCGGCCGGCGCTCCATTGGGGTGCGCGGGCGTTTTACGGCGCAAGAAGCACTGGCGATGTTGCTGACAGGGAGTGGCCTGATGGCACGTTATGCACGCAGCGATGCGTTCACCTTGCAGGCGCCGCAGCTCAGCCAGCCGCCGCCCACCAAGGGCGCGGCGGCTCGCAGCGCCGCGCGGATCAACAACAGCTACGCGACGGCGTTGCAGCAAGCGATCGAGACCAGCCTGTGCCGTTCGCCCTTGACCCGCCCCGGCAGTTTCCGGGCGCTGGTGCAGGTTTGGGTGAACCCGGACGGGGTGATTGAACACAGTCGGCTGGTCAGTTCCACCGGCGATGAACAACGCGATGAAGCACTGGTACGCAGCCTGGCAACGGCACGGGTGGAACGCCCGGCGCCGAGCTCACTGCGTCAACCGGTGACTTTACTTCTGATGCCTGACACAACGGGAACACGCATGGAATGCACAGCAGCAAAAGGAGCCTGGGGCGGATGAAAAATACCGGGCACAGTCCGATGGTCAGCTTGTTCCTGGCCTCCTACGAAGACTTCAAGGTGCGTTTGCGCAAGCGCCTGGGCTCGGAAGACCTGGCCAACGACGTGCTGCACGAAACCTACCTGCGGGTCGATCGCATGGACGTGCCGGCGAACCTGCAACAGCCCAACGCCTATCTGTATCGCATGGCCTTGAACATCGCCGCCGACCGCCGCCAGGCCGACGCGCGCCTGCTCACCGGCAGCGAAGTGCAAGAGCTGCTGCAAAGCGCCGACGAAGCCCAGGACCCCTCGCGGGTAGTGGGCGGCCAGAAAGAAATCCAGTCCCTGGTCAAGGCCCTCTACGAACTGCCGGCGCGCCGCCGCAAGATCCTCATCGCCGCCCGCCTGGAAGAAGCGCCACACCTGGAAATCTCCCAGCGCTTCGGCATTTCAACGCGCATGGTCGAGAAGGAAATCAAGGCCGCCCTGGGCCATTGTGCCAAGCGCCTGGAAAGAAAAGTGATTCAGCGGTTCGGTCCCGGGGCCGGAAAACCGTCTTAGTGTCGAGTCCCTGATAAATCCGTGAGTACGTGCGCGCTTGAATATTTTTAACCTCTCCACCGCCCGGCCATCTAACGCCAGCCCCCTGCACGATGAAGCCCGTGACTGGCTGGTCCTGCTGACGTCGGGCCGGGCCACCGTGGCCGATGCCAAGGCCCTGAAAGCCTGGTGCGCCCGAAGCCCGGAGCATGCCCAGGCGTTCGAGCAGGCCAGGACGTTGTGGCAGCAGTTGGCGCCGGCCCTCGATCAAGTGTCGCAACCGCGCAGCTTCGGCCGGCGTGCCTTCCTGGGCGGTGCGATTGCCGCTTCGGCGGCCGTGGTGATGGTGCGCGTCGGCGTGCCGGGCGGCTTTGCCGGGCTCACGGCCGACTACCGCACCGAGGTCGGCGAGCAGCGCCAAGTGTTGTTGAGCGAGGGCGTAAGCCTGGAACTCAATACCCAGACCCGCATCAGTCGGGTAGGGCAGGGCATCGAATTGTTCGAAGGTGAAGTCGAGGTCGTCGCCCACGTTGCACAACCGCTCAAGGTCCAGGCTGGCGAAGGCTGGGTAAGCGCGGCCCAGGCGCGCTTCAATGTGCGCAACACCGATCAAAATGTCTGCGTGACCTGCATCGAGGGTTCGCTGTCGGTGGACATTGCCGGTCGCAGTGTGCGCCTGGACGGTGGACGGCAACTGACCTATGGCGCTACCGGAGTCAGTGAAGTGACCACGGTGGACACCCAGGCCGTGGTGGCCTGGCGTGAACAGGTGCTGGTGTTCAACAACGCCACGCTGGCGACGGTGGTGGATGAGATCAACCGCTATCGGCCGGGGATGCTGGTGTTGTTGAATAAACAACTTGGCCAGCGCCGTGTGCAGGCGCGGTTCAGCTTGCAGCAACTGGCGGGCGTGGCGTTGTTGATTCGCGATGCGTATGGCGCCAAATGTACGGAGTTGCCGGGTGGGGTGGTGTTGTTGAGCTGACTCACTTTAACGGCCCCACCACCTGCCGATACTTTTCCACCCCCTGTGGCGTCTGTCGTACCAGCTTGATCTCCAGCCCCGCTGGATCGTCACGCCGGTTCCCGCTCAACTGCCGCCAGCCCTTGTCCGTCTCCCATACGCGCACCTGCAAGTCGCTGACGCCCGTCAGCACCACCACTGCGTCTTTCGCCGCCGGCAGCGGAAACCGGTCGCGTGCCGGCGCGGCTGCCCGATACAGCGAATCGCCCTTGAGCCACCAGCGCACCCGTTGCAGCCCGTCCCCGGTAACCGGGGCGCTGCGGATCACGTCCAGGCGAAAGCCCTTGCTGTCGGAACTGCGCACCGTGACCGCCGCCAATCCCTCGTCGCTCGGTGCATCCGGGGCCGTCAGTTCGACGCTGGCCCGCAAGCTGATATCGCGCTGCATCTGGTTCAGCGCGCGCAGCAATACCTCGGTCTGCTCGGTACTGGCCTGCAGGTGCTGGTCGGCGCGGGTCACGCTGTCGAGGCCGCGCCAGGCGATCAGGCTGACCAGCGCCATCAGCATGATCGCCACCATCACT
Source organism: Pseudomonas sp. SWRI18 (assembly GCF_014268345.1). Classification (NCBI taxonomy): domain Bacteria; kingdom Pseudomonadati; phylum Pseudomonadota; class Gammaproteobacteria; order Pseudomonadales; family Pseudomonadaceae; genus Pseudomonas; species Pseudomonas sp. SWRI18. The sequence continues at coordinate 12,848 of NZ_JACCQQ010000015.1, forward strand.
TCGATCAGGGTGAAGCCTTGCTGGGTCCGGTTCATGGCAGGGCTTCCACGCGCATCAGGCCGGCGGCGTCGCGTTGCAGGCTGAGGCTGTGTTGCCCGTCGGACAGCACCACCCGCAGCGGCGGGTTGATCCATTCGGCGTTGAGCACCAGGGTTTGCCGGGGTTCGACAGTGACCTGCATCGGTGTGCTTTCCCATAGGCGCGGGCGCAGTTGGCTGTCGCCCTGGAAGGCTTCCACGCTCGTTCCATCATCACTGCGGCGGTTGAAGCGGAAGCCCTTGGCGTCGGCGCGCCAGGTAATGGGGCGGCCGTCGGCGTGGGCTTCGGCCTGGGCGACTTGCAGCAGTTGGCTCAGGCGCTCGGCGTCCTTGCGCAGCAGGTGCAGCGGGTCGGGCTTGATGGTGAGGCTGATGGCGGCGCTGGCGATGCCGATGATCACCAGCACCACCATCAGCTCGATCAGGGTGAAGCCTTGCTGTTTCATCGTGCGTTTCCTGGAAACTGGGGAGTGTGTGAAATAAAAGCGTGCGAATTGACCTGTAGGCTGGTGCGACGGACAAACAGGAGGTCCTGCCCATGACATTCGCCCCTCGTTTCACCCTGGCCCATGGCGTGCAGGCGCTGGGTGTGCTGGCGGCCTTGGCGGGCGCGGCGGTGTGGATGCCACTGCTGCTCACCAGCGCCGAGTCCCACACGCCCAGCGCCACGCCCCAGGCATTGGCGGCGCGCAGCGATAACCCGGCGCTGCAATGGTTTTCCAACGCGCCGACGGCGCTGCAGGTCAAAGTGACCGGCGTGCTGGCGGGCGCGCGTGGCGCGGTGGCGATCCTCAGCCTTAACGATGGGCCGCCGCGCAGTTTCCTGCTGGGCGAGCGCCTCAGCCCCGGCGTGCGGCTGACCGCCATCGAAGGCGATGGGGTAGAGATAGAACGCGGTGGCGAGAAGCTGCGCGTCAACCTCGAAAAGTTGCCGCAGGGGCCGGCGTTACCGTTGCTCACTCGGCCATGACCTGGGTGTCCAGGCGCGCCAGGGGCGGTGCTTCGCGGCTGGCGTCAAGCACCTGCAGGTTGACCTGAAACAGGCGGCCATCGGCGTTGATGGTCTGTTCGCAGCGCAGTTTCAGGCGGCCTTGATCGCACTCGAAGGTTTTCTTGCCGCTGCGCAGGTGGCCCTCCAGGCGCAGCTCCGCCAGGCGACTCTGCGCCGCCAGCAGCGCGATGGATTTGTCGCGCAGCAGGCCGTTGCTCTGGGCCATCAGCCCGGCCACGCGCACGGCGGCGGCCATGGCCACGGCAATGATCGCCAGCGCCACCAGCACCTCGATCAGGGTAAAACCTTGCTCCTTGCGACGGCCGTACATGGCGCTCTCAAAGCCGGGAAACAGGCCCGCAGACTAGCGCCGGCAGTTGACCGATTGGCGACCGAAACTCCCGAGCATTTTCAATACGACTGACATGTGTTCTTGCAACACTGCGCCCCCATTGCACTCAAGCCAAGGAATGTCGAGATGGATATCGCACGCCTAACGTCACCGCTGCCAGGCCCTCGCGGGCAACGTGGCTTCACTTTGATCGAGATCATGGTGGTGGTGGTCATCCTCGGGATCCTCGCCGCGATGGTGGTGCCCAAGGTCCTTGATCGGCCGGACCAGGCGCGCGCCACCGCGGCCAAGCAGGACATCGGCGGGTTGATGCAGGCGTTGAAACTCTACCGCCTGGACCACGGCAGTTACCCGAACATGAACCAGGGTTTGAAGGTGTTGGTGGAGCGCCCGGCGGATGCGAAGAACACCAACTGGCGCGCCTACCTCGACCGCCTGCCCAACGATCCGTGGGGCCACCCTTATCACTACCTCAACCCGGGCGCCAACGGTGAAGTGGACGTGTTCTCTCTCGGCGCCGACGGCCAGCCGGATGGCGATGGCGTGAATGCCGATATCGGCTCCTGGCAGCTCTAAGGCCCGCCATGAAAGGGTATTCGCCCCCAGCGGCGAAGCAGCGCGGCATGGCGATTATCAGCGCCTTGCTGATCGCGGCGGTGGTGGCGGTGTTGGCCGGCGCCATGCTCACGCGCCAGAGCGTATTCACCCGCAGCCTGGAGGCCGAGCAGTCGCGCATCCAGGGGCAATGGCTGTTGCAAGGTGGCCTTGAACACAGCCGTCAGATGCTCTGGGACGCACGCCGCAAGGACGTGCTGACCCGCCTCGATCAGCCCTGGGCGCACGCTCAAGTCGGTGCGTTTGCGGGGCGGATCGAGGACGAGCAGGGCAAGTTCAACCTGCGCAACCTGGTCAATCGCCAGCAGGTGGACGCCGAGCAATTGCAGAGCTTTGAGCGCCTGTGCCGGCTGATCGGCGTCGACCCGGCGGTGAGCCGGCGGATCAGCCAGCGGGTGATCGCTTCTTATGAGCCGTCCGCCAAATACCCGATGCTGCGCAGCCTGGATGACTTGAGCGGGATCGAAGGCCTGGACCCCGTTGTGCTGCAGCGCATGCAGGCGTACATCAGCGTGTTGCCCGGCCCTACCTGGGTCAATGGCAATACCGCCAGCGCCGAAGTGCTCAGTGCGGTGGTGCCGCAGCTCAGCCTGGCCCAGGCCCACGGGCTGGTGGCCGAGCGTGACAGCGGGCAGTGGTTTATCAACCGGGGGGATTTCGTCAACCGCCTGCGCTTGCCCCAGGTAGCGGTGGATGCGGTGCAAGTGGGCATCACCAGCGAGTGGTTCCGCCTGCAGGGCCAGGCGCGGCGTGAGCAAAGGCGGGTGACGATCGATGCATTGTTGCATCGTCCCGAAGACCGCGAACCGCGCGTGATCTGGTCGCGGGTGGGCGTATGAAACGCCTGCGCATTGGCTTACCGCCGCTGGATCAACTGAGCGCCGAGAGCCAGGTCAAATTTGCCTGGTTGGACCGTGGCGTGGTCATTGAAGAGGGTTATGCAAGCCTGGCGCAGTTGGGTAAGCCCCGCCAGGCCGTGGAATGTTTTCTGCACCCGCGTGACAGCCTGCTCACCAGCCTGGAGCTGCCGCCGTTACCGGCCGCGAAAACCGCTGCCGCTGTGGCCTGTGCCGCCCAAGCGTTGATCCTCGGCCCGGTGGAACACATGCACGTGGCCCACGGCCCGCGTGAAAGCGATGGACGCGTGCAGGTGGCCTGGGTGCCCAAGGCCGGGTTGGAGCGGCTGGCCCGGATGCCACTCAAACTGCGCGGCCTGTACCCGGCGCCCTTTGCCTTGCCGCTGGGCGCTGCTGCGTTGGACGACGGCTATCTGCTGACACGCGAGAGCCCGCAACAAGGCGCGGTGCACCCCTTGGGCGCGCAGACGCTGGACGCGCAGCTGGTAGACGCGGCACAGCGCTGGAGTGGGCCGTTGCCCGCGTGGGGGTTGCACGGCCACCTCAGCCAACCCTCGACCGGCGGATGGGGCCGGGCACTGGCCTGTGTGGCGCTGGCCACGGCCATTTGGGTTGTGGGCCTCAACCTCTATGCCGCACGCCAAGTGGACGAGGGCCAACGGCTCAAGGCGTTGATGAGCCAGCAGGTGCGCCAGGCGTTTCCCGAATTGCCGGTGGTGCTCAACCCTTTGCAGCAGGCCCGCCAGCAATTGGCCGCACGCCAGAGCGGCGCCGCCGGCGACCCCGGTCAACGCTTTGCCAGCCTGTTGCAACTGGCGGGCAGCAACCTGCCGTTCATGGTCGGCAGCGTCGCCAACCTGAGCTTTGAACAGGGGCGCTTGCGGGTTGAATTGGTCGCCGACAGTCGCAGCCCGAAAGCCGAGGGTGAATGGCAGGCGGCGTTGGCCCAGGCCGGTTTCACCGCCAACCGCGATGAGCAGGCCTGGGTCATTGGGCCGGCGCAGGCTGCGGAAAAACCGGGTGCCGACGATGAATAAAGCCCAGCGACTGCGCAGCCAGGCCCAGGTGTTCTGGAGCGGCCTGGCCCTGCGCGAAAAACGCCTGCTCAGCGGCGCCGGTCTGATTCTGGCGGGCCTGCTGACCTGGCTGGTGCTGGTGCAACCGGCGTTGAAGAAGATCGACTACTGGCAGGCTGAAACCCCCAAGTTGCGCGCCCAGGCCGCAGCCCTGCAGATGCTGTTGCAGGACGTATCCGCGCCAAGGCCGGGCGACGAAACCGCGCTGCGCCAGGCCCTGGATAACGCCGGCCTCAAAGGGCATTACCAATTGCAGGCGCTGGAACCCGGCGGCTGGCGGCTGACGTTCGACAACGCCCCGGCCGATGCGGTGGTGGGCTGGCTGCTGGGCAATCCCCGTTCGTTTTCCCTGGAGGTGTCCGAAGCGCGTTTGCAGCGTGCGATGGATGCCGTCGATAACTCGGCCGGCACTGTGTCCGGGATCGTTCGCATGGATCAGGCGCTTGGCGCTAAGGAAGCTTCATGAAGTGGTCAGTCCCCCCGTTTCGCATGCTCGCGCCGCTGCTGGTGCTGGCCCTGAGTGCGTGCAGCAACCCGTCAACCACGCCATTGCTGGTGGACAGTGAGCTTGGCCAACCCCTGGCGGAGACTCGTCGCAGCGCTGAGACGGTGCTGGACCGCCAAGGTGAACGTCCGCCCAGACCTCCCGTACAGCACCGCATCACCGACACCGCGCGCGGCCATGCCCCGGCGGCCGTCAAGGCGCGCAACCCGCTGGGTGACCAGCCGGTACAGCTCAATTTTGTCGATGCGGATATCCAGGCGGTGGTGCGCGCGCTGTCCCGCGCCACCGGGCTGCAATTTTTGGTGGACCCGCGCGTGAAAGGCAACCTCACCCTGGTCAGCGAAGGGCAGGTGCCGGCGCACCAGGCCTACGACATGCTGCTGGCGGCGCTGCGCATGCAGGGCTTCAGCGTGGTGGATGTGGGCGGTGTGGCCCAGGTGGTGCCCGAGGCCGATGCCAAGTTGCTCGGCGGGCCGATCTACAGCGCCGGCAACAGCGGCATGCAGACCCGCACCTTTCGCCTGCAATACGAAAACGCGGTGAACCTGATCCCGGTACTGCGCCCCATCGTATCGCCGAACAACCCGATCAATGCCTACCCCGGCAACAACAGCATTGTCATCACCGACTATGCGGAAAACCTCGCGCGGGTGGCGCAGATCATCAATGGCATCGATACCCCCAGCGCCATCGACACCGACGTGGTGACGGTGCAGAACGGCATCGCCGTGGACATCGCCGCCATGGTCTCCGAACTGCTGGAAACCCAGGGCGCCGACCAGACCCAGAAGATCAACGTGATCGGCGACCCGCGTTCCAACTCCGTCATCATCCGCTCCGGCAGCCCGGAGCGCACGGAGCTGGCGCGCAACCTGATCTACAAACTCGACAACGCCCAGAGCAACCCCAGCAATATGCACGTGGTGTACCTGCGCAACGCCCAGGCCGGCAAACTGGCCCAGTCGCTGCGCGGGCTGCTCACGGGCGAGAGTGATTCGGGGGTGAGTGACGATGCCCGTGGCAAGCTCAGCGCCATGGGTGGCAATGACAAAAACAGCCAGGGCGCGAGCAACACCCAGAACAGCACGGGGACACCGACCGGCAGCGGCGTGCAGCCGGGCTATGGGCAAAACGCCGGTTCGACCGGCGCCACCGGTATTGGCAAAACCGCCAATGACCAGGACACCGCCTTCAGCGCCGGCGGCGTGACCATCCAGGCCGACGCCACCACCAACACCTTGCTGATCTCCGCGCCGGACCCGCTGTACCGCAACCTGCGCGAAGTCATCGACATGCTCGACCAGCGCCGCGCCCAGGTGGTGATCGAAAGCCTGATCGTGGAAGTCAGCGAAGACGATGCCACCGAGTTCGGCGTGCAATGGCAGGCCGGCAATCTGGCGGGCAAGGGCGCGTTCGGCGGCGTGAATCTCGGCGGCAGCGGCGTGGTCGGCACGCCCGCCAGCCCGACCAGCATTGATGTACTGCCCAAGGGCCTGAACATCGGGTTGGTCAATGGCACGGTGGATATTCCCGGTATCGGCAAGGTGCTCGACCTCAAGGTGTTGGCCCGTGCGTTGAAGAGCAAGGGCGGCACCAACGTGCTGTCCACGCCGAACCTGCTGACCCTGGACAACGAGGCGGCGAGCATTTTCGTGGGGCAGACCATTCCGTTTGTCACCGGCAGTTATGTGACCGGAGGCGGGGGTACCAGCAACAACCCGTTCCAGACCGTGCAGCGTGAAGAGGTGGGGCTCAAGCTGAATGTACGGCCGCAGATCTCCGAGGGCGGCACGGTGAAGCTGGATATCTACCAGGAGGTCAGCACCGTCGATGAGCGTGCCTCGGTGACGGCGGGCACGGTGACCAACAAGCGTGCGATCGATACCAGCATTCTGTTGGATGACGGGCAGATCATGGTGCTCGGCGGGCTGCTGCAGGACGGGTACAGCCAGAGCAATGACGCGGTGCCGTGGTTGGCGGATATCCCGGGGTTGGGCGCGCTGTTTCGCAATGAGAAGCGCAGTGTGAGCAAGACCAACCTGATGGTGTTTTTGCGGCCCTACATTATTCGCGACAGTGGGGCGGGGCGCAGCATTACGTTGAACCGCTATGAGTTCATGCGCCGGGCCCAGGGTGGGTTGCAGCCGGAGCGCAGTTGGGCGATGCCGGACGTGCAGGCGCCGCAGTTGCCTTCGGTGGAGAAGGCGATTCCTGGGGTGCAGCAGCAGGGGCCTAGGGCGGTGATCAGGGCGGTGCCGGTTTCACAGGGGGCGCCGCGGTGATTGGGTACATATCCGTTTCTTCGGTGACGGCCACTTATGGTTCCGCTCTTACAGCGGGTCACTTTTGGAAGGACCCAAAAGTAACCAAAAGGTCCTCGCCCCACCACTCGGAGCCTCGCCTAGGCTCGGCATGCCCGAACGAAGGCTTGAATCCGTGGGCCGCCGCAATGCGCCATCCCTGGCCCAGTGCGGCTAACCCGGCGTCCTGCCGGGTTACCCACGGATTCAAGCCTGCGTTCGGCCAGCGTGGTTTTACGGGGCGCCGAAGATCAAAAGCAAAAGCAAAAGCAGAGCGCGGCGGCCTTAGAGCCGACCGGTATCTTACTGTCGAACTCGGTCAAATGTGGGAGCTGGCTTGCCTGCGAAGGCATCAACTGGATATGCCTGATTCACCTGGGCGTCCGCATCGCAGGCAAGCCAGCTCCCACAGAAAAGCAATTTGCGGTACACAAAAAAATGCTTTTGATCTCCACCACTCAAGCCGGCTGTCAGGCCGCTGTGCTTTCGCTTTTGATCTTGATTTTGATCTTAGGCGCCCCGTCAAACACGCTGGCCGGAATTCGACATGGGTTTGGGGGGTAAACCGGCAGGGATGCCGGTTTAGCCGCCCCGCGCCATGGATGGCGCGTGGCGGCGGCCCCCCAAATTCATGTCGGATTACGGGCACACCGAGCGTGAGCGAGGTGCCGAGTGTTGGGGCAAGAGCCCTTTGGTTACTTTGGGGCTTTTCCAAAGTGACTCGCCGTAAGGGCGAAACCATAAGCCGCCGTTACCCCAATAATGGATATGTACGCCTCCAAAAAAGGCCAACCCCATGAGCCTTCTACCCTACGCCTGGGCCAAATCCCAGCGCATCCTCCTGCGCCCTGGCGAGGACGGGATGCTGCTTACCGTTTGCCCCTCAACCCCCGGCTGGTCCATCAGTGAAGTCCACCGTCAGTTCGGCCAGGCCCACCTCGAACAGGTTCGCGACGATGAACTCGACGGCCTGCTCGCCAGTGCCTACGCCGACACCGGCAGCGCCGCCGCAGTGGTGGGCGCCGCCGAAAACGAGGTGGACCTTGACCGCCTGATGCAGGACATGCCCGAAATCACCGACCTGCTCGACACCCAGGACGGCGCGCCGGTGATTCGCATGATCAACGCCTTGCTCACCCAGGCCGCGCGCGATGAGGCCAGTGACATTCATATCGAGCCGTATGAAACCCATTCCGTGGTGCGCTATCGCGTCGACGGCACCCTGCGTGATGTGGTTTCGCCACGCAAGGCGCTGCACGGTGCGCTGGTGTCGCGGATCAAGATCATGGCCCAGCTCGATATCGCCGAGAAACGCTTGCCCCAGGACGGCCGTATCGCGTTGCGGGTGGCCGGGCGGCCGATTGATATCCGCGTGTCGACGGTGCCCACCGGGCATGGCGAGCGGGTGGTGATGCGGCTGTTGGACAAGCAGGCCGGGCGCTTGCAACTGGAAACCCTGGGCATGGAGCCGCAGGTGCTGGCGCGCCTGGACACGCTGATCCGCCAGCCCCACGGCATCGTGCTGGTCACCGGCCCCACCGGCAGCGGCAAGACCACCAGCCTCTACGCCGCCCTGGCGCGGCTGGATGCGAGCACCAGCAATATCCTCACCGTGGAAGACCCGGTGGAATACGACTTGCCGGGCATCAGCCAGATCCAGGTCAACGCCAAGATCGACATGACCTTCGGCCTGGCCCTGCGCGCGATCCTGCGCCAGGACCCGGACATCATCATGATCGGTGAAATCCGCGACCTGGAAACCGCGCAAATCGCCGTGCAGGCCTCGCTTACCGGGCACCTGGTGCTTGCCACCTTGCACACCAACGATGCGGTGTCGGCGGTCAATCGCTTGATCGACATGGGCGTGGAGCCGTTTCTGCTGGCCTCTTCATTGCTCGGCGTGTTGGCCCAGCGCCTGGTGCGCCGGCTGTGCCCGCACTGCAAGCAGCAAGACCCGGCCGCGCCCGGCACCTGGCGCCCGGTCGGCTGCGCGCAGTGCAACCAGACCGGCTACAGCGGCCGTACCGGCATCCATGAATTGTTTTGCGTCGACGACGACGTGCGCAGCCTGATCCACCAGGGCGCCGCCGAGCAGGACCTGCGCCTGGCCGCACGCCGCGCCGGGATGCTGAGCATGCGTGAAGACGGCGAACGCTGGGTGCGCAGCGGCGCCACGGCGCCCGAAGAAATCCTGCGCGTGACACGGGACGCCTGATGAATCGCTATCGCTATGAAGCCGCCGATGCCAGCGGCAAAATCGAGGCCGGGCACCTGGAGGCGGACAGCCAGAGCGGCGCGTTTGCGGTGTTGCGCAGCCGTGGCCTGACCGCGTTGCTGGTACAGGTGGAAGGCGGGCGGCCAACCACGGCTGGCGGCAGCCTGTTCAGCGCCAAGCTGTCGGACAACGACCTGGCCTGGGCCACGCGGCAACTGGCGAGCCTGCTCGGTGCCAGTTTGCCGCTGGAGGCAGCGCTGAGCGCCACGGTGGAACAGGCCGAGAAAAAGCACATCGCCCAGACCCTCGCCGCCGTGCGCGCCGATGTGCGCGGCGGCATGCGCCTGGCGGATGCGTTGGCGGCGCGGCCACGGGATTTCCCCTCGATCTACCGCGCGTTGATCGCGGCGGGGGAGGAGTCCGGCGACCTGGCCCAGGTGATGGAGCGTCTGGCGGACTACATCGAGGAGCGCAACAACCTGCGTGGCAAGATCCTCACCGCGTTTATCTACCCCGGCGTCGTGGGGCTGGTGTCCATCGGCATTGTGATTTTCCTGCTCAGCTACGTGGTGCCCCAAGTGGTCAGCGCGTTTTCCCAGGCGCGCCAGGACCTGCCGGGGCTGACCCTGGCGATGCTCAACGCCAGCGACTTTATCCGCGCCTGGGGCTGGTTGTGTTTTGCCGGGATCGTCGGCGGTTTCTGGAGTTGGCGCCTGTACTTGCGCAACCCGGTGGCACGCCTCAATTGGCATAGCCGCGTATTGAACCTGCCGCTGATCGGACGCTTCGTACTTGGCCTGAACACCGCCCGATTCGCCTCGACCCTGGCGATTCTCGGCGGTGCCGGCGTGCCCTTGTTGCGCGCCCTGGAAGCGGCGCGGCAGACCCTGTCCAATGACCGCCTGAGCCAGTGCGTCAACGACGCCACCGCCAAGGTGCGCGAAGGCGTCAACCTGGCCCCGGCGCTGGCGGTGGAAAAGGTATTTCCGCCGGTGCTGATCCACCTGATCGCCAGCGGCGAGAAAACCGGCTCGCTGCCGCCGATGCTGGAGCGTGCGGCGCAAACCTTGTCGCGCGATATCGAACGCCGCGCCATGGGCATGACCGCGTTGCTTGAACCGCTGATGATCGTGGTGATGGGCGCGGTGGTGCTGGTGATCGTCATGGCGGTGCTGTTGCCGATCATCGAGATCAACCAGTTGGTCACCTGAACACACGCGATCAAAAAATGTGGGAGCGGCGGTGCGACGATTCGACTTGCTCGCGAATGCGGTGGGTCAGATACATCTTCATTGACTGACCCACCGCATTCGCGAGCAAGCCCGCTCCCACATTGGAACTGTGTTTATTCAGCTGAATTCTGCTGGTTCCGCCAACCTCGGGTTCCTCATTCCGTCATATTCCGCCACCCGTTGCGGCCTTGCGCCACGCTCACTGAAACCTCGCTGTCACCTATCACCAAACCGCTCGAAATCATGACCGAAACACCCGAGAATCTTTTTAAAAATCAATGCGTTCCTCCCGAGGTTTTTTCCCATAACCGTCATCGGAAACTGCGACTTTCTCTCCATGGTTTTCACCCCCGGCCACCCCCGCAGCTACCCCAGGTAGCTCAAGCTTGGGACCGAAGCCATGGCGTCATGCAAGAGCCATCTACCCCAAACGTACAAACACGACGAAAGGAGCTTCTTCATGTTTAAGCGCAACGTTCTCGCGGTATCCATGACCCTCGCTGCACTGTGCTCGGCACAGGCTGCTATGGCTGACATTAATGGCGGCGGCGCAACCCTGCCACAAGCGCTGTATCAGACTTCCGGCGTACTCACTACCGGTTTCGCCCAGTACATCGGCGTGGGCAGCGGCAATGGCAAAGCAGCCTTCCTGAACAACGACTACACCAAGTTCGTGGCTGGCGTTACCAACAAGAATGTGCACTGGGCAGGTAGCGACTCCAAGCTGAGCGCCACTGAGCTGTCGACCTATGCTTCGACCAAGCAACCGACCTGGGGCAAGCTGATCCAAGTGCCATCGGTGGGTACTTCGGTTGCCATTCCTTTCAACAAAAGCGGTACCGCCGCTGTAGACCTGAGCGTTCAGGAACTGTGCGGCGTGTTCTCGGGCCGTATCAAGACCTGGGAAGGGATTTCCGGTTCTGGCCGTACCGGTCCGATCGTTGTTGTCTATCGCAGCGAAAGCAGCGGCACCACGGAGCTGTTCACCCGTTTCCTCAATGCCAAGTGCAATGCAGAAACAGGTAGCTTCGCCGTCACGACCAGCTTCGGCAGCAGTTTCTCCGGTGGCCTGCCCGCTGGCGCCGTTGCCGCCACTGGCAGCCAAGGTGTAATGACTGCCCTGGCCGCCGGCGATGGCCGCATCACCTACATGAGCCCTGACTTCGCTGCTCCAACATTGGCAGGTCTGGACGACGCGACTAAAGTCGCTCGCGTAGGCAAAAACACCGCTACCAACACCCTGGGCGTCTCGCCTGCAGCCGCCAACGTTTCTGCCGCCATTGGCGCAGTACCAGTACCGGCTGCCGCTGATCGCTCCAACCCGAACGCCTGGGTTCCGGTCTTCGGTCCGGACAACACCGCCGGTGTGCAACCTTACCCCACCTCGGGTTACCCGATCCTGGGCTTCACCAACCTGATCTTCAGCCAGTGCTACGCCGATGCTACCCAGACCACCCAAGTGCGTGATTTCTTTACCAAGCACTTCGGCGCCTCTGCCAACAACGACGCGGCCATCACCGCCAACGCGTTCGTACCGCTGCCATCCAACTGGAAACTGGCCATTCGCGGCAGCTTCCTGACCGCCACCAACGCCCTGAGTATCGGTAACACCAACGTTTGCAACGGCGTCGGTCGTCCGCTGTAACCCAAGCTTTCACCGACCTGCAACACCTGATCAGCAACGGCCTGTGCCGTTGCTGATTTTTTGCGTTGTATACCCGCCAGCTCCCACTTTCGATTGCAGGCATCCACGAAGTTATCGACAGCTAACAGCCCCATGTGAACTTTCCATGACAGAAGTTCAGTCCCGCCCCTCGCCAACCGCCTAACCCTCATACGTGAGCCTGTGTTGCTCCCTGCGGGATAACAAAGAAGGAAGATTCCGATGGTCCGCTGCAAATCTCCGGTCAACCTGAAAGCCCAAGATACCGTGCTGCGCCTCAAGCCCCTGGCCCATGCCATTGCCTTGTTGATGGTGGCAGGCAATGCGCAGGCGGCTACGGCGTTCAGTGCCAGCTGGTTTGCCGACAAGGGCGCGACTCAGGCGGCGACGGCTGCACGGCTCAGTGCCGGGCAGGTGCCGGGGATTCCGACGCTGAACCAGCAGGCGCGGGTCAACCAGCAGTTGGCGCGGTCCATCAGCACGCTCAACACCAGTGTCGCGGCGATTGCGGCGCAACAGGCGGCGCAGGCGGCGGGGCGGCAAGCGGCGTTTGGTCAGGTTTCGAACATTCCCGACGGCCTGGGCAAGGGCGGCCTGCAGGTGGATAACAGCCTCACCCAGGGTTGGCTCAATGCCAACGGGCCGAAGCAAAACCAGTCCGGCGGCAAGACCACAGTGACCATCGAACAGACCGCCGATAAGGCGATCCTCAACTGGGAGACGTTTAACGTCGGGCGCAACACCACGGTGGATTTCCAGCAGCAATCCAGCTGGGCGGTGCTCAACCGCGTCAACGACCCGAATGCGCGGCCCAGCGAGATCCAGGGCCAGATCAACGGCGCCGGCACGGTGATGATCGTCAACCGTAACGGTGTGGTCTTCAGCGGCACCAGCCAGGTCAACGTGCGTAACCTGGTCGCAGCTGCGGCGAACATCACCGACGAGCAGTTCACGCAACGCGGTATTTATGTCGACTCCACCGGCTCTCAACCGACCTTCACTGACGCTGCGGGCAAGGTCGTGGTGCAGCGTGGTGCATTGATCCAGACCCACAGCCCCGCCACCTCCACCGACGCCGGCGGCTATGCCTTGCTGCTCGGCTCCGAAGTCGAGAACGCCGGCACGATCAACACCGCCAAGGGCCAGACCACCCTCGCGGCCGGCGACAGCTTCTACATCCGCAAGGGCGTCGGCACCACCGGCAACGACCGTTCCACTACCCGTGGCAATGAAGTCGCCACCAGCCTCAACGCCGGCAGCAGCGCCGGCAAGGTCAGCAATAACGGGCTGATCATGGCCTCCACCGGTGACATCACCCTGACCGGACATCAGGTGCAGCAAAATGGCGTGGCCCTGGCCAGCACCTCAGTGGACACCCGCGGCACCATTCACTTGCTCAACTCCGCCACCGACACCACCGGCAGCGTGACCCTGGGCGAGGGCAGCACCACTGCGATCCTGCTGGACAGCAGCGGCAGCACTGCGTTGAACAGTCAGAAAGGCAACGGCTTGGTCAATCTCGATGGCACCCCTGCCAACCTGATCACCGGCCAGTTCAACAACCTCAGCGCCGTGGCCGACCGTACCGACCAGTCGCGTATCGAGATCGTCAGCGGCGGCACCGTGGACTTCCAGAAAGGCTCGGTCACCCTGGCCACCGGCGGCCAGGTGGCGGTCAGCGCCGCCGGGCGCAGCCTGGTGCGCGATGGCGCGATGATCGACGTGTCGGGCGCGGTCGGCGTCAAGGTGTCGATGGAATCCAACAACATCAAGATCAACGTGCAGGGCAACGAGCAGCGTGATGCGCCGGTCAACCGTGACGACGGGCAACTGATCAACAACGACGTGTGGGTCGACCTGCGCGAGCTGGTGTTTGTGCCGGCCGGTACCAATGGCTATGCGACGGATCGCTGGTACACCGCCGGCGGCTTGCTGGAGGTGGGCGGTTACCTCGGCACCCAGGGCCATTCGGTGGGCGAGTGGATGGCCCAGGGCGGCACCGTGACCTTTACCGGCAAGGATGTGGTGACCCAAAAGGGCGCGCAGATCAACTTGTCGGGCGGCACCGTGGACGTGCAGGCCGGGTATATCCAGCAGACTTGGCTCAAGGGCCCGGATGGGCGCTTGTACGAGGTGTCCAACGCACCGGGCGATATTCTCTATTCCGGGTTCTACAAAGGCTATGAAGACACCAGCAAACGCTGGGGCCAGACCGATTATTACTACAACCCGATGATCGCCAAGCAGCGCCGATACGAGAGCGGCTACACCGTGGGCCGCGATGCCGGCAAGCTGGTGATCGGCACCACCAGCGCGGTGCTCGAAGGCCAGGTGATCAGCGACGTATTCCAGGGCGATCGCCAGACCCAGGCGCCGAACATCAACCTCGACGGTTACCAGCAATCGCAGAAGGCCATGGCCCAGCGCGCGCAGTTGATCATTGGCGGGTACACGCCGGTCTACAACAAAGCCACCGGCACCCTGCGCTATGCCCTGACCGGCACTGCCAACGAGGTGCTGATCGACAGCAACACGCAGAAAATCGCCGATGGCCTGGACCTCACCGCCGCCTTGCCGGCGGATCGCCAGGGCAAGATGGTGCTCGACAGTGATCAGCTCAATGGCTATCAACTGGGTGCGATCAAGGTCGGCGCCAAACAGCAAATTACCGTCAACGGCGCGCTCAAGGTGGCGGATGGCGGCGACATTACCCTGCTCGGGCCTGGGGTCGATATCGACGCCAACCTCACGGCCCATGGTGGCAGTATCAATGCGGGCAACATCCTCAATCAGGTCAATCTCAATTCGGGCAATACCGTCGGGGATGTGATCCTGGCGGGTGGCGGGCGGGTCGATGTGGCGGCCGGCGTCAAGCTGGATGCCGGCGGGCGTTGGAACAACCTGATGCTGGACCCGAACAACCGCGAAGGCGTGGCGTATGTGAACGGTGGCAAGGTGTCGCTGCGCAGCACCGGCAACGTTAACCTGGCAACCGGCAGTGTGGTGGATGCGTCCTCCGGTGCCACCCTCGGCGTGGATGGCAAGCTCAGCGGCGGCAAAGGCGGCGACGTGACCCTGGGGGCGCTCGGCACCTTGGCGCTGGACGGCGAGATTCGCGGTTATGGCGTCAACGGCGGCGGTACCCTGGCGTTGCAGGCGCGCAAGGTGCAGATCGGAGACGGCGCGACGGCGCCCGCCGCCGATACGCTGAAACTGGCCGGGGATTTTTTCAATAAAGGCTTTTCGGCCTACGACATCACCGGCAACGAAGGGCTGCTCGTCACCGACGGCACCCAGGTGGACGTCATTACCCCGGTCTACCGCCTGGGCCAGCAAACATCGACCACGCCGAGTGGCAGTGATCCTGCGACCGCCCTGGAACGTTGGACGCCGACGTTGTACCAGGAAAACCCGACCCAAGGCGTGCTGACCCAGCGTCGCGGCGCCAGCCTGACGCTGACGGCCGGCTCCAAGGACTCCACCGCCGCACAACTGGCGACCACCGCCCTGACCGTGGGCCAGGGCGCGGTGATCAATGTCGACCCCGGCCAGGGCATCAACTTGCGCAGCGTCGGCCAATTGACCCTCAGCGGCAGCCTGAATGCCTGGGGTGGCAGTGTCAGCCTGGGCGGCCTGAGTGTATCGCCGCAGGCCTGGGAACAACCGATTGCCGCCGGTCATGACCGCTCGATCTGGGTGGGCGAGAACGCGCTGATCGACGTTGCCGCGCGCGCGGTCACGGCGGTGAGCAACCGAGGCAGCGTGTATGGCCAGGTACTCAATGGCGGCAAGATCAGCATCGGCGGCGATATCAACCTGGCCACCGGCATTGCCAGCGCCGGCGATGTGTTTGTGGTGGTGCGCGAAGGCGCGCGCCTGGAGGCGTCCGGTGCCCAGGCGGTGCTGGATGTTCCCGGCCAGGGCCGTATGCCGGTCGCCAGCAATGGCGGCAGCATCAGTTTTGCGTCCAACAATGGTCTGTACCTGGACGGCAGCTTTGTCGCGCGTGCCGGTGGTGCCGGCGCGGCGGGCGGCAGCTTGTCGCTCGCGCTGGAAAGCCCCTATTACGCGAAAAACGTTGTGAACGACCGAGTGCTCAAGGTGCGTGAGCTGGTACTCAGCCAGACCCATCAAGCCAGCGTCTTACCGAGCGCCGCCAGCCTGGAGTACGGTCATGGCCGTCTCGGTGTCGACCAGATCACCGCTGGCGGTTTCGACAACCTGGCCCTGCTCAGCAACGGTTTGCTCAGTTTCGACGGCGATGTGTCGTTGAACATGGGCCAGAGCCTGCGGTTGTACAGCGCCAGTTACAACCTCAGTGAGGGGGCGGCGGCCAGTTCGCGGGTCAACCTGTCGGCGCCTTACTTGCTGTTGGCCGGCATCCTTGCGCCGGCGCAAAGCGGTAAGGAAGCCTACGTGCGTGCGGTGCCGCTGCTGCCCAATCCGTCGCCGCTGGCAACGGCGGCGCAGTTGCGCGCCAGTGCCAACTTGATCGATGTACGCGGCAATGTGTTGTTCGGCAACAAGAGCAACGTGCCGCAGGCGAATAACGCTCAGGTCGCGGTCGAGCGTCGCGGGTTCGACAATGTGCAACTGACCAGCCAAGGCGACTTGCGCTTCCTGGCGGGTGCCGATGCGAACGTGATCTCCCAGGGCATCAGCACGCAATTGGCGACCCAGGGTGACATGACCCTGCGCGCCGCGCAGCTGTACCCCGCCACCGAAGTCGGGGCGCGGGTACTGGCGGGTTATCTGGACGGGAACTCAGCTTTTGACCCGACGCGCACATTGAGCATCGAACGCATCGGTGACGCCCCGGCCGCCTTACCGTACTCGGCCTTCGGCCGCCTGCAATTGGGCGGTGCCAATATCCGCCAGGGCGGCGTGGTGCGTGCGCCACTGGGGCTGATCGAAGTCGGGGTCTTGAACTCGGGCAAGGTTGAGCTGCTGCCGGGTAGCCTGACCTCCGTGAGTGGCAAGGGCCTGGTGCTGCCTTACGGCGGCACGGTGGATGGCCAGGCCTATATGTACAACGGCAAGAAAGTCACATTCGTTGGTCAGGGCGCAACGGATAACAATGGTGGCTTGTATATCGGGATGGTGCTGGGTGGCCAGTCGGTGGCCGTCCAGCCGGGCGCTACGGTGGATTTGTCCGGCGGTGGCGAACTGCTCGGGGCCGGGTTCATTTCCGGACGTGGCGGTTCCACCGATGCGCGCTACAACCCCTTGGTGCAGTTCGGCGCCAATGGCGGGTTTGTACTGCCGGGGCTGGCCTCCAACCCTATCTATGCGATTGTGCTGGGTGTGCAACCGGGCTATGCGCCCGTGGCGCCGGAAGGCGGCGCGGTCGACCCGCTGATTGGCCAGCAAATCACGATCGGCGCCGGCGTGCCGGGGCTGGCGGCGGGCACCTATACGCTGATGCCGTCCACCTATGCGCTGATGCCCGGTGCATTCCGGGTGGAAATTAATGGTCTGGCCGGGTCCGGTGGGGAAGGCGCAACGCAGCAGATGCGCAATGGCTCATGGTCGACGGCGGGGCGCCTGTCCATCGCCAATACCGGCATCGGCAACAGCCTGTCGAGCCAAGTGATCCTGACTTCCGCCGATACCTTGCGCCGTTACTCTCAGTACAACGAAACCGGTTACGGCCAATTCGCCGTGGCCGATGCGGCCAGGCTTGGCGTGCCCCGTGCCCTGCTGCCGGTGGATGCCAAGACCTTGAAACTGGCTTTGCGTCCGGGAGCAGGTGCACAGGCCTTTTCGTTCCAGGGCACCGGTCGCTTCGAGGCCGCTGACGGCGGTTACGGCGGTACAGTGGCGCTGATCAACACGGGCGGGGGGATTGGAGCGGACATCGAAATCGTGGCGGCGGGCAAGGGCGCCAGCAGTGGTTTCGACGGTATCAGCGTGCACGCGCAAAGCTTGAATGCCCTGGGCGCTTCACGTCTGGTGATCGGCGGGATGACGGTGGTTAATTACGGCCAGGCCGGCAACTATATTAACGTCGCCAGCGGCACTACCAGCTCCATTATTCTACGCGACGGTGCCAATCTGGCTGCGCCGGAAGTGCTGTTACTGACCGGCACAGGACGCATCGTCGTCGAGCAGGGTGCATCGATCAACACTATCGGCCGCGGCAAGGCCAGTTATGATGCCCGTGACGGTTTTGTCTACAACGTGACGAACATGTTGGCGGTGTCCAACGGTTTGCTCAACGTGGTAGGTGCGCGGCTAGTGGAATCCAGTCAGGGGATCCAATTGGGCGCATGCAGCAGCGGCGCGTGCAGTGGACAAACCGCCTTGTACTCCGAAGGCACTATTGTCGCGCTGACCGACAATACCTTGCAGATGGGCGAAGAGGTGCGCTATGGCACCCGCCACCTCAACCTCGGCGTGTCGAGCATCAACGTGGGCAGCCCCGAAGCCCTGGCCGCGGCGGCGGCCGGCAATCGCCTGCCGGTAGGCTTGACCCTCAACCAGCAAGTGTTGGAACGCCTGCTGCGCGGCGATACGCAATTCGGCGCCCCGGCCCTGGAAACCCTGCAACTGTCAGCGCGCGACAGCTTCAACTTCTACGGCACCACCACCCTGAACACCTATGACGCGGTGAGCGGCAAGTCGCTGCTGAGCAACCTGATGCTCTCCACGCCGGCCATTTATGGTTCAGGTGGCGCTAACGACGTGGCCACCATTCACACGGCCAACCTGATTTGGCAGGGGGCCGAGGCACCGCCTGTGGGGGCAGTGACCGGCGGTGCCGGCAGCGGCAGCGGACGCCTGGATATCAATGCCGAACGCATCGAGTTTGGCTATGGGGATTTTGCCCAGCCGAGCACCACCAAGTCCTTCGACCGCCTGGCCCTGGGCTTTGCCAATGTCAATCTGAACGCCAGCCAACGCATCACCGCCAACCACAAAGGCAGCCTGTCGGTGTACCAGCGCCAGGGTGCTTTTGACGCGCTCAAGGGTTTTGCCTACAGCGGTGGCAACCTGAATATCCTCACGCCGCTGATGACCGGTGAAGCCGGTTCGGTCAACCGTATTACCGCCGGTGGCGCGATTGATGTGAGCGCTTCGGCAGGCCCGGTGGGCAAGGTGGAAGGTATCGGCGCTGAGTTGTCGTTGCAGGGCGATAGCATTCGCCTGGCCAGCGCGGTGGTGTTGCCCAGTGGCAAAGTCACCCTGGGTGCGCGTGGCGATGTGGTGTTGACCGATGTCGCCTCGATTGATGTGGGGGGGCGTGCCATCCCCTTCAACGACCTGACCAAGTACAGCGCGGGAGGTGAGGTGCTGCTGGAAAGCCGCGCAGGTAATGTGCTGCAGGCGGCCGGTTCGACCATCGACCTGTCGGCGCAGCACAACCAGGCGGGCCGGTTGCGCGCAGTGGCCGTGGACGGCGCGGCGGGCATCGTCGACCTGTCGGGCAAAATCGTCGCCGGCAGCAGCGGTTACTACGACGCCGGCGGCACGCTGGTGCCGTACCTGGCCGGTTCGGTTGAAATCCAGGCCCAGCGCCTGGCTGCCAGTGGCACCCTGAGTGACCAGTTCGCGGCACTCAACCAACGCCTCAACCAGGGCCAGGTCTATGGCGCGCGCAGCTTTCAGTTCAAGCAGGGCGACTTGACCATCGGCAATGACGTCAAGGCCAACAGCGTCAATGTCTCGATCGACAACGGCAGCCTGCGCGTGACCGGCCTGGTAGATGCCAGCGGTGAGCGCGTGGGCAGCATCAACCTGGCCGCGAAAAATGGCCTGACCCTCGACGGCGGCGCCGTGCTGGACGCCCATGGCACGCAATTACGCGTGGACAGCTACGGCAAGATCATCGACTCGCCCAACCGTGCCATCGTGGTCCTCACCTCAGGCCAGGGCCAACTGACCCTGGCCAATGGAGCGCGGATCGACCTGCGCCATGGCACCGAGGCCGCGACCGGCAATGACGGGCGCAGCCGGGGCACGCTGGAACTCAACGTGCCGCGAATAGGCGGCGATGACATCGCCATCGACGCCAGCGGGCAGTTGACTATCCAGGGCGCGCGTTCGATCGCCCTCAATGGCATGAGAACCTACGACGATGCCCCGACCAAAACCGACGAAACGCCCAATGGGCGTCCGTACCAGGCGATTGACCAGGACTACCTCAAGGGCGTCGATGATGCGAATACGACATTCATCAAAGCAGCGCGCGTTAATAACAACTTGCTGCAAAAGCTCGCCGGCTTGAACAACGCCACCTACGGCGATGTTTTCCACCTGCGCCCCGGCGTAGAAATCATCAGCAAAACCCCGGACGGCGACCTGGTGGTGCAGGGCGATCTGGACTTGTCCAGCTATCGCTACGCCAGCCTCAAATCAACGGCCTTGACCGAGGCCGGTAGCCTGACCCTGCGCGCCGGCGGCGACCTGAATATCTACGGCAGCATCAACGATGGCTTTGCCGCGCCACCGCCCACCGACGATGACAATGGCTGGGTGCTGCGCGCCGGTATCGACTACACCGGCGGCACGGTGGTGGTGCCTGGCAGTGGCGTCACGCTGGAGGCCGGCACTGTGTTCCCTGGCGGAGCGACGCTGAACTTCGATGTACCGACCCAGCCGTTTTTTCTGGGTGCGGGCACTCGGTTGCCCGTCGCGGCAACGCTGCTCCAACCCCTGCTACTGCCGGCCGGGACGGTGTTGGCGGCCGCGGTTCGGGATGGATCGGGTAATGTGCTGTTAGCGGCAGGCACACTGCTGAGTCAGCCCCAGACCCTCGCCGCCGGCAGCATCCTGGATGCCGGTAGCCTGCTGAACAGTTCGGCCAACTTCAATGGGCTGACATGGCCCAAGGGTGTACCATTGGCAGCGACCTTGACACTGGCCGCCAGCAAGGTGCTGCCCCGTGGCGCTCTGTTGCCGTCGGGTACGGACGTCAAGTTGCCGGGCGGTGTGGAGTCGGTCGCGTTGCGCGACGCCGGTCACCAGGGAAAGAACTGGGCAATTGCGCCGATGCTGGCGGAGGGCTCGCAGTCGTGGTCGATTCGCCTGGTGGCGGGGGCTGATACAGAGGCGGCTGATAGTCGTCTGCTGCAGCCGCATCCGGTCACCGGCAATTTGCGTTTGGCGGACAGTCATTATGGGATGTTCGGTAAAGGTGCCCAGGTATGGACCGAGCTAGGCTCTCAGGACTTTTATGGGGACGATAGGATGGTGGGCAAGCCGGTCGACCCCTCTGACGGTATTGCTTATGAAGGCGTGTGTGAGGATGAACCTGCATACTGTGAAACCGATGACACTGTTTACACCTTGCTGGCGGGCGGCAGCACGCGCTTCAGCGTAATCCGCACTGGTGCGGCAGACCTTGACCTGCTGGCTGCCGGCAACCTGAGCATGGAGTCGCTGTTCGGTGTCTACACCGCCGGCAGCTCGTCAACTGGTACTTCGGCTAACGATCCGTATAACCTCAAGCGTGCCTTGGGCAGCAAT
Source organism: Pseudomonas sp. SWRI18 (assembly GCF_014268345.1). NCBI lineage: Bacteria > Pseudomonadati > Pseudomonadota > Gammaproteobacteria > Pseudomonadales > Pseudomonadaceae > Pseudomonas > Pseudomonas sp. SWRI18. Next base: position 34,160 of record NZ_JACCQQ010000015.1, read on the forward strand.
AATAAAGTGCTGACTGACGCAGGTGGGAACGAAAAGCTGGTCAATGGTGATACAGGCAGCCTTTATCGCGCCTGGTACCCGGACACTGGCGGCAATCTGCTGCTGAAGGTGGGTGGCAACTTGACGGGTAACATCACCAGTGCGGCGAATAATGGCGTTGGTCGTCCGGTACCTACCGAGCTGGGACAGGATTCAGCCAATGTCGGCAACTGGTTGTGGCGCCAGGGCAACGGCCTGAGTGGCAGCCAGGCGCAAGCCACCGCGTGGTGGATCAACTTTGGTTCCTACGTGACCGGCATGACCTCCCCAAGTGCGGACCAGATGGCTGGGTTCACGGGCTTCGGCACCCTGGGGGGAGGCAACCTTAACGTTGATGTGGGCGGCGACGCGGGGATCCTCAAAGCCTCGTCGGAGCCGCAGAACGTCAGCCCCCGCAGCCAGGGGCTGGTACTGGCGGTAGGCAGCACCGGGCGCGTCGCGGCCGATGGCAGCGTACAACTGACGGGCGGCGGTGATCTGAACCTGCGGGTCGGCGGAGCGTTAAACCCTGCCAGTCAGGTCAACAGAGACCACCTCAACGGCGCGCTGGTGAATACGCGGGGTCACGTACTACTTACCGGCGGTGCCCTGGGTAGCCTGACCTTGCGTTATGGCAGCCAGTTCACAGACCAGAGCCCCAGCGAAGTGCGCGCCTACGACCCGCTGCGCTCCACGTCGGCCAGGGCGGCCGGCGGCTTGAGCCTGTTGCCGGGTGACGCCACCTTCAACCTGGCCACCCGCGGTGACTTGGTGCTGCAGGACGTTACCGATCCGGGCCGCGCGCCGCAAGTCAATGCGCTGGCATACACGAGCGGTGGCGTCAACGGCATTGGACATAGCTGGTTCAGCCTGTGGACCGACCGCACGGCGGTGGACCTGTTCTCCGCCGGGGGCAACCTCACCCCCCTGACCGAGACGCTGGACACCGATATGGCAGCGGTCTATCCAGCTACCTTGCGCGCCGTCGCCGCCAGCGGCAGTTTGTACTACGGCCGTGCATCAAGGAGTGACTCAAGTACTCTGCCACCGCTCAGGGCAATGGTGCTGGCGCCTTCGGCCAATGGCCAGCTGGAGCTGCTCGCAGGCGACTCGATCTACGGCGGCGACCTGACGATCAGCCGCTCCAGCGCAGCCCCGCAAAGCCGGGCGACGATTTTGCGCCCGGCGTTTCTCGGCTTCCTGGGTAATCACACCCCGGTAAACGGCAGCGGTAATCTCTCCAGCGATGGCAGCATTGCAAGCTTCGAAGTTTCCCCGCTGTTCGCCTTCGGTCCCAACACCGCCAGCACACTATGGGGCAATGCGTTGGAACCCGCGCGCTTCTACGCGCTGACGGGAGATCTGCTGGGCGTCAACAGTGGGCGCTCTATCACCATCACCAATAGTACCAGCATGGACGACCCGCGTTTGGGCCAGACCTACTATGAAGGCGCAGGCCCGGTCTGGATGCTGGCCGGGCGCGATATCGTCAGCAGCGGTACCGGCCTGAGTGGGGCCACTGGTGGTGAAGACAAAACCGGTCGATACACCTTTGCCGGCAACCTGTTCGTCCACAACAACCCCACCGATATCTCCATCGCCAGCGCCGGCCGCGACATCCTCTACAGCAGCTTCAACGTCGCCGGCCCCGGCAACCTCGAAGTGACCGCCGGCCGCAATATCCTGATGGATGACAAGGTCGGCATTACCAGCCTCGGCGCCGTGGCCCCAGGCGACAACCGCCCCGGCGCGAGCATCGTCATGCAAGCCGGCGTAGGCCCCAACGGCCCGGATTACCTGCGTTTCGTCGAGGCCTACCTGAACCCCGTCAACCTGGCGCAACCGGGTGAGTCGATCCAGGGCGACAAGGTCGCCAAAACCTACGAAAACGAACTGGTCGGCTGGCTTGCCACGCGCTTCGGTTTCGTCGGCAACACCGAGCAGGCCCGCGCCTACTACACGGCCCTGCCGGTCGAGCAACAACGGGTATTCGCCCGTGACGTGTACTTCGCCGAACTCAAGGCCGCCGGCCGCGAATACAACCAGGCTGGCAGCGTGCGCGAGGGCAGTTACCTGCGTGGCCGTGAGGCGATTGCGGCGCTGTTCCCGAGCACGGACGTGGCCGGCAACCCGATCACCTACAAGGGCGACATCACGATGTTCGGCGGCGCGGGCGTGCACACCAACTTCGGTGGCTCGATCCAGATGCTCACCCCCGGTGGCCGTCAGACCTTCGGCATCGAAGGCGCGGCCCCCCCGTCCACCGCGGGCGTGATCACCCAGGGTTCCGGTGATATCCAGCTGTATTCCATGGGCAGCATCCTGCTTGGCCAGAGCCGCATCATGACCACCTTCGGCGGCTCGATCATGGGCTGGACCAGCGAGGGCGACATCAACGCCGGGCGTGGTTCCAAGACCACCGTGGTGTACACGCCGCCCAAGCGCGTCTATGACAACTGGGGCAACGTGAGCCTGTCGCCGTCGGTGCCGAGCACGGGCGCGGGGATCGCCACGCTCAACCCGATCCCGGAAGTGCCGGCGGGGGACATCGACCTGATCGCGCCGTTGGGCACCATCGATGCAGGCGAGGCGGGGATTCGGGTGTCCGGCAACGTCAACATCGCCGCCTTGCGCGTGGTGAATGCGACGAACATCCAGACCCAGGGCAAATCGTCCGGGGTGCCGGTGTCGGCCGCCGTCAACACCGGGGCCATGAGTTCGGCCAGCGCGGCGGGGGCGGCGGCGTCCCAGGCGGCGGAAGACGCGGCGCGCAGCCAGCAGGCCGCGGCCAAGCAGGGCCGGCCGTCGATCATGACCGTGGAAGTATTGAGCCTGGGCAGCGAACCGTTGCCCCGTGAGCCGCAACCGCAGCAAAAAAACTCCAGCTACAACCCCGACAGCCCGGTGCAGGTGCTGGGCGCAGGGCCGTTGAGCGAACAGGCGCGGGCGCGGTTGACGGATGAGGAGCGCAAGCAGATCAGTTTGTAAAACCTTGAAAGGACCTCTCGATGGACCGTTTGGGGCGATCAGTGATCGCCCCGTTTTTTTGTCTGCGGGAACGATCAAATGAAGCTTTCATGACAAAAGTTCGGTAGCTCCCACCCACGCCCGTCTCTCCTATGTAACGCGCTGGAGGCCGCCACACGTGGCCTCCCCAGCCGTCAGCAAGACGCCAGGAGTGGGGCACGTGGGAACTATGGAACGTTACTCGAAAGTAGGCATGCAGGAGCTCGATCAGCGCTTGTCGAAGATCGTCGAAGCGGCGCGCAAGAAGCCGGTTTCGGTGTATCGCTACGGCGCGCCGTGGGTGTGGATCGTCTCGCAGGACGACTGGCAGGGCGCGCTGAAGGAAGTGTCCAGCTACATCCCGGCGGGGCATTCGCTGGTGCTGCTGCGCCCCCGGATCGATGAGGTGCTGGACCAGCACCGTGACTGGCTGGTGGCTGACGCCCCGATGTCGATCGCCCCGCACACCGTGTTGCAAATTCTGTTGCTGCAACTGCTGTATTCGGTGCCCAGCGAGCAGCAGCTGCACGAACAGCTGAACTACAACCTGCTGTTCCGCTGGTTCGTCGGCCTGGACCTGAACCAGAAGGTCTGGAGCATTCATGCACTGACCCGCGACATCGCCACGCTGCTGAACCACCCACAGGCGGTGCAACTCATCCAGAAAATCATCGGTGACGTGTTTTGTGGCGCCTTGCTGCACATGCCGGAGTTCTCGTTGAACTTCGCCTTGCTGCACACCTGGCTGGCCCGGCACGGCAATACCTCGATCACCAGCAATTGAGCAGGCCGCACGCCGGGCAATCGGCGATGGCACACAACAACAGAAAGTCAGGGGGCGGTGTGGAGCATCTGTTCAAATTAACGCTGGCGCTGTGTTGCGTGACGCTGGGGAGCGTGACGCAAATAGCGCTGGCCGAGGAAGAAGCGGCGGCGCGCAAGGTCGACGTCAACGAGTACTTCGTGCGCGGCAACACGGTGCTGGACGCGGCGACCATCGAGGAGGCGGTGTACCCGTTCCTCGGCCCGCAGAAGACCTTGGGCGATATCGAAGGCGCCCGCGATGCGTTGCAGAAGATCTACCAGTCGCGCGGCTACCAGTCGGTGTTTGTCGAGCTGCCCGAGCAGAAGGTCGACGATGGGATCGTCTACCTGCAAGTCAGCGAAACCAAGGTGGGCCGTGTGCGTGTGGTCGGCGCCAAACACTACTCGCCAGTGGAAATCCGCGAGCAGGTGCCAGCCTTGGAAGAGGGCGCGGTGCCGGACTTTGCCACTGTGCAAACCCAGTTGGCCGGTCTCAACCGCAGTGCTGGTCGCCAGGTCACGCCACTGGTACGCGAAGGCCAGCGCCCCGGCACCATGGATGTGGATTTGCAAGTGGAAGACCAGAACCCCTGGCACGCCAGCATCGGCCTGAACAACGACTACAGCGCCGACACCGAAAAGCTGCGCTCGGTGGCAACCCTGGGCTACGACAACCTGTGGCAACTGGGGCACAGCATTTCCCTGACCTACTTCACCGCGCCCCAGGATACCGAGAATGCCAAGGTCTGGTCGGGCTCCTACAGCGCCCCATTGAACGAGCGCTGGACCTTGCAGTTCTCCGGTTACCAGTCCGACAGCAACATCGCCACCATCGGCGGCAGCAACGTATTGGGCAAGGGGCATTCCTACGGCGTGTCGGCGATCTACAACCTGCCGGCGGCCGGTAACTGGGCCAACTCGTTCTCGTTCGGCGTCGACTTCAAGGACTTCGACGAAGAAATGAAGTTCGGCGCCAGCAGCGATCAGGTGCCGCTCAAGTACGCCCCATTCACCTTGGGCTACAACGGTTATCGCTACACCGAGCAATCCCAGTTGGGCCTCGGCTTGAACCTGGTGGTCGGCACCCGCGCATTCTTCGGTTATGGCAGCGACGCCGAGGAATTCGACTACAAGCGCTACAAGGCCAGCGCCAGTTTCGCCGTGCTCAAGGGCGACCTGAATTACACCTACACCTTCGCCAACGATTGGCAGTCGGCCACCAAAGGCGGCTTCCAGCTCGCCTCCGGACCGCTGGTGTCCAACGAGCAGTACTCCGCCGGCGGCGCCACCTCGGTGCGCGGTTACCTGGCGGCGGAGCGCACCGGGGATGAGGGCTACTTGCTCTCCCAGGAGTTGCGCACGCCGTCCCTGGTCAAGTTTCTCGGCAGTTATGTGCAGGAGTGGCGCTTCTATGCGTTCGCCGAAGGCGCGCGCATGCGCCTGCACGACCCACTGCCCGAGCAAGAAGACGAATACAGCCTGGCCAGTGTCGGCCTGGGCACCCGCGCCAGTTTGAGCAAATGGTTGTCCGGCAGCCTGGATTGGGGCTTGCCGCTGCTCGATGGACCGAACACCCAGAAACAGGACTCGCGACTGCACTTCAGTGTGCAGGCGACTTTCTGACTTTTTCTTTCGGAGATTTCACCCATGCAACGCCTATTCCTGAGCCTGTTGATCTGCCTGGGCTTCGCGCTCCCGGCCACCGCCCATGCCTGGTGGCAGGACGACTGGCACTACCGCAAGCAGATCTCGGTCGACACCACCGCCCAAGGCGCGGCGATCAACCAGGCCCTGGGCCGCACCGCGCTGCTGGTGCGCCTGCACACCGGCAACTTCAGCTTCGACGGGGTCAAGGATGACGGCTCCGATTTGCGCTTTGTGAGTGCCGATGACAAAACCGTGTTCAACCACCAGATCGAAAGCTTCGACCCGTTGATGGGCATGGCGCTGATCTGGGTCGATGTACCCAAGGTCGAAGGCGGCCAGCGCCAGGACCTGTGGATGTACTACGGCAACCAGAAAGCCGCGGCCAGCGCCAACGGCCAACTGACCTTCGACCCGAACTACACCGCGCTCTACCACTTCGACGGCGCCAACGGCACCCCGGTCCGCGACACCACGGCCTACGCCAACACCGCGTTGAACGCCACCGGTGCGAGCATCGACGGTGTGATCGGCCGCGCCTTGCAGCTCGGCGGCCAGCCGCTGATGCTGCCGGCCAGCCCATCGCTGCAACAGGCTGCCGGCGGCGCGTTCACCTTCAGCGCCTGGTTGCGCCTGGACCAGGCCAGTGGCGAGCAGGTGCTGCTGGCCCGTCGCGACGCGCCTCACAGCTTGTTGCTGGGCGTGAACCAAGGCATGCCCTTCGTCGAAATCGACGGCCAGCGCGCCGTGTCGACCCAGCCGCTCAACCCCGGCCAATGGCAGCACCTGGCATTCACCGCCGAGGGCGCCAAGGTCACGCTGTATGTGAATGGCCGCGAAACCGCGACCCTGGCCGTCGCCTTGCCGGCATTCAATGCCCAACTGGCGATCGGCGCCGATTTGCCGGAGGCGGGCAGTACGCATCTGCCTTTCGCCGGGGCCATCGATGAGCTGCGCCTGTCCAAGGTCGCACGCCCGGCCGCGCTGTTGCTGGCCGATGCCAGCGCCCAGGGCGCCGAGTCGAAACTGGTGGCCTATGGCGTGGACGAAGAACAGTCCGGCATTGGTTTCGGCAGCCTGGGCTTCTTGCTCAACGCCGTGCCGGTGGACGCCTGGGTGATCATCCTGGTGCTGGTGGCGATGATGTTCCAGTCGTGGGTCATCATGCTGCGCAAGAACCGTCAGGTCAGCCGCCTCAGCAGTGCCAACGAGATATTCCGCGAGCACTTCGCGCAAATCGGCACCCGCCTGGAGATGTACGCCGACGATACGCAACTGGCCGAGCGCCTGACCCATTCTTCGCTGTGGCGCCTGTACCTGGTAGCGGTCAAGGAGATCCGCACCCGCCGAGCCCAGGGCGCCGACACCTCATCGGTCTCGGCCGCGACCATCGAAGCCATCCGCTGCTCCATGGACGGCGTGCGCACCCGCGAAAACCAGGCGCTCAGTTCCAAGCTCTCTACGCTGTCCAACGCTATCGCCGGCGGCCCCTACATTGGCCTGCTCGGTACGGTGCTGGGGATCATGGTGGTGTTCCTCGGCACGGCGATGGCCGGTGACGTCAACATCAACGCCATCGCCCCCGGTATGGCGGCGGCCCTGCTGGCCACGGCCATGGGCCTGTTCGTCGCGATCCCGGCGCTGTTTGGCTACAACCGCCTGATCACGCGCAACAAGGAAGTCAGCGCGGACATGCGTGTGTTCGTCGACGAGTTCATCACCCGCCTGGCGGAGATGCACGGCGAGAGCCAGCACAGTGAAGCGGCGCACCGCGTTGCGCATCACGCACCGGTTCCGGCCTGAGGAGAATCGCCATGGCTTCCGTAAATAGCTCCCATGACGATGACGATGATGCCGCCGTCGACAGCATCAACATCACGCCCTTGGTGGACGTGCTGATGGTGGTGCTGGTGATGTTCATCCTCACCGCCACCGCCCAGGTGTCGGGCATCCAGATCCATTTGCCCAAGGCCAGCGCCTCGGTGTCGCTGTCGGAGGCCAAGACCAAGGCGATCTCCGTGAATGACGGCGGGCAGGTGTTCCTCGACGCCTACCCGGTGACCCTCGGCGAGCTGGAAGAGCGCCTGCGTATCGAGAAAGCGCTGAACCCGGATTTCCCGGTGATCGTGCGTGGCGATGCGATGGTGCAGTACCAGAAGGTGATCGAAGTGCTCGACCTGTTGCGCCGGCTGGAGCTGTCCCAGGTCGGGCTGGTCACCGGCAAACCGAGCCAGGGCTGAGTCATGACCGCACAGATCCCGATTGCGCCCATGCCCGTGAAGAATAAGCCGCCGCTGCGCCCGCTGAAGTGGGGCGTCGGCCTGTTGCTGGGCGCTGTGGCGGCCTGGTTTTTATGGCAGTGGGCCAATGACATGAGCGGCGTGCGCCGCGAAGCGCCGAAGGTGCCGACGATTATTCCGTTGCCGCCACCACCGCCACCGCCGCCGGAAAAACCCAAGGAGCCTGAGCCTCAGGTCGAGGAAAAAATCCCCGAACCGGTGCCCAGCCCCGAACCGGAGGAGGTCAAGCCGGCCGAGGAAGCACCGCCTTCGCCCGCCGCCGACCTGGCCAACCCGATGCAGATCGATGGCGACGCCCAGTCCGGCAATGACGGTTTCAACATCGGCGCCGGTAAAGGCGGCGGCATGGCCGGCAGCGGTGGCGGCGGCGGGTTGGGGACCGGCACGTACAAGCAGTACCTGGCCGGCACCTATCAACGGCTGATGCGCGAGGACCCTGAATTACGCAAGAAGGCTTTCTCGATACAGATAGACCTGTGGCTGGGCGCCGATGGCCAGGTCACCAAGGCGTTGGTGGCCAAGTCCAGCGGCGATGCCGAGACCGACGCGCAAATGCTTGCTTTGATACAGGCGCCGCGTGCCACACAGAAGCCGCCGGCGTCGCTGACGCTGCCCATGCGCCTGTCGCTCAAGGGCCGGCGCCCGGAATGACCGAGCACGTGTTCTTGGATTTTTCTCAACGGATTTTTGTAGGAGTTGCGTACACATGATTTCCCCCGTGAATCGACTGACCCTGGCGGTCGGCATGGTCATCGCGACCCTGGTCGGCCAGGCGACGGCGGCCCCGGTCGCCCCCTCGGAAAACGTCACCATCAACCTGATTCGCCTGTTGGTGCAGCAAGGCGTGCTCAAGCAGGAAACCGCCAACGGTCTGATTGCCCAGGCTGAAAAAGAAGCCCTGCAGGCACGTCAGGCTAATGCCGCTCCGGTGGTTGCCAGCGGCCCGGCGACTGCTCCCGGCGACGTACGCGTGCAGTACGTGCCGCAGGCGGTGCGCGATCAGATTCGTGACCAGGTGAAGGCTGAGGTCATGTCCACTGCGAAAAAGGAAAACTGGGCGCAGCCCAATACCTTCCCGGACTGGATCTCGCGCATCAGCTTTGACGGCGATATCCGTTTGCGCGACGAGTCGCGTTATTTTTCGGGGCGTAACGACAACACCATCACCGACTACGCCAAGCTCAATGACACCGGCCCCTACGACGTCAACAAAAACTCCAACACCAGGTTCCCACCCTTGCTCAATACCCGCGAGGACCGCGAAAACCTGTTCCGCCTGCGTGCACGCCTGGGCATGAAAGCAGTGCTGTCGCCGGAATGGACCGCCGGCATCCGCATCGCCACCGGCTCCGACAATAACCCGGTGTCCACCACCCAGACCTTGGGCGGTGGCTTTGGCAAAAAAGACATCTGGCTCGATCAGGGTTACCTCACCTGGGCCACCACCGACTACATGAAATTGACTGCCGGGCGCATCGGCAACCCGTTCTATTCCACCGACATGATGTATTCCAACGACCTCAACTTCGACGGTGTGGCGGCCATCTTCAATCACACGCTCAATAGCGAATGGGGCCTGTTCGGCACACTCGGCGCCTTCCCGGTCGAATATACCTCCGACACCGCCAGCATCAATGGCATCGACAAGGAAGACAGCGAGACCAAATGGCTGTTCGGCGGGCAGATCGGCGCGGACTGGAAGATCAATCGCAGCAACCGCCTCAAGCTGGCGGCTGCCTATTACCAGTTCCAGGACATCGAAGGCGAGCGCTCCAGCCCTTGTTCAACGTGGTCGGGCGCGGCGGGTTGCGACACCGACGGCACGCGCGTGGCTTTCATGCAAAAAGGCAACACGGTGTTCAACCTGCGCAACAACACCACTAACCCCACGGACCCCGCGCGGACGCCGGATCCTCAATTCGTAGGCCTGGCCTCCAAGTTCGATGTGCTCGACCTCAACCTGGTCTGGGACAGCGAATTGCCCAGCGATTTCAAATTGCGCTCCCAAGGCAACTTCATCCACAACCTGGCCTACGACAAGGGCGAGATGCTCAAGCGCAGCGAGGGCGAGATCGTCAACAACATCAACAGCAAAGGCCAGTTTGAAAGCGGCGGCAATGCGCTGATGGTCTCGTTCACCCTCGGCAGCGCGCTGGAGATGCGCAAGCGTGGCGACTGGAACGTGCTGGCCGGCTACAAGTACATCCAGCCCGACGCCTTGCCCGACGGCTTCAACGACTCGTCGTTTCACCTGGGCGGCACCAACGCCAAGGGTTACTTCATTGGCGCCAACTACGGCATCGAAAAGAACATCTACGCCAGCGCGCGTTGGTTGAGTGCGTCCGAAGTGTATGGCCAGCCGTTCGAAGTCGATGTGATGCAACTGGAACTCAACACGCGCTTTTAATGCGCAGGGAGATGCCACATGAACACACGAATCTGCGCGCTGCTCTTGGTGTTCGTCGCCACGGCGGCGTCGGCTGAAGGCATGGAGGAACGCCTGCGCACGCAACTGCGCAGCACCACCCAGCAATTGCAGGCGCTGCAAAGCGAACAGGCCCAGGCCAGCGCGGCGCGCCTTGCCGCCGAAAGCCAGGCCAAGCAGGCCCAGGCGCAAATCAAGCAGCTGACGGCCGAACTCGCCCAGGCCCGGGGCGTGGCCGAGCAACTGGCCGGCCAGCAACAGAGCCTGCACAGCCAGGCGCAAGCCCAGGTGGCGGCGAGCAACGAGCAGATCGGCAAGTTCAAGAAGGCTTATGACGAACTGCTGCTGCTGGCCAAGGGCAAGGAAGCCGAGCGCGCCCGCCTGCAGGCGCAGTTGAGCGAACGTGACACACAAGTGCAGCAATGTTCAGTCAAGAATCAACAGATGTATGGCGTGGCCCAGCAGTTGCTCGCGGCCTACGAAAAAATCGATGTGACCGAGGTGATGAGTATCCGCCAGCCGTTCGCCAGCAGCGCGCGGGTCAAGTTCGAGGAACTGGCCCAGGGCTTTGGCGACGATTTGTACAAGAGCCGTTTCGATGCGCCCCAGGCAACCGCCAATCATTGATAGAGACAGGGAAGAATTGACATGACCGATTTGATCACCAGCGTCACCACCCAGAGCCTCACCGAACTGCTGCAGGAAGCTGGCTACCGGGTCAACCAGACCGAACAGAACGGCATCGTGCAGTTGCTCAGCGCCAGCCAGGGCATCGGCTTTGCCGTGCGTTTCGGCAACCCGGCGGCGGAGCAGGGCGCGTACGTGGACTTCACCTACAGCTGCGCGCTACGCGTCCAGGGCGAGTTGCCTGAAGGTCTGGCCCAGGTGTGGAACGCATCGCGGCGCTTTGCGCGGTTGTCGGTGCAGGGCGAATTTTTGCTGATGGAAATGGACGTAGTGGTGGCCGGCGTCGGCGCCACGCACCTGCGCAGCCAACTGGAGCTGTGGGACCGCCTGTTGCAGGAATTCATTGTCTATCTGCGTGAATACAGCCAGCAGGCGGCGCAGTTGCAGGCTGCATCGATTGGCGAAGAGGCGCCTGTATTGTGAAAAAACCAACCCTGATGGTCGGCGCGGGCGCGTTGGCCTTGCTGGTGGTGGCGGTGGGCTTGAGCCTGCGGCCGGGCAGCGACCCGGTGGCGGCGCAGCAACCGGCGCCGGTGATCAACCCTGTATCGGCCGGACCGGCGGTGGCCCGCCTGGGCAATCAGCAGATCGACCTGACGGAACTGAAAACCGTACTGGCCAGCCTGCCGGCCGAGTCCCGCGAGCAACTGCGCGGCAACCGGGGCGCACTGGAGACCTGGATTCGTTCACGCCTGGCGCAAAAAGCCGTGCTCGAACAGGCCGATGCCCAAGGCTGGCGCCAGCGCCCGGACGTGGAGCAGCAGACCCGCGCCGCCGCCGAGCAGATCGTGTTTCGCGACTACATGCTTTCGGTCAGCCAGGTGCCGGCCGACTACCCCAGCGCGGCGGAGTTGCAGCAGGCCTACGACAGCGGCAAGGCGCAATGGGTGACGCCGCCGTTGTACCGGGTGAGCCAGATTTTCCTTGCGGTGAACGATCCGCAGAATATCGAGGCCATACGCCGCCAGGCCCAGGAGCTGAGCCGTCGGGCCCAGGCGGCGCCGGCGGATTTCGCCGCCCTGGCCACGCAGTTTTCCCAGGACACCGAATCCGCCGCGCGCGGCGGCGACTCGGGCATGCAACCCCTGCAACAGCTGGTGCCGGAAGTACGCAGTGCGGTGTCGCGCCTCAAGGTCGGCGCGGTGTCGGACGTGGTGCAGAGCGCAGCGGGGTTTCATGTGCTCAAGCTCACCGGTCAACAACCGGCGCGCACCGCGACCCTCGACGAACTGCGTGAACGCCTGACACAGGCCTTGCGTACCCAGCGTCAGGAACAGATCGCCAAGGCCTACCTCGAAGGCATGCTCAACACGGCAACCCTGAGCATCGACGGCGCCGAGTTGAACAAGGTGCTGGAGTAACCCGCATCACTTCGCATTGGATGCACCGATCGACAAGACAGGGAGTCTCCCATGGCATTACTGGAACCGTCCGCCCCTCAAGGGCCATCCGTTTATCGCGCCCCGGCCGAGGCACGCGGCCCCTGGCTGGCCCTGGCCGATGACATTGACCCGGAGGTGGCGCGCTATTTCCTGGTGAGCGCGCGCTGCGGTTGCTTCATGCAGGCGGCGCGCAGTCTGAATATCAAGGCCACGCTGTTGCGCAAGCGCCTGGCGCAGTTGGAACAACAGGTGCGCCATTCGCTGTTCAGCTACCAGGGCAATGGCCTGGTGCTCAGCCGTGACGGCCAGCAGTTGCAGGCGCAACTGATTGCCCTGGCCCATGAACGGCGCTTGCCGGTAACGGAGCAGCCGTTGATTCGGCTGGCGGTGGCTGAGCCGATCCTGCACGACATTCTAGGGCGCGACCTGATCGCCTTGTTGCGCCGCAATGCCAGCGTGCGCCTGGAGATCATCTCCATCGACAGCCGGTTGTCGCTGCAAGCGGTGGATGTAGACGTGGTGCTGTGGTTGTCGGACGCCGATGGCCCAGGCCCGAGCTTCGCCACCGAAGCGCCGCTGGCGCTGGCGCGGTTGCAGTATGTGCCGCATATCGCCAAGCGCTATTCACGCCTGACCACGCGGCCGGACTGTGTCGAAGACCTCGACGATTACATGCTGGTGCAGTGGCAGCCGGATGCCGAGGTCGGCGCCTTGCAACCCTGGAACCTGCTGGTGCAACAACGCCTGGCGGCGGTGGCGCAGGTGCACGCCTATTCACTGATGCTTGAGATGATTCGTTGCGGCGCCTGCATCGGTTTGCTGCCGCAATACATGAGCAGCGTTGATCGGGGTTTGGTGGCGTTGCCGGGGTTGTTGGCCGAGAGCATGCAGCGCCAGGTATGGCTGGCGGTGAATGTTCAGGTACGGGATATTGAGGCGGTGCGGATGATTGTGGAGTTGATTGTCGGTACGTTTGAGGGGCGGCGCGAGTGGTTTGATTAATCCGGGGCAGCCTCGCTTAAGCTATCCCGGACTGACTGACACAACACGGTTAGTGTGGGAGCGACGGTGGTGTTCCTGGCACAAGGCGTTGCGCCCTGGCGCTAACTGCGCCAGTCTTAGTGGCCTCGTCCCCGTCATTGAGGCAAACCGTGCTGCAGTCCACTCGTTTGACACTCATTTGCCATGCCGTGACGCCTCAGCAGAAAAAGGGCAGCTTTCCCGATGACGAGTCCGTCGCGATGGATTGGCGAAATGCAGGTTTGTCCCTTGCCGGTCGTTACAGGAACCCGCGTGTGTTATGCGGCCCCGAGGCTCGTACCCGGCAGACGGCAGGGCTGTTCAGCCGCAATCCCGTGGTCGAGAAAGCCTTGCGTGATGGCGACTTTGGTCGTTGGAAAGGTAAGGACCTCAACGAGGTTGATCGTGACGAGTTGGCGGATTGGATTGGCAACAGCGCCAGTACAGCCCATGGCGGCGAATCCGTGGACCAGGTGTGTGCACGGGTAGGCCGGTGGATGAAATCCCTGGAAACCCACCCCGGTCATGTTGTCGCCGTCACCCACCCGTTTGTGATCCGCGCCGCGATGCTGTACGTCATGCAATTTCCGATCTCGATGTTCTACCTGATCGACGTCGAGCCTTTGTCCGCCACCGAGCTGCGCTTCAACCAGGTATGGCGCCTGCGCCTGCAAACTCACGCCCAGGCGCCTGAACATGGCAAAATCCACGCCCCGCACTGAGAGCAACCCATGAAACGCATCCTGATCATCGGCATCGGCGCCGGCAACCCTGACTACATCACGATGCAGGCCGTAAAGGCGCTGAACCGCACCGACGTGTTTTTCCTGATGGACAAGGGCCAGAGCAAGGACAAGTTGATCGACCTGCGCCGCGAGATCTGCCAGACCAACATCACCGAGCCCGGCTACCGCTTCGTCGAGGCCGCCTGCCCCGAGCGCGTGCGCGGCGATGTCGACTACACCACGGCCGTGCAGGACCTCAACCGCGACAAGCAGCAGACCTTCGAACGCATGATCAACGAGGAAATGGCTGACGGTGAAGTGGGCGCTTTCCTGGCCTGGGGCGACCCTGCGCTGTACGACAGCACCATTCGCATCCTGCAGGCGATCCTGGCCAGTGGCCGTTGCACCTTCGAGTTCGAAGTGATCCCGGGTATAACCAGCGTGCAGGCCCTGGCCGCGCAGCACAAAGTGGCGCTGAACCGCATTGGCAAGTCCGTCGAGATCACCACCGGGCGGCGCTTGGCGGCGGGGCAGGCGAGTGATGCCGATACGCTGGTGGTCATGCTCGACGCCGACGACGCCTACCGCACCGTGGCCGATCAAGACCTGGAGATTTATTGGGGGGCCTACCTGGGTACGCCGGACGAGATCCTTATCAGCGGCAAAGTCAGCGAGGTCGCGCAAGAAATCGAAAGGGTGCGCAAGGCTGCGCGCCTGGAAAATGGCTGGATCATGGACACTTATCTGTTACGCAAACCATGAGGTCACCTCCCATGCTCAAACTGTTTGCCCTGGCGCTGACCCTGCTGGTCGGCACCGCCCATGCCGACGATACGTTGCACACCGATTTGCCGTTGTCGTACCTGGAACAGACCCAGGGCGACGCACGTAACCAGCCGCTGGTGATTTTCCTGCACGGTTTCGGCAGCAACGAGCAAGACCTGTTCGGTATCAAGGACGCGTTGCCCGCTACCTGGACCTACTTGTCGGTGCGCGCGCCCATGCCGGTGGACGCGAATGGATTCCGCTGGTTTACCAAGACCCCCGGCGACGGCGAGTACGACGGCGTGACGGCCGACCTGCAGAGCAGTGCCCGGTTGATCAAGGATTTTGTCGGCAAAGCCACCGCCAAGTACCACACCCGCAGCGATCGGGTGTTCCTGGTGGGGTTCAGCCAGGGCGCGATCATGTCGTATGAAGTGGCGTTGCGTGACCCGCAGTTGGTGCGTGGGATTGCGGCCTTGAGTGGCAGCGTGTTGCCGGTGCTCAAGGCGCAGTTGAAGCCGGATACGGCACTGGACAAGTTGGCGATCTTTATTGGCCACGGAACGTTGGATCAGGTGTTGCCGTATGCGTCGGCGACCCGGGCGAATCAGGTGCTGACGGGGTTGGGGTTGAGGCCGGAGTTTCATGGGTATGCGGGAATGAACCACACCATCAATGAGGCGGAGGTGCAGGACTTGAAGGTCTGGCTGGAGAAAAGCCTGAAATAGACGCGGTTGAAAATGTGGGAGCGGGCTTGCTCGCGAAAGCGGTGGATCAGTCATATATCCTTCACTGACACACCGCATTCGCGAGCAAGCCCGCTCCCACATTTGATCGAGTTACTTGCCGCCGGTAATTTGCTTCACCAGCGCGGCATGCCCCTTCGCATCATCAGCCCGCGAAATCGCCTGGATCACCAATAACTGATTACCCGAGCCACCCAGGAACGTGGAGTTCAAGGTCTTGCCGCCGCCCTGGGTCGCGGTGCTGTCCACCTGGCGCAGGCCCAGGCCCTTGAAGGTCAGCTTTTTCTCGCTCTGTTTCTTGAAGTCAGGCAGGGCGGCGCTCTGGTCCTTGATGAAACCGGCCACGGCGCCGTCAAGGAACTGCGCGTCGTTGTCCTTGATGCTGACCCCGTCGTTGCGCAGGGTCTCGGCGACAATCACCACGCTTTTGGTGGTCTGGTTGGCGTACATCGTGCCTTGGGTATCGGCTGTACCGTCTTCGGCCTTGCCGGCCGGCAGGGTGTCGGCAACATAGGCCTTGGGCAGGGTGAAAGTGAACTTGCCGCCCAAGGTGGAGATGGTTTGCGTCGCCGGCTTGGACGCGGCGAAGACGCTGCCGGCGGTCAGCGCGAGGGCCAGCAGGGCGGCGGTCTTGGTGAAAGTGGCCATGAAGCGCTCCAGGGATGAACGAGGTTGCGGCGTATTCTGTCAGAAATTTCGCAAAATCGTTCATCCCCAACCTCACACCTTGTCGGACTCTTCCTCAAGGCGATCCATCTCGAACAGCCGCGCCAGTTCCGCCCGCGCTTCCTGGGCGGTTTGCATGACCTTGGCGGCGTCGTCGTATACCGCGTGTTGCGCGGCCAGCACTTGCAAGTCGTGGTTCTTGAAGCGGGTGATGCGCGCGTCGGCCTGGGCTTGG
This sequence comes from Pseudomonas sp. SWRI18, assembly GCF_014268345.1. NCBI lineage: Bacteria > Pseudomonadati > Pseudomonadota > Gammaproteobacteria > Pseudomonadales > Pseudomonadaceae > Pseudomonas > Pseudomonas sp. SWRI18. Next base: position 50,583 of record NZ_JACCQQ010000015.1, read on the forward strand.
CTCAGGCCCAGGCCGACCAGGGTACGGCGGCTCATTTCCAGGCTGGAGTAGAACGTCTCACGAATCGGCGAGGCATCCAGGTCCACCAGGCGATGCACGTGCTGGCGGTTACGCGCGCGGGCGATGATCTTCATGTGCGGGTAGAGGTTGCGCACCAGCTCGGCGGTCTTGATGTTGATCTCCGGGTCATCCATGGCGATCACGAAGAACTCCGCCTGGTCGACCTTGGCCGCGTGCAGGATCTCGGGGCGTTGCGGGTCGCCGTAGAACACCGGCATGCCACCGAAGCTGCGGGTCAGTTCGATGGTTTCCACCGAGGTGTCCAGGGCGATGAATGAAATGTTCTGCGCGCGCAGGATGCGCGCGACGATCTGGCCCATGCGGCCCATGCCAGCGATGACCACGCGCGGTGCGTCGCTTTCGATGGCGCGGTATTCATCGGGCACTTCCACCGGCTTGACCTTGGGCTTGAACAGCTTCGGGCACACCAGCAACAGCAGCGGCGTCACCGCCATGGAGAGGGTGATGGTCAGCACCAGAATGTCGTACAGGTGGGGTTCGAACAGGCCCTGGTCGCGACCGATTTTGAACACCACGAAGGCAAACTCGCCGCCGGCCGCCAGTACAACCCCCAGGCGCAGGGCGCTTTCGCGGTTGAGATCGCCCACCAGGCGGCCCACGGCGTAGAGCAGGGGCAGTTTCAAACCGATCAGCAGCAGCGTCAGCCCGATCACCACCAGCGGCGAGCTGAGCAGCAAACCGAGGTTGGCGCCCATGCCCACGCTGATGAAAAACAGCCCCAGCAACAAGCCCTTGAACGGCTCGATCTGGGATTCCAATTCGTGGCGGTATTCCGAATCCGCCAGCAGCAGGCCGGCGAGGAAGGCGCCCAAAGCCATGGACACGCCCACCAATTCCATCAACCAGGCGGTGCCGATCACCACCAACAACGCGGTGGCGGTGGAGACTTCGCGCAGGCCGGTCTTGGCGACGATGCGAAACACCGGTCGCAACAGATAGCGACCGCCGATGATCACCACGGCGATGCTGCCCAGGACCTGCAAGACATGCCGCAGGCCCTCGGCTTCGGTGGTCGGATGGTTGCTGCCGGCCAGCAGCGGCACCAGAGCGATCAGCGGGATCGCGGCGATGTCCTGGAACAGCAGGATGGCGAATGCCAGGCGACCGTGTGGCTGGTTCAACTCCTTGCGCTCGGCCAGGCTTTGCAGGCCGAAGGCCGTCGAGGACAACGCCAGGCCCAGCCCCAGCACGATGGCGCTGTTCCAAGACTGGCCAAACAGCCACAGCGCTACCGCGCCCATCACTACGCCGGTCAGCAGCACCTGGGCCAGGCCGACACCAAACACCGCCTTGCGCATCACCCACAGACGCTTGGGCGACAATTCCAGGCCGATGATGAACAACAGCAACACCACCCCCAGCTCGGAGAATTGCGCGACGCTTTGCGGGTTGCCGATCAGGCCCAGCACCGACGGGCCGATGATCACACCGGCGAACAGATAACCCAGCACCGCGCCCAACTGCAGACGCTTGGCCAGGGGCACGGTCAGCACGGCGGCGAGCAGGAACACCACGGCTGCTTGTAACAGGTTGCCTTCATGGGGCATTGCGAACTCCAGAATCTTCAAAACCAAATCAACAGGCGCGTATTAGAGCGCTTTTTACAATTTGATAATTGTGTTTTTGCAGCGTGTGGAACTGAATGAAAGCCTTATTCCTGTTGAGAGCGGAAGGTTCTGCGGCCCGTCTGGAAAGACGTACAAACAATTCCCCAGCGTGAGCGAGTGGCGGTTCGTCCGGTTCGTCTACTAATTTTTATGCTCTTGAGTTTATATTCCTTGGGTGGCATATTTGCATGGATTGGGACATTGAATACACGGATGAATTCGGAGCATGGTGGGGACAATTGGAAGCGAAGGAACAAGTCTCGGTGTCCGCCAGCGTTGATTTACTGGGGCTTTTCGGGCCGGGTTTGCGCTTTCCCCACAGCAGTGACATCAAGGGTTCCCGGCATGGGGGCATGCGTGAACTGCGCATACAGCATGCGGGGAAGCCCTATCGAGTGTTGTACGTTTTTGATCCACGACGATGCGCGCTCTTGCTGCTCGGCGGTGATAAAACCGGCCAACGACGATGGTATGACGAGCAGGTCCCAGTGGCAGAAAAACTGTATGACGTACATTTGGAATCATTGCGTAGAGAGGGCCTGACCCATGGCTAAAAAATTCGCTGAACTTCAAGCCGGCATGACGCCGGAGTCTCGAGCCGAGGCAAAGCAGTTGTTCCAGCAACACCTCAAGGAAATGCCCCTGCACGAGCTGCGCAAGGCTCAGCAGTTGAGCCAGGAGAACCTGGCCAAGGCATTGAATATCAACCAGGCGGCCGTTTCCAAGATGGAGCGGCGCACCGACATGTACATCAGCACGTTGCGCAACTACATCCGTGCGATGGGCGGTGAGTTGGAGATCATTGCGACGTTTCCTGATGGTCAGGTCAAGATCGACAATTTTGCCTACTGAACGCGGGTGCAATCGCCAAGCCTGGTGCCGCGCATGATTGGATAGACCAACGGAGGCCTTTTCCCCCAGCGGCACGCCTTTGAAACGCAGCCTTTGATACTATCACCCTCCCTCGTCACCAGGAGTCACCGCCCCATGCAGCAGCAGTGGGATGAAATGCACCGTACCCGCAAGCCCACGTTCTTACTGTGTGGCGAGCCCCAGGGCGATGTGCTCAATCTCTACGTTCACGGTTATTCGGCGTTCTTCAACCGGCAACAACTGGGTAGCTTCAAGGCGCAGTTGGCAAGCATCGAAGGTTCGACCAACCTGATGCTGTTCTGGCCAGCCGGACATTTCCTGGAAAACCTGTTTGCCCCCTTCAAGGATGTGATGGGCGCGATGCTCGGCGGCGGTAGCCTGGGCGCGGCCACGGTGGGGGTAGGCAAGGCCATTGCATATTTTCTCGATCACTATAAAAGCGTCGAGGCACGGGTGGACGAAGTCGCCAGGAGCCTGTTGCCGGAACTCGCCAGCTACCTGCACGGTGAGTCCCTTGAGGTGCGGCGTATCAACCTGATCGGCCATTCCCTGGGCGCGCGCATTCTGGTCAAGAGCCTGCTGGCCAGCCCTGAAACCGCCCGCGAACTGCCGTTGGACAACTTGCTGTTGATGGGCGGTGCGATCTGCACGTCAAGCCCGTGGGATGAAGTGTCGGCGCCGCTCAAGGGACGCGTGATCAACTGCCATTCCAGCAAGGACTGGGCCCTGGCCATGAAGCCGGATACCGAGCGCTGCATTGGCCGTTACGCGATACCGGTGACGCCGGCGCTCAAGACCAAGGTCACCAATGTGCACCTGGCAAGCTTCGACCACGCCGCCTATTGGCCGCAGTTGCAGACAGTGGTGCAGTACACCGATCTGTTGCACGAGAGGCGCGGCATGATCCGCTCCGACCAGCGCAGCACCGAGGTACGTTTTGCCGAAGAGGACGCGCAGTTGTTCCCGGCGCTGGTGCAGGCGCGCCCGGAAGAGCTGAAGTTCCTCGCCGAACTGATGGCGCAAAAGCGCAGTGCATCCGTCGATGCCACGGTGCGTGAGCCGCTCAAGCTGGCCATCGAGCTACAACGCATGGGCGGCGATACCTTTATGAACCTGGCCCGTGGCCATGGCGTGAGTTATCGCCAGATCGCCGAGGATGTGGTGCGGCGTTTGGGAATCAAGTTTGAGGTGCCTCTGGATACCGTTGAGTTGGCGGACCTTGAGGCCCAGGTCGCGGAAAAACTCATCGCGCAGTACAAGGACAAACTCAGCCACGCTGACCGGCAGGTGTTCGACGCGCAACTCAAAGCCGCCGCGCAAAAGGAGCAGGGGTTTTTCAGCCGTTTCGATGTCGGCCGATCGGCCACCACGGCGTTGAGTGGCACGGCGTTGGCCGGGCTGACCGGGTTTATCCTGCGCCGTGGTGCAGCTTCGGCGATTCCGGTGGTAGGGCAAGCGGTGGCGGCGGCGATGCTGCTGGTGAGTGGTGTGCGCGCGTTTTCCGGGCCGGCGTATTCGATCACCACGCTGGCGGTGCTGGTGATCGGGGTGATCCGCCAGCGCATGGAGCGTGAAGCATTGAATCAGGAGCTGGACCTGGTGGTGCAGGTGGTCGAAGCGTTCGACCTGCCGCGGGAAACGGTGATGCGCACCGTTGCGTCAGACTGATAAGCTGCGCCTCCATCGAGTGTGTTTGCCTGGAATACCGCGTGAAATTCAGCCTGCCAAAAATCGCCACCGCCCCGTTTTGCCCGCCGGAAGTGGCGGGCTCCGTCGCCGTTGATCCCAAGGCCTCGTTCTTCAAGCGCGTGCTTATGTTCGCAGGCCCAGGCCTGCTGATTTCCATCGGCTACATGGACCCGGGAAACTGGGCCACGGCCATCGAGGCCGGCTCACGTTATGGTTACAGCCTGTTGTTTGTGGTGTTGCTGGCCAGCCTGGCAGGAATGGCGGTGCAGTGCCTGTGCTCGCGGTTGGGCATCGCCACCGGCAAGGACCTGGCGCAATTGTGCCGTGAACGCTACAGCAAGCGTTCCGCCCGCACCCAGTGGGCGCTGGCGGAAATTTCCATCATCGCCACCGACCTTGCCGAAGTGCTGGGCTGTGCCCTGGCATTTCACCTGCTGCTTGGCGTTTCGCTGACCACCGGTATTGTTATCACCGCCTTCGACACGTTGCTGATCCTGGCCCTCCAGAACCGCGGTTTCCGCCGCCTGGAAGCGATCATGCTGGCGCTGGTGGCAACCATCGGCGTGTGTTTCTTTATCGAATTGGTTCTGATCAAACCCTATTGGCCCGACGTGTTCAGCGGTTTCACGCCGTCATTTTCGGCCATCAGCGATGCCGCGCCGTTGTACCTGGCCATCGGTATTCTCGGTGCCACGGTGATGCCCCATAACCTCTACTTGCACAGCTCCATCGTACAGACCCGCATGATCGGCAAGGACCTTGCCAGCAAACAGGACGCGGTCAAGCTGGCCCGTATCGACACCATCGGCTCGCTGGCCCTGGCCTTGCTGGTCAACGCTGCCATCCTGGTACTCGCCGCAGCCGCCTTCCATAAGACGGGCCACACCGACGTGGTCGAGATCCAGGATGCCTATCATCTGCTCGACCCGCTGGTAGGCGGTGCGTTTGCCAGCATCCTGTTTGGCGTGGCCCTGCTGGCCTCCGGCCAAAGCTCCACCTTCACCGGTACCATCGCCGGGCAGGTGATCATGGAGGGCTACCTCAACCTGCGTATTCCTTGCTGGCAACGGCGCCTGATCACCCGCGGGCTGGCGCTGATCCCGGCGTTTCTTGGCGTGTGGCTGATGGGCGACGATGCCATCGGCAAACTACTGGTGCTCAGCCAGGTGGTGCTCAGTCTGCAGCTGCCGTTCGCGCTGTACCCATTGATTCGCATGACCGGCGATAAACAGTTGATGGGACCGTTCGTGAATCGGCTGCCGACGCGGATGCTGGCGTGGTTTCTGTTTGCGGTGATCAGTGGGGCGAATGCGTGGTTGATCGGGCAGTGGGTGTTTTGACTCGTGGTTCAGGTTAAACAAATGGACCTGCATTCGAACGCATCCAGCGTGTCGTCTGGAAGCGGCGAACCAAAGTCTGCTGGGATTATAAGTTTTCCCTTCATCGCGCCGATCCGGCGTCCAGGTTGCAACTCTGCGGCCACGAGCCGGGCAAGTGCGCGTCCATCCTGAGTGATCGTTATGATTTTCCCGGCGCTGGCTTGATGTACCAGTTTTGAAAAGTTTGCCTTTGCTAGATCGAACGTAATCTTAAGTTGAGCGCATGTCGCGTTCATGACTTCTCTCCATAACGGAAGTTGCCAAAGTCTGCCGCAGTGCACGACGGTAAAAAATGCTGGCCAGTAAAATCAGAATTGAACTACTTATTCTCGTAGGAAATGTACCCGGCGAACCGCTCGGCTATTAACGATCCCAATACGGCACCGCCCCAAAACATTCCACAAAATAATCAATTACCGTACGCACCTTCAGCGACAAGCGCCGGCTGCCCGGCCACAACGCTGCAATCTGCTGCGGCTCCAGGGTTGTCGCTACGTCGTACTCGGTGAGCACCGCCTGCAACGTACCGGCACGCAAGCCTTCGCCGATCAACCATGAAGGAAACACCACCAGCCCCAGCCCTTGCTCGGCAGCGTGGGTGAGGGTGTCGGCATGGTTGCCGGTGATCGGACCCTTGACGCTGTAGGGCGTCCAGTCACCCTGGCCCTTGCGGAAGAACCAGCGTTGCTGGCCGGTGATGCCTTTGTAGGCCAGGCACTGGTGGTTGGCCAGTTCGTCGGGGTGGCGCGGCGTGCCATGCCTGGCCAGGTAAGTGGGGCTGGCGGCAATGCGAAAGCGTTGCGGCGCGAAAATGCGTGCCTGCATGCTGGAGTCGTTGAGCACGCCGATGCGAAACAGCAGGTCGGTGCCATCTTGCAGAGGGTCGACGAAGGTGTCGGTCTGCTGGATATCCAGTTGCAGCTTCGGATAGCGCCTGCACAGCTCGCCAAGCCAAGGTGACAGATGACGCTGGCCAAACACCATCGGCGCATTGATGCGCACCAGGCCGCTGGGCTCGCTTTCCTGTTCCTGCAGGGCCTGGCCGGCGACTTCCAGCTGTTCGAGCATCAAGCGTGCATGCCGGCCCAATAAGCGGCCCGCCTCGGTGGGGCTGACCGCCCGGGTATGGCGGTAGAGCAATTGCTGGCCGAGGGCCTGTTCCATCAGTTGTATCTGCCGGGAGATGGAAGAGGGCGCCAGGCCTTCACGGCGCGCCACTTCGGAAAAGCTGCCGAGGTCCAGCACGGCGACGAACAGGCGCAAGGCCTTGAAACTCAATTCATTCAGACCTTGCATCACGTCTCCTGGGTTGTGCGTTTTGTGCAAAGGTGTTGTCGACATGCTCCCATTTATCGCACAGCATGACCACTGGATAATGCGCGCCATCCAATCCTTTGTTGATGTGCAGGTGATGTATGCAAGCAAGTGCTATCGAGGGCGCGGCCCAGGCCAGGCCGAAGAAAAACCTTCTGCGGCTGCTGTTGTTGCCGCTGGTAATCCTCGCGGGTATGGGCCTGTCGGTTGAAGCGGGGTTGCTCGGGCCGCTGGGTGTGCAGGTGGGCCATTTATGGGCGACCTTGAGCATCTTCGGCGTGGGCTCGGCGATTTTGTATCTGCTGTTGTTGTTCAGTGGCCCGCAAAAGGGCCCGGCGCTGTCCGAGCTGCCGCGCTGGCAGTTGATCGGCGGTTTCCTGGGGCCGATCTACGTGGTGGTGCTGACCCTGGCCACGCCGCATATCGGTATTGCGATGACCATGATCGCGATTTTGTCCGGGCAGGTCGGCAAGAGTGTGCTGATTGACCATTTCGGCTGGTTCGGCACGGCGCGCAAACGGGTCAATGGCGAGCGCTGGATTGCGTTGGCGTTGATTGTGGTGGCGCTTGTTCTGATTGCACGAGGTTAAGGCGATGAATCTGATTCTGTTATTGGCAGTGGTGGTGGCCGCGGGCGCGGTGTTGAGTGTGCAGGCAGCGATCAATGGCCGCCTGGGCCAGGCGGTCGGTGTGTTGCGCGGCAGCCTGTTGACCTTTGTGGTGGGCGCGATTGTCACCGCCTTGCTGATCCTGTTCTTTGAACCGGCCCAGGCGGTGAGCGTGCTGGATGTGCCCAAATGGCAACTGACCGGCGCATTGTTCGGCGTGGTGTACATGATGGTGATGGTCGGCGCGGTGCCGATTGTCGGCACCGCCGTGGCGACCGTAGCGGTGATCGTCGGCCAACTGGGCATGGGCATGTTGATCGATAATTTCGGCTGGCTGGGCAACCCCGCCATCGAACTGTCGGGCAGCCGGATCGTGGCGATGGCCTGCCTGGCCCTGGCACTGGTGTTCATGTACCGCAGCAATACACGCACCGATTGATGATTTGAACCATCGCCGGCGGCGCGCAGTCACTGTTTGAGGTGGGGCGTGCGCCGCACCGGTCATGATCAACAAGAGGAGTCTGAACATGCCAGATCAAACGTGTGCCTGCCCACATTGCCGATGTGTGTTGGGCATTGACGCGGTGATGAAGGACGGTAAGGGCTATTGCTGCCAGGGTTGTGCCGAACACCATGCCCATGGTGAGCCGTGTGCGGCGGTAAACGGTTGCGAGTGCGCCAAAGCCGCTCATGACTGACCGCAGTTAAAAACTGGGTGGCTTGAATGGGATAGTCATATCTTGTAGTGAGCGGGCTCGTCCCGCGCTGGGCTGCGAAGCGGCCCCAAACCAGGCGAATCCGGTTTGTCTGGAGCTGCGCGGCGTGTTTATTGGGGCGGCTTCGCCACCCAGCGCGGGGCAAGCCCGCTCACTACAAGGATTTTTCGGCCAGTGGGCGTTGTGTAGGTACCATGCTGCGATGGTGTTTATTGGATTTCCAGCTCAAGCCTCAGGCTATCGTCGGACAGGCGCTGGCTATTCTTGACCACGCCGCTGGTTCGCCGCCCGTCCAGGGCGACCACCACGGTGTGCGCTGCGTGCAGATCGTCTGGCAACGGCTGGAAGACCTTGAGGACCATCCCGTCTGTTTGACGCTGCACGGCCACTTGGCACTCGACATGCTTGGCCATCGGCCCGAACAACGTGTCCTGGGTGTAGTCGATGCGCGCTTTGCCATTGACCGGTTCCAGTGAATTCATGGGTATCTCTCCTCGATCAAGCCTGGGCGCGCGCATCGGAGCGGCGCCATTGCACGCCGGTAAGGCCGAACTTTTCGGCTTGCTCCTGGCTGGTCTTTTTTACCTGCTCACGCGCGAACCTGCCGATACGGCCAATGCCTGCGTCACAACTCGCCCAATGCCAGGCTTCCAGGTTGTCGAGTTTTTCCAGGCGGATAATGAAAGACTTGGGTTCGCCATGCAGCCTGTAGTCGATCACAAAGAGTTTTGCGTTATTCATTGGTCCATCAACCCTGGTGGTGTAAGCAAGTGATCACCGACGGCCGCGAAAATTCACTCGGATTGCCGGGCGGTAGCCATCACCAGGGTTGCCTCTTTCTCAGGCTTCGGGAACGCCTTTCTCCCACGCCGACCAGTTCTGGAGGATCGCCTGCACCAACGGGTTGCCCGTGCGGTAGAGGTTTTCCAGCGCCGGTACAAAGCCGCCCTGGTCCGCGTATTTGAGCAGGTTGTCCACTTCGCTGTAGCCAGGGTAGGGGCGGTCGAAGTCCGAGCCGGCGCGCACCACGGCCAGGCGTTGGATGTCCACCAGACCCTCGCGGCTGGCACGCAGCAGTGCTTCGTAGGTGGAGTTGTCTTCCTGTTGGGTGGTGCAGTACTCGCCCTTGTTGTCGGTGAGCAGCTTGGTCCAGACTTCGGCACGTTCGCTCAGGCGCGTGCCGGAGAACCAGGTGTTGCCTGCCAAGGTGTCGCAACGGGTAACCTGTGGTGGCTGGTTGGCCGGTGCCGCAGGGTAGTGTTTGCGCCAGGCGCTCGATTCTTTGCTTTCGCTCAGCTCAACCTTTTGCGACAAGGCAAACGCCTTGGCCTGCAGCTTGGGGTTCAGTTCAAACACCTCGGTCTTGTAGTCCAACGGTGGTTTCTCGTTGGGGCCCTTGGTATTGATGCCGATATAGCCCGTCGGCCACGCCTTGGGCGCGTCCCGCGCGTCGAGTTCCCACTGGGTGCCGAATTCCACCAGGTAGTGCGCCCAGGCGGCGGTGCCGAGGGTGCCGTGCTTGGGGCTTATGCCGGCGATCCCGGCGATCAGAAAGTAGCTCTGGCGCAGGTCGAACTTGGGCGACAGCGCCAGGGCCAGCGTGGACGCGGCGGCATTGGTCTGGCCCATGCCCGTGACCAGCAGGCACACGTCCTGGGTGTTGCAGCGGATCACCGGGTATTCGGCGGACAGCCCTGGTACACGCACTTCTTGCTTGAGTGCCAGGCGATCGATCCAGGTTTGCGCCTCGGGGGCGAACATAGTGATCAGCATCACTTTGGGTTTGATCGGCGCGGGCGTATTCGCCAGCACCACGTGGGGCAGCAGGGCCAGGCCCACGGCCAGCGAGAGTCGGGTAAGTGCTTTCATCTGTAACTCCTGCATCAGAATTGGTAGCCCACGCCGGCGTAATAACCCCAGCCATCGGAGCGGGCGCGGAAGTTGCCTTCGCCGAAATTCAACTCGCTGCCATCTTCCCAGTTGCCGCCGTTATGGAAGTAACGGCCGACCAGGGTGAAGCGCAGGTGGGTAAACGAATACAACAGCACGTTGGTCGCCACCAGGGAGTTGGCGGTGCGTGCGGGATTGTCCTTGTGCAGATCCGAGCCGAAGTCGTAATTGGTGAAGCCGATATAGGTCAGTGACGCACCATTGTCGAACTTGCCGATGGGCACGATGTACTTCATTTGCGCGCGGTAACCGTCCCACGAATATTCATTGCTGGCGCCATAGTTCTCCCATTGGTATCGCCCGTAGAAGTTGGCCGACAGGTTGACCCGCGAGTGGGTATCGATGTCAGTGCCCAGGCCGCTGTACAGCGTGTTGGCGCGGTTTTCCTTACGGCTGCCGTGGTCGTAGATCCAATCGAACGCCACGTACCATTCCTTGAATGGCCCGATGGCCAGGCTGCGGCCGGCCAAATAGTCGATGGAAATGCGCGGTTCATGCTCCATGAACACCGGCGAGCCATGGTCCCACACGCCTTTGTCATTGCTGTTACCGATGGTGAGGATCTTCGGCACGTCGATGTAGCCGTACAGTTCGAAAGGCCCCTTGCGGCCGAAGTACTCATATTCCAGGTAGATATCATCCTGGGGCTTGGGGCCGAAGCTGATGTCTTTGCTGCCGATCAACGTCAGGTCCTGGTTGAACCAGTCCGACAGGTATGCGCCTGGTTTTGTCGGGCTGGCTTCAGGAGGCTTGGTTTTTGGGCTGAGGGTTTCGCCCTGTGCTGAGTCATCGACGGGTTGCCCCTGCGCCAAAATGGGCGCGCTGAGTACTCCCGTAACGGTAGCCAGTAGCAGGGAAACACCCAGGGTGGCAGGACGCCTTGAGGTGGGCTGCATTGAAAATCCCTATTCGTACGCGGTTGGGACCCGATTCTTCGGGTCAGGTGAACTTGGCGAGCAAGTCCGTACCGCAAACGTTTGCACAGGTTGTACCAACTTGGCTCAATCGATTGATCAGCCTGCAAAAAAGCCGATTTAGTCGACCTTTTGGTCAGAATTGACTGGGTGGCATTTTTCAATGGGTTGGAACAAATGCATCGCCGTTTCCCGTCGATAGTCGCTCGGCGTCTGGTTCATTTCGATGCGAAAGTGCCGGTTGAAATTGGACAGGTTGGCGTAGCCCACTTCGAAGCAGATGTCTGCCACTGACCGGTCGCTTTGCAGTAACAAGCGACAGGCGCGCTGCACGCGGAACTTGCGCATCAGGTCGATAAAACCGTGGCCGGTGTTGCGCTTGAAGAAGCGCGAAAACCCCGGCTCGCTCATCTCCAGTTGCTGCGCAATGACCGACAGGCGCACCTCGCCGGTCAGCTCGCGCATCAAATAGTCGAACGCCTTATTGATGCGTTCGGCGCTGCGTGCATCCAATGTCGGTGCGTAGCAAGGGCTGGCCAGGGCCTTGACCTGCTGCGTCGGGGCGTTTTTCAGGGTACCGAGCAGTTGCAGGAACAGGATCAAACGCTGCAGGCCATGAGCGCTGCCGATGGCCTCCATCAACTGTGCGGCCTGCAACGCCGTGTCGCCGGCGAATTCCAGGCCGCGTCGGGCGCGCTCGAACAAGGGCTGTAAATCACCAAGTTCCGGCAGGGTGGTGCGCAGGGCGAGGAGGGCGGCACCGTCGAATTGCAGCACCACATCGCGGCCGCTCAGGTGTTCGCCGGGCGCCAATTCGCCGATCCAGTCGTGGGGCAGGTCGGGGCCGATCAGCGCGACATGCCCGGCGTTGAATGCACCGATGTAGTCGCCCGCCACCAGCTTGCCGCTGCCTTGGCGGATCAAGTGGATTTCGAATTCGGGGTGGTGGTTCCAGCGCGCCAGGTCGTAGGGGTAATCGTGTTCGAACCAGCGGAAGCAGTGGTCCGGTTCGGGCAGGATCACTTCCAGCTCGGCGGGGCGGTGCTCGAACAGCTTGGCGCGGCTGACAGGCATGGCGGGCTTCTTAGGGTTCTTGGACGCTTCAAAATACGCGCCTGGGTCGTGGGCGCGCTACCCCCGTTTTGCCTGGCACTGATACTTTTTTAACTGCTGATCCAAGGTTAAAAAAGTACCGGTCGAGCATCCGCCACGCGTTTGTGAAGGCTGGGCCAAGCTGCTGTAATCGGCCCTCAACAACAAAAAAAACAGGTGGAAACCGCCATGCTCCTGTACGGAAAAGCCAAGATCCCGCAAGCCTTGTTCCTGCTTTCCAGCCTGGCGTTGGCGCTGCCAAGCCACGCCGCCGACACCGTAACCATCGCCACGGTCAACAACAGCGACATGATCCGCATGCAGCGCCTGTCCAAGGTGTTCGAGGAACAGCACCCAGGTATCAAACTCAACTGGGTGGTACTGGAAGAAAACGTGCTGCGCCAGCGACTCACCACCGATATCGCCACCCAAGGCGGGCAGTTCGACGTGCTGACCATCGGCACTTACGAAACCCCGCTGTGGGGCGCCAAGCACTGGCTGGAGCCGTTGACCCAACTGCCGGCCGACTATGACGTCGACGACATTTTCCCCTCGGTGCGCCAAGGGCTTTCGGTTAACGACACCCTGTATGCCTTGCCGTTCTACGGTGAAAGCACGGTCACCTATTACCGAACCGACCTGTTCAAGCAGGCCGGCCTGAGCATGCCCACGCACCCTACCTGGACACAGCTCGGCGAGTTCGCCGCCAAGCTCACCGCCAAGGACAGAGGCCAATACGGCATGTGCCTGCGCGGCAAGGCCGGCTGGGGCGAGAACATCGCCTTGCTCAGCACCATGGCCAATGCCTTTGGCGCGCGCTGGTTCGATGAACAGTGGAAGCCCGAGCTGACCAGCCCCGAGTGGACCGCTGCCGCCAACTTCTACGTCAACACCCTCAAGCAATACGGCCCGCCGGGGGTGTCCAGTAACGGCTTCAACGAAACCCTGGCGCTGTTCAACAGCGGCAAGTGCGCGATCTGGGTCGATGCCAGCGTCGCCGGGTCCTTCACCACCGACAAGGCGCAAAGCAAGGTGGCCGACAGCGTAGGCTTCGCCGCCGCGCCTACCGAAGTGACCGATAAAGGTTCCTCGTGGCTCTACGCCTGGTCCCTGGCGATCCCGGCCACGTCCAAGCACAAGGACGCCGCGAAGGCCTTTATCGCCTGGGCCACCTCCAAGGACTACATCCGGCTGGTCGCCGACAAGGAAGGCATCACCAATGTGCCGCCGGGCACCCGCCAGTCCACCTATAGCGAGGCCTATTTGAAAGCCGCACCGTTTGCCCAGGTAACTCTCGAGATGATGAAGCATGCCGATCCCGCGCACCCGTCGGCCAAACCGGTGCCTTACGTGGGCATCCAGTATGTGACGATTCCTGAGTTCCAGGCGATCGGCACCTCGGTGGGCAAGCTGTTCTCGGCGGCGCTGACCGGCGGCATGTCGGTTGACCAGGCCTTGCTCCAGGCCCAGACCACTACCGAGCGCGAGATGAAGCGCGCCGGTTATCCCAAATAATTTTCCAACAAGGGCCAGGTATCTCATGAAACGACTGGAAGGAAAAAGTGCGTTGATCACCGGATCGGCACGCGGCATCGGCCGCGCCTTTGCCGACGCCTACATCGCTGAAGGCGCCACGGTTGCCATCGCCGATATCAACCTGCAAAGGGCCCAGGCCACGGCCGCCGAGCTGGGCCCGCAGGCTTACGCGGTGGTGATGGACGTCACCGACCAAGGCTCCATCGACGGCGCGATTGCCGCCGTGGTGGCCCAGGCCGGCAAGTTGGACATCCTTGTCAATAATGCCGCGCTGTTCGACCTGGCGCCGATCGTCGACATCACCCGCGATAGCTATGAACGGCTATTTTCGATCAACGTCGCCGGCACGCTGTTCACCTTGCAGGCCGCCGCACGGCAGATGATCCGCCAGGGGCACGGCGGCAAGATCATCAACATGGCCAGCCAGGCCGGCCGCCGGGGCGAGCCGTTGGTGGCGGTCTATTGCGCGACCAAGGCGGCGGTGATCAGCCTGACGCAATCGGCGGGGTTGAACCTGATCAAGCAAGGCATCAACGTCAACGCCATCGCACCGGGCGTGGTGGATGGCGAACACTGGGATGGGGTGGATGCGCTGTTTGCCAGGCACGAAGGCCTGGCGCCCGGCGAGAAGAAGAAGCGGGTAGGGGCCGAAGTGCCGTTTGGGCGGATGGGCACCGCGCAGGATTTGACGGGGATGGCGGTTTTCCTGGTGTCAAAGGACGCCGATTACGTGGTCGCGCAGACCTACAACGTCGACGGCGGCAATTGGATGAACTAGAGCCAGTTCAGACAAAAAGGGATTGAGTGTGGGAGCTGGCTTGCCTGCGATAGCGGTCTGTCAGTTGAAACTTGATTGCCTGACTCGCCGCCATCGCAGGCAAGCCAGCTCCCACATTTGAGCCTCGTTGGGCTTGGAATCTAGGCTAGTCAGCAAAACTGCGATCAAAGAAGTAGATATCTCCGGGCCTCAGCATTTCCACCGTCGCCTGGGGCCTGCCGCCTTCACCGTGCTTCTTGCGCCCGGTCTCGCGCAAATACCCCGCCTCGGCCAGCTTGAGCAAACGCTGGCGAATACTGGTCTTCAACACCGGCCGCTCCAGCACCAGCGAAAAGATCGTCGTTGCTTGCGGCGCGCTGAATTCATCGCCCAGGAACATCAGCGGCAAGCTGCTGTACAGGGACTTGGAAAACAACCGCTCCTTGACCGCCGCCACAATGTTGTTGTGATCGAAGGGCAACTTGATGCCGCCGTCGGCCACCGCCGTCAGCGAAAACCAGCCCTGGTGCTCGGCTAATTCCACCTCATCGCTCACGATCGCCAGGTAGTAGGTGGACGATGACCAGCAGCGCGGATCACGAAACGCATCCCCTACGGTGCCGACTTGCTCGCTCCAGGCCAACGCCAGCCCAACCTTGTCGCTCGCGCGCAACCGCTCCACGGCATCCTTGAGGCTCAAATCTTGCACGCCGCCGTTGACGACTACGCCCGGTAGCGCCCAGTGCCCGGCGAACGGTTCGGCCTCGCGCTTGTTCAGCAGCAGCTTCAGTTCCCCGTCCGCGCGGCAATAAAACAGCACGCACAGGTCAACGGTATGGAGGTAGGCGCTCAGTGGCATGGGATGTCCTTCTAACAGCGGTGGGGCATAGTCTAACGAATCGAGCAGATATGTCATGTACTTGCTCCCAGGTAGATATCCAAATGTTTCTTGCAATGAAAGTACATGACGTGTACTTTTGTTTCCAGGCCACAGGAGAACGCCATGACCCACGCGAAAACCGCCATTGCTTCATTCGACGTCGACGCCCAGAAGAGCTTTACGCCGCTGTGCCCCGATGAGTTGCCTGTAGCCGGTGGCGACCTGATTGGTGCCGAGCTCAACTACATGGCGAGTCTGGCCGGCCATCGCGTCGGCAGTAAAGACGCCCACACGCCGCACGCCCCCTGGGTGGTGAGCCAACACAGCGCGATGCTGCAACCCACCGGCCTGGCCCACGCCGATGTGACCTGGGTGAGCCACTGCGTACCCGGCACCGAAGGCTTCACCTTGCTGGACGAATTGCCCACGCCTTATGACTACGATTACTTCATCTGGAAAGGCGTCGAACCCGACCTGCACCCCTACGGTGCCTGCTACCACGACCTGCACAACAAGCTGTCCACGGGCGTAATCGAGTACTTCAAGGCCCAGGGCGTCAGCCGCGTGATCGTCGGTGGCCTGGCCCTGGACTACTGCGTCAAGACCACCGCGCTGCAACTGCTCAAGGCTGGCCTGGAAGTGGTCCTGCACCTGCCGGCGTGCCGAAGCATCACCGAGGAGGGCGGCGTACAGGCTGTCAATGAGTTGCTCAAGGCCGGTGCCGTCATCAGCAGCACCCGCGAAGAACTGGCCGCGATGGCCACGCGTTAAGGAGATACACCATGGAAAGTGCATACGACTACCAATCCCCGGTCATCCAGGGGCTGCTCGACACCGACTACTACACCTTCACCATGATGCAGGCCGTGCTGCACCAGCACCCCAACGTCGATGTGGAGTACAGCTTCATCGTCCGCTCCAGGGAAAAACTGGGGCACTTGATTCCGCAATTGCGCGACGAGCTGGAAAAGCTCGCCGGCCTGAACATGCGCGAAGGTGAACTGCGCTTTCTGTTCAACCCACGCTTTCGCGAATACCTTACCCCGGACTACGAGCGCTTCCTCGGCCTGTTCCGCTTCAACCTGCGCTACATTCACGTCAGCGAAGTCGACGGCCAACTGAACATCCGCGTGGTCGGCCCGATGCTGCACTGCATCATGTTCGAGCAACCGGTACTGGCACTGGTCAGCGAGCTGCGCAACCGCGACAAATACCCCGACGTGACCCTGGAAGACGTTACCCGCAAGCTCTACCAAAAGTTCGACTGGCTGGAGAAAAACCTCAGCCGCGAGGAACTGGCCGACTTGCGTGTCTCGGATTTTTCCACGCGGCGGCGCCTGTCATTCAAGGCCCAGCGCGAAGTGGTCGATATCATGCGCCGCGACTTCCCTGGTCAGTTCCTCGGCACCAGCAACGCGCACCTGGCCTATGAGTTCGACCTGCCGCTGATCGGCACCATGGCCCACCAATGGCTGATGGTGCACCAGCAGCTGGGCCGTCTGCGCGAAAGCCAGAATGCCGCCCTGGAAAACTGGGTGCATGAATACCGTGGCCGCCTGGGGATGGCCCTGACCGACTGCATCAGCACCGACTTTTTCCTCAAGGACTTCGATCTGTACTTTGCCAAGCTGTACGACGGCCTGCGCCAGGACTCCGGTGACCCTATCGTCTGGGCTGACAAAGTCCTGGCCAGATATAAGGAACTCGGCATCGACCCCATGACCAAAGACCTTATGTTCTCCGATGGCCTGAACTTCGAAAAATGTCTGCCGATCCTGCGTCACATTCGTGGCAAGGCTCGGTTCGGCTTTGGCATGGGCACCAGCCTGGCCTGCGATGTGGAGGGCGTAGAGCCGCTGAGCATCGTGATGAAACTGGTCAGGGTGCACGGCGAGCCAGTGGTGAAATTTTCGGATGATCCGATCAAGAACGTCTGCGAAGACCCCTCGTTCTTGCAGTACGCAGCACAAGTGTTCAACGTTGGCAGTGTGGAGGTATGACATGCAAACCCAGGACCGTATCGCTCAGGAACTGAATATCGACCGCTCGCTGGTAAAAGGTCGCGAGCCCCAGGAAATCCAGCACCGCGTCGACTTTATCAAGGACACCCTGCGTCAATCCGGCTGCAAGGCCCTGGTGCTGGGCATCAGCGGCGGGGTCGACTCGCTGGTGGCCGGGCGCCTGTGTCAGTTGGCGGCAGAGCAACTGCGCGCTGAAGATTACCCTGCGCGTTTTATTGCCATGCGCCTGCCGTACAAGAGCCAGGCGGACGAGCACGATGCGACAGCCTCCCTGGACTTTATCCGCCCAGACCAGACCGAGACGTTGAATATTGCGGCGGGCGTCGACGGGCTGATGTCCAACCTGTCTGTGCCGGACGTCAGCGCCGAGCGCGTGGATTTCATCAAAGGCAACGTCAAGGCGCGAGCACGCATGATCGCCCAGTACGCCGTGGCCAATTTGCACAACGGCCTGGTGGTCGGCACCGACCAGGGCGCCGAAGCCTTGATGGGGTTCTTCACCAAATTCGGTGACGGCGCCTGCGACCTGGCGCCGCTGTCCGGCCTGACCAAAACCCAGGTACGCCTGCTGGGCGCGAGCCTCGGCGCACCGGCCGAGCTGGTCGGCAAGCTGCCCACCGCCGACCTGGAAGAGCTGGCGCCGGGGAAAGCGGATGAGCTGGCGTACGGCTGCACCTATGCAGACATCGATGCGTACCTGATGGGCGAGCCGGTGAGCGAGCGGGTGAGGGCGATCGTCGAAGAGGCGTACAACAAGACAGCGCATAAACGAGCGCTGCCTTTTGTGCCTTAGATTTTGAGTCCAGGCTCTTTTCAGGTGGCGAGGCGACCCCGAGCCCACCCCGAGTGCGGCCTGCGGGAACCGTATTTCCGCTCGTGGCCACAGAGGGAATGTTGATTCGACGACCAGTCGGTTCGGGTTGACAGCTATCGATTCCCATCTCTGAGGTCTTTGCCATGTCCTACGTGAATCTTCGTCAGGAAACCCCTTTTTACGGTAATTTCAACCTGCCCTGCGAGCAGCCCAGGGTTTCCTGCGATAACAACGATATCTGTCACGCGCCCAACTCAGTGGTTGCGCAGAATTTCGCGGCTAATTTCGGTTGTTTCCCGAGCGCTGACGGGTTCGTCACTCGGGAGACCCTCCTGGAATTCGCCGCTCGCCGGCTACCGACCGGTAACCCGTTCGAAGATGGCCTGGTAAAGTTGGCGAGTACGATTCTCGAGCGTCCCGAGTTGAACTGCATGCTTGATGCAATCAACCACGGCGGTTCGGTAGATGGGCGGATCAGCATGGGCGACGTGATGCGCACCATTGATCATTGTGAACGGCAGGAAGCGCCGCCCATGCGTGAATTTCCCGGGCGTTACAGCGGCGCCCTGATGCGCCAGCGCCTGGAAAACGAATATGCGCCCCAACGCGACTGGCAACAGCCCGCTTTCTCGGCACCGCGTTACGCTGATGAGACCCGCTGGAGCAGTCCGATGTCAGCGTCCGGGCAGCGTCCTTATGCAAACGACAGCAAGCAAGAACTCCTCGATAAGATCCTGGCGCGTTTCAGTTCATTTGAAGACCCGAACTCCCCAGGGCTGATCACCGATAAATCGCTTAATGCCGTTGCCAGCGGTTACCGCCTGGATGGTCAGCCCGCCACGCAAGCCGAAAGGGATCTGGCCAGTGAGCTGCTGGAGCGCGGTGATGTGTTCAAGGAGCTTGATCGAAGCAGCATGGGCGTACTCGACGGGGCTTTCTCCAGGGGTAATCTGGATTTCTCCTCAAACAAATACCGGAATATGAGTGACCACGATCTGATTCAGGGCATAAAGGATAACTTCAGGCAATACACCGCCGGCGCCGACGATCAATACATCAATGTCAATGAGCTGAAGGAAGCTGCCGGGTTAACGCCATCGAACCGTACGTTCAGCACCGAAGCTCGGGAGCTGGCCACTCAACTATTGAACCGTCCCGGTCTTTTGCGTGACTTGGACATCGGTACCAACAACCAGGGCGGGCCGGGCTACGAAGACAGACGTTTCGATATGGATAACCTCAACTTCATGCTTGATAACGGGCGTGTCTCTGTCTGATACACGCCCACATGAGCATCGCGGGCCTCACGCCACGTTGAAAAATGCCACCCTGGTGCTCAACCGGTCCGCCAGCTCCACGAGTTCCTGATTGGCGCCTTCCACTACTTCGGAGCCGGCCGCCGACTGCACGGTAGAGCCGTGAATGCGCGTGACGTTCTGCGCGACTTCTTCAGCGGCGGCGCTCTGCTGCACCGAGGCACTGGCGATCTGTGCGTTCATCGCATTGATCGCCCCCACTTCCTGGCTGATCTTGCCCAGTGCCACTTGGGAGTCGCGGGTCTGCGCCACGGTGACCTGGGCCAGGTTGCGGCTGCGTTGCATGATATCGGCGGCGTCCTGGGTGCCGCTTTGCAGCTTGCCGATCATGTCGCGGATTTCCTGGGTGGATTGCTGGGTGCGCGTCGCCAGGGAGCGCACTTCATCGGCCACCACCGCAAACCCCCGGCCGTGCTCACCGGCGCGGGCGGCCTCAATCGCGGCGTTCAGCGCCAGCAGGTTGGTCTGGGCGGCGATGGCGTTGATCACTTCAATTACGGTTTCGATGCTCTCACTGTCGCTGGACACCTGAGTGACCCGGTGGGTGGCCTGGTCGAGGATCGTCGCCAGTTCCTCGATTGCCACTGTTACTTCGCCGACCAGACGGTGGCCGCTGTCGACTTCCGCGTCGGCCAGGATGGTGGCCTTGGAGGCGGCGGACGCGTAGCCCGACACCTCGCTGACCGAGGCGGCCATTTGTGTGATCGCGGCCGCCACATGCTGCGCTTCGCTGGTCTGCAGGGTGATCTGTCGGCGGTTGTCGCTGGCAACCGACAACAAGGTGACCGAGGAGTGGCGCAGGGCCTGGGCCGCCGAACGTACTTCAGTGATGGTGTCGCCCAGGCGCGCCAGGGCGTTTTTCAGCAGGCCCATCACGCTGTCGGGGTAGCGCGTTTCGATGGGCTGGTTCAGCTCGCCATTGGCCAGGCGGCGGATTGCCTCGGCGACTTCTTCGGGCTCGGCGCCAAGGGTGGCCTTGACCTTACGGATAATCAGGAGTGAAACCAGCACGCTCAAGATAATCGCAGCGGCGCTGGCCAGCACCATCAACAGTGCAAAGTGGCTGGCGGCCGATTGCACCGTGTCCAGGCGTTGCCTGATTTGCGCTTCTTCGAAGTCAATCAGGGCGTTCACACGCCCAAGCCACTGGGTGTAGTCGGCGGACGCCTGCGTCAGCAGCAGGTCCTGGGCACCGGCGAGGTCATTATTGCGACGCAGGTTGATCACCCGCTCAGTGGAAGCCAGGGCCTGGCGCTCGATGGCCTTGATATCGCCCAACAGGCGGGTCTCTTCGCCGCTGGCGGCACTGGCGCCCAACAGGCGATCCATCATCACGGCGGAATCCTGGTAATCACGCTTGAGCTGGTCGATCTCGGCCAGGTGAAGGTTTAGCGCCGCTTCATCCTTGACTAGCACCGCATCGCGAATGGCGATGGCACGGTTGTGTACGCTGCCGCGAAAATTGATCGCGTAGCGCTGCACCACGGCGGCCTTTTCACCGACATCCTTGAGTGTGCTGTCGATAAAACCCACACGTTGGATACCGACGGCGGTGATCAGCACCAGCAGCGAGAGGGTGGACGCGAAGCCCAGGCCGATACGCATCGCCAACGAGACAGGTTTTTTCATGGGAAACTCGATAGTCAGGAGAGTAGAGGTGATGGCTAAAAGCTATCTATGCGGCGAAATCTAAAGCTCCGCCGGGTGCGCGTCCAATCAGTAAATACTGAAACCGCTATTGAGCGAATTGATGGAATAAAATCGCGCGGCCTGAGCGACGTTGGTTTCCGCGCAGCGGAGTGAGCGAGCGGGAATGCCTTAAAGCACAGGAACATAGGATCCAATTACGGTATAACCCTCGCACGCTTTAGTTTTCCGAGGCCCGGTTTTTTCATGCGAAGCCCCCTGCAACGACCCCTGTGGCAGATCTACCTGATCTTTCTGGCACCCATGGTGCTGTCCAACTTCCTGCAAAGCTTTTCCGGCACCCTCAACGGCATTTATGTCGGGCAAATGCTCGGCACCCAGGCGTTGGCGGCGGTGTCGGGGATGTTTCCCATCGTGTTCTTCTTTATTGCGCTGGTGATCGGCCTGGGGGCGGGTGCGTCGGTGCTGATCGGCCAGGCCTGGGGTGCGCAGGAGACAGGGATGGTCAAGGCGATTACCGGCGCCACCCTGACGTTGGGGGCGCTGGTCGGGGTGATTGCCGCAGTGCTGGGCAGCTTGTTCGCGCGTCCGGCCCTGCAGGCATTGGGGACGCCGGTTGATGTGTTGGACGACGCGGTCGGCTACGCGCAGAAGATGATGCTGATCATGCCGCTGCTGCTGGTCTTTATTCTCTACACCCAACTGCTGCGCGGCGTCAGCGACACAATTTCGCCATTGCTGGCGCTGATGGTCTCGACCCTGGTTGGCCTGCTGCTGACCCCGGCGCTGATTCGCGGCTGGGTTGGCCTGCCGTCCATGGGCATCCAGAGTGCGGTGTATGCCGGGTTAGTGGGTAACGCCTTGGCGATGCTGTTTTTGGTCCTGCGCCTGCGCCATAAAAGCCATGTAATGGCGCCGGATCGCGAATTGCTCGCGGCGTTGCGCCTGGACCGCGTCATTCTCGCAAAGGTCCTGCGCATCGGCTTGCCCACCGGCCTGCAAATGGTGGTGCTGTCGCTGTCGGAACTGGTCATTCTCGCCCTGGTCAATGGCCACGGCTCCCAAGCCACGGCGGCGTACGGCGCGGTGACGCAGATCGTCAACTACGTGCAGTTCCCGGCGCTGTCGATTGCCATCACCGCCTCGATCCTCGGCGCCCAAGCGATCGGCGCCGGGCGCACGGAACGTATCGGGCCGATCCTGCGTACCGGGTTGTTGATCAACATGGGCCTCACCGGTGGCCTGATCGTGTTGGGTTACCTGATGTCCCACTGGCTGCTCGGCCTGTTCATCACCGACGATGTGGCACGGGTCAACGCCGAGCACCTGCTGCACATCATGCTGTGGAGCATCCTGATATTCGGCTTCCAGGCCGTGATCGGCGGGATCATGCGCGCCAGCGGCGTGGTGTTGATGCCGGTGGTGATCTCGATCTTCTGCGTGCTCTGTGTCGAGTTGCCGATGGCGTACCTGTTCAACGCTCACTTCGGGCTGGAAGGGGTGTGGATGGCGTTTCCGGTGACCTACCTGGCAATGCTGGCGTTGCAGACCGCCTATTACCGTTTGGTGTGGCGGCACAAGCAGATCAAGCGGTTGGTGTAATAAAAGGATGTGCACTTAATGAAAGAAGGCTGCTGAGTCATGGCGAACCCCTACGCGCAATTGTTCCAGGTCCCTGGCGCGCGGGCTTTTGTGCTGGCAGGCATGCTGGCGCGCATGCCGGTATCGATGACGGGCATCGGCGTGATCACCATGCTCTCGCAGGTCCATGGCGGTTACGGCCTGGCCGGTTCGGTGGCGGCGGTGTTTGCCCTGGCCACGGCGTTTTGCGCGCCACAGGTATCCAGGCTGGTGGACCGCTACAGCCAGGGCCGGGTGCTGCCGATTGCCGCGCTGATCGGCGGCGGGGCTTTGTTGATGTTGCTGCTGTGCACACGTTTGCAGGCGCCGGACTGGATGCTTTTCCTGTTCGCCGCGTTGGCCGGTTGCATGCCGAATATGTCAGCCATGGTGCGGGCCCGCTGGACCGAGTTGTACCGGGGCCAGCCCAAGCTGCAGACCGCATTTGCCCTGGAGTCGGTGCTGGATGAGGTGTGCTTCATCGTCGGCCCGCCGATTTCGGTGGGGCTGAGTGTCGTGTTGTTCCCGGAAGCAGGGCCCTTAGTGGCAGCGCTGTTGCTGGCCGTAGGCGTTACCACGTTTGTAATGCAACGCGCGACCGAACCTCCTGTGCATGAGCATCAGGACCATCACGGTCGTTGGTTGATCGCTTCGCCTGCGGTGCTGATCCTGATGATCCTGCTCTTGGCCATGGGCGTGATTGTCGGCGTGGTGGACGTGGTCAGTGTCGCCTTTGCCCAGCACCAGGGCCAGCCGGCGGCGGCGAGCATCGTGCTGTCGGTGTATGCCATCGGCTCGTGCCTGGCCGGGCTGGCCTTCGGTACCCTTAGACTCAAGGCGTCGTTGCCCCGGCAGTTCCTGTTTTGCGGCGTGGCCACGGCGTTAACGACGTTGCCGCTGCTGCTGGTCACCAACATCCCCGGGCTGGCGGTGGCGATCTTTATCTCCGGGCTGTTCTTCGCGCCGACCCTGATCGTGTCCATGGCCCTGGTGGAGCGCATCGTACCCGCCAGCCGCCTGACCGAAGGCATGACCTGGCTGATAACCGGTCTTAGCATCGGCGTGGCCATCGGTGCCGCCAGCTCCGGTTGGATGATCGACCACTTCGGCGCCACCAGCGGGTTCTGGGTCGCGCTGGCGGCGGGGACGGTGGTGTTGGGTTCAGCGGTGTTGGGGTTTCGGCGGCTGGGATGATCAGCCAATCGCCGGACAGGCCTCGGCACTGTGGTGCTGCAGAAATTCATTCAGCGCTTGGCGGGTCAGGTCGTTGAGCGTCACTTTCTTGCGGGTCGCCGCCAGCGCCGCCGCCAGGTGCAGGTCATGGCCGACCCGGACATTGAAGGAACCTTTGCAAGGCTTCTCCGGTGTGTGCCCCAGGGTCTGGCAGGTGGCGAGATAATCGTCGACCGCCGCCCGAAAAGCGGCGTCCAGTTCGGCGACGGTTTTACCTTCGTAGCTCACCAGTGCCTTGATGTACAGAATCTTGCCGAACAGGCAGTTGTCTTCGAGACTGGCTTCGATAGAGCCGATGTAGCCTTTGTGTTTCAGTTGGTTGTTCACTGAATCAGTTCTCCTGATCTCAATTGCTCAATGATCTGGCGCCGAATGTAGTGTTTCAGTTCGTTGCCAGGGTGAGGCTTGTGCAAGGTGATCATTGCACTGGGGTCGCCGATGTCGAACTTGACGCGGCTTCCAGCCCCTTCAATCTGTGTGTAGCCGAGCCAACGCAACAGCGTTACGAGCTCGGGCCAGGTAAATGCCATGTGCTCGTTGAGCAGTTTGGCCAGCAGCTTTTCATTTTTTGACACGGCGATCCTTGCCTGTAACTAAATGTAGTTGCAAAAAGTGGTGTGCGTCAATCCTAGCTCGGCTTCAGGTGCTTTTCCCCGGATTGATGTAACCCCTGATGACACCTCGCGCCACGCCCCCCATCCCTCGCTAATTTTTCCCTCTGCGGTTCGTTTTATAGGGACGACGTGCCTTTGTGCTTCCTGCCTATTGCTCCGGACTCCAAGAAATGAATGCTGAAGACTCCTTGAAACTTGCTCGCCGGTTTATCGGGTTGCCCCTGGAAAAGCGCCAACTGTTCCTGCAGGCCTTGCAGAAAGAGGGCGTGGATTTTTCCCGGTTTCCGATTCCGGCAGGAGTGGAAGTGGAGGATCGCCAGGCGCCGTCCTACGCCCAGCAACGCATGTGGGTCCTGTGGCAATTGGATCCCGCCAGTGGCGCCTACAACCTGCCCGGTGCCGTACGGCTCAAGGGCACGCTGGACCTTGGCGCGCTGGAGCAGGCGTTTGCCAGCCTGGTCGCGCGCCATGAAACATTGCGCACCGTGTTCCGGCGCCAAGCGGATGAGCGTCTGATGCAAGTCGCCCTCGAGCCGTCGCTGGCGGTAGAGCACCTGGATTTCAGTGAGCTGGCCGTCCGCGAGCGTGAACAGGCCGTCAGCGAAGCCGCGACCCGTCAATCGCTGCTGCCGTTCGACCTGGAAAACGGCCCGCTGCTGCGTGTGCAATTGCTCAAGCTCGCTGCGCAGGAGCACGTGTTGCTGCTGACCCTGCACCACATCGTCTCCGATGGCTGGTCGATGAATGTGCTGATCGACGAGTTCATCCGCTGCTACGACGCCCACGAGCGCAATGCCGAACCGCAACTGCCGGCCTTGCCGATCCAGTACGGTGACTATGCCCTGTGGCAGCGGCGCTGGCTTGAAGCGGGGGAGCAGGTCCGCCAACTGGACTATTGGCAGGCGCGCCTGGGTGATGAGCACCCCGTGCTGGAACTGCCGACGGACCGTCCGCGCCCGTCCATGCCGAGCTACCGGGGGGCGCGTCATAATTTCGCGATCGACCCGCAGCTGGCCGCACAGCTGCGCACCTGCGCCCAAAAGCACAACGTCACTCTGTTCATGTTATTGCTCGGCGCTTTCAACGTGCTGCTGCATCGGTATACCGGGCAGGGCGATATCCGCGTCGGCGTGCCGATCGCCAACCGCAACCGCACGGAAGTCGAAGGGCTGATCGGCTTTTTCGTCAATACCCAGGTCCTGCGCACCGAGCTGACCGGGCAAACCCGCGTCAACGAACTGCTGCAAAGCATCAAGGAGCACGCGCTGGGCGCCCAGGCTCATCAGGAGCTGCCATTCGAGCGTCTGGTGGAAGCGCTCAAGGTTGAGCGCAACCTCAGCCATACACCCTTGTTCCAGGTGATGTACAACCACCAGCCGGTCGTCGCCGATATCGCCTCGGTCAGCACCGCCTCCGGCCTGGAGCTGGCGCTGGTGGAATGGCAAGCCCGCACCACCCAGTTCGACCTGACCCTGGATACCTACGAAAAATCCGGCACCCTGCACGCTGCGCTGACTTACGCCACTGACCTGTTCGATGCCGCGTCCATCCAGCGCATGGCCGGGCACTGGCTCAGCCTGTTGCAGGCCATGGTCGCCGACGGTGAGCAGCGTATCGGCGAGTTGCCGATGTTGGCCCCGGATGAACAGCAGGTGCTGGTCCACGCCTGGAACCAGACAGCCAGGACTTACCCGACCGAGCGTGGCATTCATCACCTGATCGAAGACCAGGTGCACGCCACGCCTGATGCACCGGCGCTGGTGTTCGGCGCTACCACATTGACCTACGCCCAGCTTGATACGCGCGCCAACAGACTGGCCCATGCCCTGCGTGAGAAGGGCGTCGGCCCTGACGCCCTGGTGGGGATCTGCGTCGAGCGCTCCATCGAAATGGTGGTGGGCCTGCTGGCGATTCTCAAGGCCGGTGGCGCCTACGTCCCGTTGGACCCCGAATACCCCCGGGATCGCCTGGCCTATATGGTCGAGGACAGCGGCATTCAATTGCTGCTCAGCCAGCGCAGTCTGTTGCCGTTGCTGCCTGTCGAGGGCATTCAGGTGATCGCCCTGGACCAGCCCGCCGGTTGGCTCGACAGCTACGGCATCGAAACGCCGGATGTCAGCCTGCACGCGCTGAACCTGGCCTACGTGATCTACACCTCAGGTTCCACCGGCAAGCCCAAGGGGGCAGGCAACAGCCATCGCGCGTTGGTCAACCGCCTGTGCTGGATGCAGCAAGCCTATGGCCTGGATGCCAGCGATGCAGTGCTGCAGAAAACCCCGTTCAGCTTCGACGTGTCAGTGTGGGAATTCTTCTGGCCACTGATGACCGGCGCACGCCTGGTGGTCGCGGCGCCAGGCGAACATCGCGAACCGGCACGCCTGATCGAGACCATCGCGCAGCAAGGCATTACCACCTTGCACTTCGTGCCCTCGATGCTCCAGGCCTTTATCCATGAGCCGGGTGTACAGGCTTGCACCCAATTGCAGCGCATCGTCTGCAGTGGCGAAGCCCTGCCGCTGGATGCGCAACTGCAAGTGTTCGCCAAGTTGCCGCAGGCCGCTTTGTTCAACCTCTACGGCCCGACCGAAGCCGCCATCGACGTGACTCACTGGACCTGCATCGACGAAGGCGCCGACAGCGTGCCCATCGGCCGGCCCATCGCCAACCTCGGTACCTACGTGCTCGATGCGCAGCTCAACCCGGTGCCCGCCGGTGTCAGTGGCGAACTGTACCTGGGCGGCATCGGCCTGGCGCGCAGTTACCATCGGCGCCCGGCGTTGACCGCAGAGCGTTTTGTGCCGAGCCCGTTCGATGACGGCGCACGCCTGTATCGTTCGGGCGACCGTGTGCGCCAGCGCGCCGATGGGGTGATCGAGTACCTGGGCCGTCTCGACCATCAGGTCAAGTTGCGCGGCCTGCGGATCGAGCTGGGCGAGATCGAGGCGCGCCTGCTGCAACACCCGTCGGTGCGCGAAGCCGTTGTGCTGGTGCAGGGCGGCAAGCAACTGGTGGCTTACCTGGTGCTGGAAGACCAGGCCCCGGCCGACCTCAAGGCGTGGCTGCTCGACAGCCTGCCTGAATACATGGTGCCGACCCATATGGTGCACCTGGCCAAGCTGCCGGTGACCGCCAACGGCAAGCTCGACCGCAAGGCCTTGCCATTACCCGACGCCACGCCACAACAGGCGTATGCCGCACCGGAAAACCCGTTGCAAAAAGCCCTGGCCGCGATCTGGAGCGATGTGCTCGGTGCCCCACAGATCGGCCTGGACGACAACTTTTTCGAGCTGGGCGGTGATTCGATCATCTCCATTCAGGTGGTCAGCCGTGCCCGCCAGGCGGCCATTCGCCTCAGTCCACGGGACTTGTTTCAGTACCAGAGCATCCGTAGCCTGGCGCGGGTGGCGACCTTTGAACCAGCGAGCGTTATCGACCAAGGGCCGGTCACCGGCGAGGTGATGCTGACCCCCGTGCAGCACAGTTTTTTCGAGCAGGCGATCCCGGCGCGTCAACATTGGAACCAGTCGTTACTGCTGACCCCGCGTGAAGCCCTCGAACCTGCGCGCCTGGAAGCGGCCCTGGTCCAGTTGATCAACCATCACGACGCCCTGCGCCTGCGGTTTGTGCGCCACTCGGAAGGTTGGCGGCAAACCCATGCCGCGCCGGTGACCACGCCCGAGCTGTGGCAAACCCAGGCCGCCGACGACGCTCAGTTGGCCGCACTTTGCGACAAAGCCCAGCGCAGCCTCGACCTTGCACAGGGCCCGCTGTTGCGTGCGGTCCTGATCGCCATGGCCGATGGCAGCCAACGCCTGCTGCTGGTGGTGCATCACCTGGTGGTGGACGGTGTGTCGTGGCGCATCCTGCTTGAAGACCTGCAACAGGCTTATAGCAACGCCGCACTGCCAGCCAAGACCAGCGCCTACCAGCAATGGGCGCAGCAGTTGCAGGCCCATGCGCAGACCCTGGACGCTCAACTGCCGTACTGGCAGGCGCAGACCGCGACCGCCGAGCTGCCCTGCGACAACCCCCAGGGCGGCCTGCAAAACCACTTGGGCAGCCAGCTCGAAATTCGCCTCAGCGCCGAACACACCCGCCAACTGCTGCAAGACGCTCCGGCGGCCTATCGCACCCAGGTCAACGACCTGTTGCTGACCGCACTGGCGCGCGTCATTACGCGTTGGAGCGGCCAGCCCGCCGCGCTGATCCAGCTGGAGGGCCATGGCCGCGAAGACGTGTTCGACTCGGTTGACCTGAGCCGTACCGTCGGCTGGTTCACCAGCCTGTTTCCGGTGCGTCTCGAGGCCGATGGCGAGCTGTCGAGCGCGATCAAATCGGTCAAGGAGCAACTGCGCGCCGTGCCAGGCAAAGGCCTCGGCTACGGCGTGCTGCGCTACCTCGGCACACCTGACGCCCGCGCGACCCTGTCGAACCTGGCCGCGCCACGCATCACCTTCAACTACCTGGGCCAGTTCGACCGCCAGTTCAACGAGTCGGCGCTGTTCGTCCCGGCCACCCAGGGCAGCGGCCAGGCCCAGGATCCTGAAGCGCCGCTGGCCAACTGGCTGACGGTGGAAGGGCAGGTGTATGGCGGGGAACTGGCGCTGCGGTGGGGTTTCAGCCGGGAGATGTTTGAGGTAGCGACCATTGCGCGCCTGGTGGATGACTACCGGCAGGAACTGCTGGCGCTGATCGCCCATTGCGTCGATCCGCGACACGGCGGGCTCACACCGGCCGATGTGACCTTGGCCCGCCTGACCCAGGCGCAACTGGACGACTTGACCTTTGCCCCCCGTGCGGTGCAGGACTTGTACCCGCTGTCGCCCATGCAGCAAGGCATGCTGTTTCACAGCCTGTACCAGCAAGGGCAGGACGACATTTACATCAGCCAATTGCGCGCCGATATCCAGGGCCTGGATATAGCCCGTTTCCAGCGCGCGTGGGAGCAGGTCCTGGCGCGGCATGACATGCTGCGCACCGCTTTTGTCTGGCAGGATACACAGGCGCAGCCGTTGCAAGCGGTGTACCGCGAAGCGGCGTTGCCGTTTGCCGAATACGACTGGCAGGCGCGACCCGACCAGCGAGCGGCATTGGACGCATTGAGCGAGTCGACACGGGCAAAGGGGTTCGAGCTGGAACGTGCGCCGCTGCTGAGCCTGAAACTGGTACGTACCGGTGCCGAGCGTTTCCATCTGATCTACACCAACCATCACCTTCTGCTGGACGGTTGGAGCCGTGCGCAGCTGTTTGGAGAGGTCTTGCAGCACTATGCCGGACAACCATTGCCGGCAGTCCAGGGGCATTACCGAAACTACATTGCCTGGTTGCAGACCCAGCCATCCAGCGAGGTGTTCTGGAAAAGCCAGCTGGCCGCGCTGCAAGCACCGACCTATCTGGCGCGGGGCGTCCCAACCAATCCTTCGTCAAGCAAGGGCAACGTGCATCTGGCCCTCGGTCTCGAGCCAACCGCGCAACTCAGGGCATTTGCCCAGGCGCATAAAGTCACCCTCAATACCCTGGTGCAAGCGGCATGGCTGCTGCTGCTGCAACGCCGGACCGGTCAAGACGCGGTCACCTTCGGTGCCACTGTCTCCGGCCGGCCTGCCGGTTTGCAGGGCATTGAGCAGCACGTCGGCCTGTTCATCAACACCTTGCCCATTATCGCCACTCCCGATCCGCAACTGTGGGTCGGCGAATGGTTGCAACAGGTGCAGGAACTTAACCTGAGCCTGCGCGAACACGAACACACGCCGCTGTTCGATATCCAGCGCTGGGCTGATACAGGCGGCAGGGCGTTGTTTGACACGCTGCTGGTGGTTGAAAACTACCCGGTAAGCGCGGCATTGGCTCAAGGTGCGCCGGCCGGGCTTACGTTCAGCAATGTGCAGAATATCGAGCAGACCCATTACCCGTTGACTGTGCTGCTGGGTGCGGGTGCAGCGCTCGAATTCGAGTTCAGCTTCGATACGGAACTGTTCGGCGAGGGCGACGTTCACCAACTGGCTGAGTACTACCAGCACCTGCTGCTAAGTTTGAGCAGTGCTGCCCAGCAACGCGTGGGCGATGTGCCGGCGCTGGCGGACGCGGTGCGCCAGCAAATCGTCTATGACTGGAACGCCACCGTGCGCGACTACCCGTTGCATCTCGGCGTGCATCAACTGATCGAAGAGCAGGCCGCACGCACGCCGGACGCGCCGGCGCTGGTCTTCGCGCAGCAGCGTTTGAGTTATGCGCAACTGAACCGCCGCGCCAATCGCCTGGCCCATCGCTTGATCGAAGCCGGTGTGGGCCCGGATGTGCTGGTGGGCCTGGCCGTCGAGCGCTCCATTGAAATGGTGGTGGGCTTGCTGGCGGTGCTCAAGGCCGGTGGCGCCTACGTACCGCTGGACCCGGAATACCCGCGTGAACGCCTGGCCTATATGCTCGCTGACAGTGGCGTGAAGTTGTTGTTGACCCAGGCTCATCTGCTTGAGCAATTGCCGGTGCTGTCCGGCGTCGAGAGTCTGATACTCAATGACGTGGGGTTCGACGCTTACAGCGAAGCCAACCCAGGCGTTGCCCTGGATGGCGAAAACCTGGCCTATGTGATCTACACCTCCGGTTCCACTGGGCAGCCCAAAGGCGCCGGCAACCGGCACTCGGCACTGACCAACCGCTTGCAATGGATGCAGGAAGCCTACGCACTGGGCACCCACGATAGCGTGCTGCAAAAGACCCCGTTCAGTTTTGACGTCTCGGTGTGGGAATTTTTCTGGCCGTTGATGACCGGCGCGCGCCTGGTGGTCGCCGCGCCAGGGGATCACCGTGATCCGGCCAGGCTGGTCAGCCTGATCAACGCCGAACAGGTCACCACGTTGCACTTCGTACCATCAATGTTGCAGGTATTCTTGCAGGAACCGGCGGTTGTCACCTGTCACACGTTGCAGCGCATCGTGTGCAGCGGCGAAGCGCTGCCGGTCGATGCCCAGCGGCAAGCCTTCGCCAAGCTGCCCCAGGCCAGCCTCTACAACCTGTACGGCCCGACCGAAGCCGCCATCGACGTAACCCATTGGACCTGCGTGGACGAAGGCCGTGACGTGGTGCCGATCGGTCGCCCGATCGCCAACCTCGGTTGCTACATCCTCGACAGCAATTTCGAGCCCGCTCCTGCGGGAGTGCTGGGCGAGCTGTACCTGGGCGGCATCGGCCTTGCCCGTGGTTACCATCGCCGTCCGGCACTGACCGCCGAACGCTTTATCGCTCATCCGTTCGTCAGGGGCGAGCGCCTGTACCGCACCGGCGATCTGGCGCTCTACCGCGAAAACGGCGTGATCGAGTACGCCGGGCGTATCGACCACCAAGTCAAGCTGCGAGGCCAGCGTATCGAGCTGGGCGAAATCGAAGCGCGCCTGCTGGCGCACGACTGGGTGCGCGAGGCGGCGGTGTTGGCGGTAGACGGCCAATACCTAGTGGGCTACCTGGTGCTGCAAGACGCGTATGACGATTGGCGCGATGTGTTGAGCGCCCACCTGGCCCGGCACCTGCCGGACTATATGGTGCCGGCGCAATGGATGCTGCTGGAGCGGATGCCGCTGAGCCCCAATGGCAAGCTGGACCGCAAGGCGCTGCCCAGCGTTGACGTGCTGGCCCGTGACTACGTGGCCCCGCATACCGTGCTGCAACGCCAGGTCGCCGCCATCTGGTCCGAGGTGCTGGGCGTGGAGCAGGTCGGCCTGAACGACCATTTCTTCGAACTGGGCGGACATTCGCTGCTGGCCACCCAAGCCATATCCCGCACGCGCCAGGGGCTCGGCCTGGAGGTCGGGTTGAAGGCGCTCTTTGATCAACCGGTACTCGAGCGCTTCGTCGAGGCGCTGACCGATGCCTGGGTCGAAGCCAGCCCGATAGGGCCAGTCGAGCGTGACCAGCCACTCGCGCTGTCCTACGCTCAGGAGCGCCAATGGTTCCTCTGGCAACTGGACCCGCACAGTGCGGCCTATCATGTGCCCCGTGCGTTACGTCTCAAGGGGCCGCTGGACTGTGCCGCGTTGCAGCGCGCCTTCGATACGCTGGTTGCGCGCCATGAGAGCTTGCGCACCCATGTGCAACAGGACGCTGACCGCACGGTGCAAGTGATCAGTCCCCAGGTAAATATCGACTTCAGTCCGATAGAAGCCGATGAGGCTAACCTGAAAGCGCTGGTCGAAGCCCGTATCACCCAGCCGTTTGACCTGCGCCAGGGCCCGCTGATGCGGGTCAGCCTGTTGCGCCTGGCCGAGGATGAGCATGTGCTGGTGATCGTGCAGCATCACATCATTTCCGATGGCTGGTCGATGCAGATCATGGTTGACGAACTGGTCCAGCTTTACGCCGCTTATAGCCAGGGCCAGACCCTGCAATTGCCGGCCGTGCCGATCCAGTACGCCGACTATGCCCGGTGGCAGCGCGATTGGATGGAAGCGGGGGAGAAGTCCCGTCAACTCGACTGCTGGCTTGAACTGCTCGGCGGCGAACAACCGGTGCTGGAGTTGCCTCTCGATCACCAGCGCCCGGCGGCGCCGTCCCATCGCGGTGCGCGCTTGAATATTGCACTGCCGACCCTGCTGGTCGAGAGCCTCAAGGCCTTGGCCCAACGTGAGGGCGTAACGCTGTTCATGCTGTTGCTGGCCTCCTACCAAGCGTTGCTGCATCGCTACAGCGGCCAGCAGGACATCCGCGTCGGCGTACCGATTGCCAACCGCAACCGGATCGAAACGGAGCGGCTGATCGGGTTCTTCGTCAATACTCAGGTGCTCAAGGCCGAGATCGACGGCCACACCACCGTTCGTGAGTTACTTACCCAGGTCAAACAGCGTGCTTTGCAGGCCCAGGCTCACCAGGACCTGCCGTTCGAGCAATTGGTCGAAGCGTTACAGCCTGAGCGCAGCCTGAGCTTGAGTCCATTGTTCCAGGTTGCGTTCAATCACCATGTCAGCCTGGCGGGCCAGCATTTGCAACGCCTGGCGCAATTGGACGTGAGCCCGGTGAGCTGGGATGAGACGGCCGCGCATTTCGACCTGACCCTGGATATCGAGGAATCGCTGGAGCAGTTGGGCGCGTCGCTGAGTTATGCCACCGATCTGTTCGAAGCCTCGACCATCGAGCGCATGGCACGCCACTGGCAGAACCTGCTGCAAGCGATGGTTGCCGACCAACAGCAGACCATCAGCCAATTGAACCTGCTGGGCGAGGATGAGCAGCAGCACATCCTGCAACTGTGGAACCAGACGGACGCGGGCTTCTCGTCCGAGCGCCTGGTCCACGAATGTGTCGCCGACCGCGCCGCTGAAAACCCCCAAGCAGTGGCGGTGAAATTCGACGCGCAAACCCTCACCTATGGTGAACTGGACCGCCAGGCCAACCGCCTGGCCCATGCCCTGATCGCCCGTGGCGTCGGCCCCGAAGTACGTGTGGCGATTGCCATGCCACGCAGCGCCGAGAGCCTGGTGGCATTTTTGGCGGTGATGAAAGCCGGCGGCGTCTACGTACCGCTGGATATCGAATACCCGCGTGATCGCCTGCTGTACATGATGCAGGACAGCCGTGCGAAGTTGCTGCTGACCCACAGCCGTGCCTTGCAGCAACTGCCGATTCCCCCAGGGCTGGACACCCTGGCAATCGACCGCACCGAAGACTGGGCCGATTACAGCGACAGCGCACCTGAGGTGAAGCTCGACGGCGACAACTTGGCCTACGTGATCTACACCTCGGGTTCGACCGGCATGCCCAAAGGCGTGGCGGTCTCCCACGGCCCGCTGGTGGCGCACATCATCGCCACCGGCGAGCGTTATGAAACGTCCCCGGCCGATTGCGAGCTGCACTTCATGTCGTTCGCTTTCGACGGCGCCCATGAAGGCTGGATGCACCCGCTGATCAACGGCGCGAGCGTGCTGATCCGCGATGACAGCCTGTGGCTGCCCGAATACACCTATGAACAGATGCACCGTCATAACGTGACCATGGCGGTGTTCCCGCCGGTCTATCTGCAACAGCTGGCCGAACATGCCGAGCGTGACGGTAACCCGCCGAAGGTTCGGGTTTACTGCTTCGGCGGTGACGCCGTCGCTCAAGCCAGCTACGACCTGGCCTGGCGCGCGCTCAAACCGAACTACCTGTTCAACGGCTACGGCCCGACCGAAACCGTGGTGACGCCACTGCTGTGGAAGGCGCGCCAGGGCGATCCGTGCGGCGCGGTCTACGCACCGATCGGCACGCTGCTGGGCAACCGCAGCGGCTATGTGCTGGACGCGCACCTCAACTTGCAACCCATCGGCGTGGCCGGTGAGTTGTACCTGGGCGGCGAGGGCGTGGCGCGGGGTTACCTGGAACGTGCGGCATTGACCGCCGAGCGGTTCGTGCCGGACCCGTTCGGCAAGCCCGGCAGCCGTGTGTATCGCAGCGGCGACCTGACCCGTGGCCGTGCGGATGGCGTGGTGGATTACCTCGGCCGTGTCGACCATCAGGTAAAAATCCGTGGTTTCCGCATCGAACTGGGCGAGATCGAAGCCCGCTTGCGCGAGCAGGACAGCGTCGGTGAAACCGTGGTGGTGGCCCAGGAGGGTCCGACCGGTAAGCAGTTGGTCGCTTATGTGGTGCCGGCAGACGCCAACCTGGCCGACCAGGCCGAGTTCCGCGACAGCTTGCGCCGGGCCCTGAAAGCCCGCCTGCCGGATTACATGGTGCCGGCGCACTTCATGTTCCTGGCGCAAATGCCGCTGACCCCTAACGGCAAGCTCGACCGCAAGGGCCTGCCCGAACCGGATGCGAGCCTGCTGCAACAGGCCTATGTGGCCCCCGAAACCGAGCTGGAACAGCAGATCGCCGCGATCTGGGCCGACGTGCTGCGCCTGCCGCAGGTGGGCCTGAACGACAACTTCTTCGAGGTGGGCGGCCACTCCCTGCTGGCGATCCAGATTACCTCGCGGGTCCAGGCCGAACTGCGGCTTGAAGTGCCGCTGGTGGAAGTGTTCCAGACCGAAACGCTGCGCGCCTACGTGCAGGCCGCCGCCACCTTCCGTGCCGGCAGCGCGGAAGATTTTGATGACCTTCGTGACTTTTTGAGCGAACTAGAGGCGATTTGAACCATGCTTTCCAACCCTAATATCGATCTGGTCTCGCGCTTTCTCCGCCTGCCTCTGGAACAGCGCCAGCAGTTCTACCAGCGCCTGCAAAGCCGTGGCATGAGCTTCGCGCAACTGCCGATTGCCTCGATCCGCGAGGACGGCCAGCACCTGCCGCTGTCCTACGCCCAGGAACGCCAGTGGTTTCTCTGGCAATTGGACCCTGAAAGCGCCGCCTATCACGTCCCCGGTGCCCTGCGCCTGAGCGGGCGTCTGGACAAGGCCGCCCTGCAACGCAGTTTCGACACCCTGGTGGCGCGCCACGAAAGCCTGCGCACCCGCCTGCACCTGGACGGTGAACAACGTACCCAGGAAGTGCTGGCGCCTGCACCGATCGAGATCGCCGAAAGCGCGGTCGACGAAGCCCGCCTCAAGTCGCGGGTAGAGGCTGAAATCGCGCGGCCCTTCGATTTGCAGCAAGGCCCGCTGCTGCGGGTCAGCTTGTTCGCGGTGAGTGAAGCGGAGCACGTGCTGGTGCTGGTGCAGCACCATATCGTCTCCGATGGCTGGTCGATGGGCGTGATGGTGCAGGAATTGATGCAACTCTATGCCGCCTACAGCCAGGGCCTGCAGTGTGTGTTGGCGACGCTGCCGATCCAGTACGCCGATTACGCGGTGTGGCAGCGCGGTTGGATGGAAGCGGGGGAGAAAGCCCGTCAATTGGACTACTGGCATAAATTGCTCAGCGGCCCGCAGCCGGTGCTGGAGTTGCCGTTCGACCAGCCGCGCCCGGCGCAGCAGAGCTTTCGTGGCACGCGGCAAGACATCGAGCTGGAGCCGGCATTGGTCGTGGGGCTCAAAGCCCTGGCCCAACGCGAAGGCGTGACGATGTTCATGCTGCTGCTGGCCTCTTTCCAGGCATTTTTGTACCGCTACAGCGGCCAGCAGGATATTCGCGTCGGCGTGCCGATCGCCAACCGCAACCGTGTCGAGACCGAGTCGCTGATCGGCTTCTTCGTCAACACTCAGGTGCTCAAGGCCGACCTCGATGGCCGGATGACCTTTGCCCAGTTGCTGCAACACACCAAGTGTCGTGCGCTGGAGGCCCAGGCCCACCAGGACTTGCCCTTCGAGCAACTGGTGGAAGCGCTGCAGCCGGAGCGTAGCCTGAGCCACAACCCGCTGTTCCAGGTGATGTTCAATCACCAGGCCCATTCACACAGCGCCGCGCAGCAACTGCCAGGCCTGAGCGTGGCCAACCTGGAATGGGACAGCCACAGCGCCCAGTTCGACCTGAGCCTGGATACCCAGGAAAGCGGCGAGGGCATCTGGGCGTCGCTGACCTACGCCACCGACCTGTTCAGCGCCGCCACCGTCGCGCGCATGGGCGAGCATTGGTTGAGCCTGCTGCGTGATGCCGTGGCGAACGCAGCAGTGCCCGTGCAGGACCTGGCATTACTCAGCGCCGGTGAGCGCGAACAGATCCTGTATCAGTGGAACGCCACCGAGCGCGACTACCCGCAAGGGCAGTGGGTACATCATTTGATCGAAGCGCAGGCGCAGGCGCAGCCGGATGCACTTGCATTGCGCTTCAATGACGAGTCCCTGAGCTACGCCGAACTGAACCGCCGCGCCAACCGCCTGGCCCATCGCCTGATCGAGGCCGGTGTACGACCAGACGTGTTGGTGGGCCTGGCCGTGGAGCGCTCCATCGACATGGTGGTGGGCCTGCTGGCGGTGCTCAAGGCAGGTGGTGCCTACGTACCGCTGGACCCGGAGTATCCGCGCGAACGCCTGGCCTACATGCTGGAAGACAGCGGGGTGAAGCTGCTGCTGACCCAGGCGCATTTGCTTGAGCAGTTGCCGATACCGCAGGGACTGGAGACCCTGGTATTGGGCGAGTCTGCCCTTGAGGGCTACAGCGACACCAACCCGAATATCGCGCTGGACGGCGAAAACCTGGCCTACGTGATCTACACCTCCGGCTCCACCGGCCAGCCCAAAGGCGCCGGTAACCGGCATTCGGCGCTGCTCAACCGCCTGCAATGGATGCAGGAAGCCTACGGCCTGGATGGCAGCGACACGGTGCTGCAAAAGACTCCGTTCAGCTTCGACGTGTCGGTGTGGGAGTTTTTCTGGCCGCTGATGACCGGCTCGCGCCTGGTGGTCGCGGCGCCGGGCGATCATCGTGATCCAGCGAAATTGATCAGCCTGATCAATCAAGAGCAGGTCACCACACTGCACTTCGTGCCCTCGATGCTGCAGGCGTTCCTGCAGGATCCCGCCGTGTCGACCTGCCAAAGCCTGAAACGCATCGTGTGCAGCGGTGAAGCCTTGCCGGTGGATGCGCAGCAGCAAGTGTTCGCCAAGCTGCCGCAAGCCGGGCTCTACAACCTGTACGGCCCGACCGAGGCCTCCATCGACGTGACTCACTGGACCTGCGTGGACGAAGACCGTGACGCCGTACCGATCGGCCGCCCGATTGCCAACCTTGGTTGCTACATCCTCGACAGCAACTTCGAGCCGGTGCCGTTCGGCGTGCTGGGCGAGCTGTACCTGGGCGGTATCGGCCTGGCCCGTGGTTACCATCATCGCCCGGCACTCACCGCCGAACGCTTTATCGCTCATCCGTTTATCCAGGGCGAACGCCTGTACCGCACCGGCGACCTCGCGCGCTTTCGCGAGGGCGGTGTGATCGAATACGCCGGGCGCATCGACCACCAGGTCAAACTGCGCGGCCTGCGCATCGAGCTGGGCGAAATCGAAGCGCGTCTGCTGGAACACGACTGGGTCCGCGAGGCCGCCGTGCTGGCGGTCGATGGCAAATACCTGGTGGGCTACCTGGTGCTGCAAAACGCCGGTGATGACTGGCGCGAAGAGCTGGCCATCCACCTGGCCCAGCATCTGCCGGACTACATGGTCCCGGCGCAGTGGATGCTGCTCGAGCAAATGCCCCTGAGTCCCAACGGCAAGCTCGACCGCAAGGCCCTGCCCAAACCCGAAGCCACCCATCGCTACGAAGCGCCGCAAAATGACCTGGAACAGCAGATCGCCGCGATCTGGGCCGAAGTGCTGGGCGTCGAGCAGGTGGGGTCGAACGACAACTTTTTCGAGCGTGGTGGTGACTCGATCATCTCCATTCAGGTGGTCAGCCGTGCGCGTGCGGCCGGTATCCATTTCACCGCGAAGGCACTGTTCCAGCACCAGACCGTCCGCAGCCTGGCCCGCGTGGCGCAGTTGCAGACCGCACGAGTGATCGAGCAGGGCCCGGTGCAGGGCGAAACGCCGTTGCTGCCGTTCCAGCAGTTGTTTTTCGAGCGGGAGCTGCCGGACCACCATCACTGGAACCAGTCCTTGTTACTGACGCCGCGCCAGCCGATTCAGGGCGATCAGTTGGAAGCTGCGTTGCAAGCGATCACCCAGCACCACGACGTGCTGCGTTTGCGCTTCAGCCGTCAGCCTGAGGGCTGGACAGCTTGGCATGACGCCCAAGCAACCCCCTTGCTATGGCAAGCGAGCGTGCAGGACAGCGCCGAACTGCAGACCCTGTGCGAGCGTGCCCAACGCAGCCTCAACCTGCAACAAGGCCAGTTGCTGCGTGCAGTACTTGCCGACCTGGCCGACGGTTCACAGCGCCTGCTGCTGGTCATGCACCACTTGGTAGTGGATGGCGTGTCCTGGCGAGTGTTCCTTGAGGATTTGCAAAGCCTGTACCGCCAACGGACGTTGCCGGCCAAGACCTCGTCGTTCAAAGCCTGGGCCGAGCGTTTGCAGGCGCATGCCCGCAGCGCAGCGGTACAGCCGCAGAAAGACTTCTGGCTGCAACAGCTGCAAGGCGTGCCTGCCGACTTGCCATGCCGTGATCCGCACGCCGCGCGTCCCGGTCGTCTGGCCCGGACGGTGGTCAGCAGACTGGATGCCGAGCGCACCCGGCAATTGCTGCAACAGGCGCCCACGGCGTACCGCACCCAGATCAATGACCTGCTGCTGACGGCCCTGGCGCGCGTGGTCTGCCAATGGACCGGGCAGGCCTCCAGCCTGATCCAGCTGGAGGGGCATGGCCGCGAAGAGCTGTTCGACGATATCGACCTGACCCGCACCCTGGGCTGGTTCACCAGCCTGTTTCCGGTGCGCCTGACCCCGGCCGAATCCCTCGCCACTTCGATCAAGCAGATCAAGGAGCAACTGCGCGCGGTGCCGGACAAAGGCCTGGGCTTCGGCGCGCTGCGTTATCTGGGCGATGACGCCACGCGCCAGGCGCTCAGCGCGCTGCCGGTGCCGCGTATCACCTTCAACTACCTGGGCCAGTTCGACGGCAGCTTTGACCAACCGGACGGCCTGTTCACGCCGGCTTCGGAAAGCGCCGGTGCCGAACAAAGCCCGGACGCCCCGCTGGGCAACTGGTTGACCCTTAACGGCCAGGTGTATGGCGGAGAACTGCACATGGGCTGGACCTTCAGCCCGCTGATGTTCGACGCTCCGCAGATCGAGGCCTTGAGCCAGGCCTTTACCCGCGAGCTGACGGCGTTGGTGGAGCATTGCTGCACCCCCGGCAACCACGGCGTGACGGCCTCCGACTTCCCGTTGTCGCGCCTGACCCAGCAACAGCTTGAATCCTTGCCCCTGGCTGCCGAGGCCATCGAAGACCTCTACACCTTGTCGCCCATGCAGCAGGGCATGCTGTTCCATACCCTGTACGAACAGGCGGCCGGCGACTACATCAACCAGATCCGCGTGACAGTCGAGGGCCTGGACGTGGCGCGGTTCCAGCAGGCCTGGGACGCTACCGTGCAAGCCCATGACGTGCTGCGCAGCGGGTTCTTCTGGGAAGGTCAGCTGGAATGGCCGTGCCAGGTGGTGTACCGCGAGGCGCGCTTGCCGATCGAACAGCTTGATTGGCGGACCATGCCGGAACCTGAGCTGGCACTGCAGAACCTGCAGCACGCCGAGCGCCGCCAGGGTTTCGACCTGGCCAAGGCGCCGCTTGTACGCCTGGTCCTGGTGCGCACCGACGAGCACCTCCACGAGCTGATTTACACCCACCATCACATCCTGATGGACGGTTGGAGCAACTCGCGACTGTTCGGTGAGGTGCTGCAACGCTACGCCGGCGTAGCGGTGCCTGAAGCGGTGGGGCGCTATCGCGATTACATCGGCTGGCTGCAGCAGCGTGATGCGGGTGTGACCGAAGCCTTCTGGCGCGAGCAACTGAGTGCGTTGCAAGCGCCGACCCGCCTGGGCAGCAGCCAGCCGATGGCGCCGGATGGGCAGGGCGAACATCGACTGGGCCTGGATCGCCGGATGACCGCGCGCCTCGAGGCCTTCGCGCGCGGCAACAAGGTCACCCTCAATACTTTGATCCAGGCGGCATGGTTGATCCTGCTGCAGCGCCATAGCGGGCAAGCGGTGGTGTCCTTCGGTGCCACTGTCGCCGGGCGTCCGGCGGAGCTGGCGGGGGTGGAACAGCAGATCGGGCTGTTCATCAACACGTTGCCGGTGATCTGCGCGGTGGATGACCAGCAGTCCGTGGCGCAGTGGTTGCAAGCGGTGCAGGCGCGAAACCTGACCCTGCGCGAGCATGAGCACACCGGCCTGTACGATATCCAGCGCTGGGCCGGGCAAGGCGGTGAAGCCTTGTTCGATAACATCCTGGTGTTCGAGAACTACCCGGTGTCCAAGGCCCTGGAACAGAGTGGCGGCAGCGGTATCCGCTTTGGCTTGCCCGACTCGCGCGAGCAAACCAGCTTCCCGCTCACGGTGCTGGTGGACGTCGGTGACACCCTGTCGGTGCAGTTCAGTTTCGCCCGTGCGCATTTCAGCTCAGACATGGTGCAACGCTATGGCCGCCATCTGGTCAACCTGCTGCAAGCGATGCTTGAGGGCGGCCAGCAGCGTCTGGGCGAGTTGGCGATGCTGGATTCGACCGAGCGTCGGCAGCAGCTACACGACTGGAATGCCACCGCACGCGACTACCCGCTGGGGCAGTGGGTGCATCAGTTGATCGAAGCGCAGGCCGCACGCACGCCGGACGCAGCGGCCCTGGTGTTTGCCGAACAGCGCTTGAGCTATGCCGAGCTGAACCGGCGCGCCAACCGCCTGGCCCATCGCTTGATCGAAGCCGGCGTGGGGCCGGACGTGCTGGTGGGCCTGGCCGTGGAGCGCTCCATCGACATGGTGGTGGGTTTGCTGGCGGTGCTCAAAGCCGGTGGTGCCTACGTACCGCTGGACCCGGAGTATCCGCGCGAACGCCTGGCTTACATGCTGCAAGACAGCGGCGTGAGGCTGCTGCTGACCCAGGCGCATTTGCTTGGGCAACTGCCGATTCCCCAAGGGCTGGAAACCCTGGTGCTGGGCGAGGCTGACTTTGAGGGCTACAGCGACACCAACCCGAATATCGCGCTGGACGGCGAAAACCTGGCCTACGTGATCTACACCTCCGGCTCCACCGGCCAGCCCAAAGGCGCCGGTAACCGGCATTCGGCGCTGCTCAACCGCCTGCAATGGATGCAGGAAGCCTACGGCCTGGATGGCAGCGACACGGTGCTGCAAAAGACTCCGTTCAGCTTCGACGTGTCGGTGTGGGAGTTCTTCTGGCCGCTGATGACCGGCTCGCGCCTGGTGGTCGCGGCGCCGGGCGATCACCGTGATCCAGCGAAGTTGATCCATCTGATCAACCAGGAACAGGTCACCACACTGCACTTCGTGCCGTCGATGTTGCAGGCATTCCTGCAAGACCCGGCCGTCGGAACCTGCCATACCCTGCAACGCATCGTGTGCAGCGGCGAAGCCTTGCCGGTGGACGCGCAGCAGCAAGTGTTCGCCAAGCTGCCGCAGGCCGGGCTCTACAACCTGTACGGCCCGACCGAGGCCGCCATCGACGTGACCCACTGGACCTGCGTGGACGAAGGCCGCGATGCGGTGCCGATTGGCCGTCCGATCGCCAACCTCGGTTGCTACATCCTCGACAGCAACTTCGCGCCCGTACCGGTCGGCGTGCTGGGCGAGCTGTACCTGGGCGGTATCGGCCTGGCCCGTGGTTACCATCGCCGCCCGGCACTCACCGCCGAACGCTTTGTTGCCCATCCCTTCATCAAGGGCGAGCGCCTGTACCGCACCGGTGACCTGGCGCGCTACCGCGAGGACGGCGTGATCGAATACGCCGGGCGCATCGACCATCAGGTCAAACTGCGCGGCCTGCGCATCGAGCTCGGCGAAATCGAAGCACGCCT
The DNA here is from genome assembly GCF_014268345.1 of Pseudomonas sp. SWRI18. Taxonomy (NCBI): domain Bacteria; kingdom Pseudomonadati; phylum Pseudomonadota; class Gammaproteobacteria; order Pseudomonadales; family Pseudomonadaceae; genus Pseudomonas; species Pseudomonas sp. SWRI18. The sequence continues at coordinate 93,551 of NZ_JACCQQ010000015.1, forward strand.
GCTGGAACATGACTGGGTCCGTGAGGCCGCCGCGGTGGCGGTCGATGGCAAATACCTGGTGGGTTATCTGGTGCTGCAAAATGCCGGCGATGACTGGCGCGAAGTGCTGGCCATCCACCTGGCCCAGCACCTGCCGGACTATATGGTCCCGGCGCAGTGGATGCTGCTCGAGCAAATGCCCCTGAGCCCCAACGGCAAGCTCGACCGCAAGGCCCTGCCAGCGCTGGACGCGAGCCTGCAAGCCCGCGAATACGTGGCCCCGCACAGCGAGCTGGAACAGCAGATTGCTGCCATCTGGGCCGAGGTGCTGGAAGTGGAGCGGGTGGGCATGAACGACAACTTCTTCGAACTGGGCGGGCATTCGCTGCTGGCGACCCAGGTGGTGGTGCGCCTGCGCGAGCAATTGCACGCCGAGTTCGACGTCAAGGCGATCTTCACCGCCCCGACCCTGGCCGATTTCAGTGCGCAGATAGCGGCCCGGCAGACAAATAATTCGCCGGTGCAGGACGCATTGGCTAAATCCTTGGAGGCCCTTAAACGTCTATCAGCAGAAGATCTGGATAAATTGATTTCCTGAGGGGCGTGGCGTGCAAGCATTAATCGAGTCGGTAGGGTCACTTTCGGCGCAGCAAAAGAAAGCGTTGGCGGTCATGCTCAAGCAGCAAGGTATCAACCTGTTTGAGATCGCCCCGGTTTTCAAACGCCAGGAAGGTGAGCCGCTTCGACTCTCTTATGCCCAGGAGCGGCAGTGGTTCCTGTGGCAGTTGGAGCCGCAGAGCTCGGCCTACCACCTGCCGCGCGCCTTGCGTTTGAAAGGCCGCCTGGATCGGGCGGCCTTGCAGCGCAGCTTCGATAGCCTGATCGCCCGTCACGAAAGCCTGCGTACTTATTTGCATCAGGACGTCGATCAGGTGTTGCAGGTGGTCAGGCCTGAATTGCAACTGCAAATCGCCGTTGAAACCGCTGATGCTGCGCAGCTTGAAGCGCTGGTTCAAGCGGAGGCCGCCAAGCCCTTTGACCTGCAGCAAGGCCCGCTGCTGCGGGTCAAGTTGCTGCAGTTGACGCCTGAGGATCACGTGCTGGTGCTGGTGTTGCACCACATCGTTTCCGATGGCGTGTCGATGCAGGTGATGGTCGATGAACTGGTGCAGTTGTACGTCGCTTACAGTCAGGGCCAGGACGTGCGTCTGCCGGACTTGTCGATCCAATACCCGGACTACGCACTGTGGCAGCGCAGTTGGATGGAAGCCGGTGAAAAAGAGCGCCAGCTGGGCTATTGGTGCGAGCGGTTGGGCGGTGAGCAGCCGGTGCTGGAACTGCCACTCGATCATCCGCGCCCGGCGGTGCAGAGCTATCGCGGTGCACGGCTCGACATGGGGCTCGATACGGGGCTGGTCACTGGGCTCAAGGCATTGGCCCAGCGCGAGGGTGTGACCCTGTTCATGTTGTTGCTGGCATCGTTCCAGACCTTGTTGTATCGCTACAGCGGGCAGTCGGATATCCGTGTCGGCGTGCCGATTGCCAACCGCAATCGCGCGGAAACCGAGCGGTTGATTGGTTTTTTCGTCAATACCCAGGTGCTCAAGGCCGATATTGACGGGCAGATGTCCTTCAGTCAGTTGCTCGTCCAAGTCAAGCAGCGTGCGCTGGAGGCCCAGAGTCATCAGGACCTGCCGTTCGAGCAATTGGTGGAAGCCTTGCAGCCCGAGCGCAGCCTGAGCCATAACCCGCTGTTCCAGGTGATGTTCAACCACCAGACCGAAGGCCGCAGTCGCCGTGGCGAACAGCAACTGCCGGGGCTGGGCGTGGAGGCCCTGGAGTGGGACAGCCAGAGTGCGCAGTTCGACCTGAGCCTGGATACCCAGGAGTCGCCCGAAGGCATCTGGGCCTCGCTTACCTACGCCACCGATCTGTTCGACCCTGCGACCGTGCAGCGTATGGCCGGGCATTGGCAAATGCTGCTGCGGGCGGTGGTGGGACGCGCCGGCAATCGTATTGCACAGCTCGGCATGCTGGTTGACGACGAGCAACGCAGGTTGTTGCAGGAGTGGAACCGCAGCACGACCGCATTCGAGGACGTTGCGGGTGTGCACGGTTTGTTCCAGGCCCAGGCGCGACAACGCCCCGACGCGATTGCTTTGTGCCTGGACGGCCAGACCCTCAGCTACGCCGAGCTGAACCTGCAAGCCAATCGCCTGGCCCATTGTCTGATCGGCCAGGGTGTTGGCCCGGAGGTGCTGGTGGGCGTTGCGGTCGCGCGTTCGTTCGATATGGTGGTCAGCCTGCTGGCGGTGCTAAAGGCCGGTGGCGCCTATGTGCCGCTGGACCCGCACTACCCGCGTGAACGTCTGTTGCATATGCTCGAAGACAGCGGCGTGCGCCTGGTGTTGACCCAGTCTCAGGTGGCGATGCCCTTGCCGCAAGGGATGGCCACGCTTGATCTGGCGGATGCGCACCTGGCGCTGTGCCCTGAGAGCGATCCGCAGGTGGCGGTTTCCCCACAAAACCTGGCTTACGTGATCTACACCTCCGGCTCCACCGGCAAGCCCAAGGGCGTGGCGATCAACCATGCGGCCCTGACCGAGTTTTCCAGCATGGCTGCCGGTTATTCGCGGTTGACCTGCGAGGACCGCGTGCTGCAATTCGCGACCCTGAATTTCGACGGTTTTGTCGAGCAGCTGTACCCGGCGCTGACCCATGGCGCCACGGTGGTGCTGCGGGGGCCGGAGCTGTGGGACAGCGCACGGCTGTATGAAGAAATCATTGCCCAAGGCATCACCCTGGCCGACTTGCCTACGGCCTACTGGAACCTGTTCCTGCTCGACTGCCTGGCCGCCGGCCCGCGCGCCTACGGCGCGCTGCGCCAGGTCCATATCGGCGGCGAAGCCATGCCGCTGGACGGCCCGGCGCAATGGATCAAGGCCGGGCTCGGTCAGGTGCGGTTGCTCAATACCTATGGTCCGACCGAGGCCACGGTTGTCTCAAGCGTGCTGGACTGCACCGCAGGCACCGAACTGATCGGCGCCACCGCCAGCCCGATTGGCCGTTCGCTGCCAGGCCGGGCCTTGTATGTGCTGGACCGCGACTTGAACCTGGCGCCGTTGGGCGCCGTCGGCGAGTTGTATATCGGCAGTCGGTGTGGCCTGGCGCGTGCTTACCTGAACCGCGCAGCGCTCACCGCCGAGCGATTCGTACCGGACCCTTTCGATGAAACCGGTGCGCGCCTGTACCGCACCGGCGACCTGGCGCGCTACCGCGCTGATGGGGTGATTGAATACGTCGGCCGGGTGGACCATCAGGTCAAGATCCGTGGTTTCCGCATTGAGCTGGGGGAAATCGAAGCCCTGTTGCTGGCCCAGGAGGGCGTGCGCGAAACCTCGGTGCTGGCTGTCGAGAACCAGCTTGTGGCCTATCTGGTGGCCGAGCCAAACGACGCCGAAGCGCTCAAGTCGATTTTGCGTGAGCAACTGCCGGACTACATGGTGCCTGCGCACCTGGTTTTCCTGGAACGCATGCCCCTGAACCCGAACGGCAAGCTGGATCGCCAGGCGTTGCCAAAACCGGATGCCAGCCAATCGCAGCAAATGTGGGTCGCGCCTGCCACAGAGCTGGAGCAACAGGTTGCGGCGGTATGGGCGCAGATACTCGGCGTTGAGCGGGTAGGGCTCACCGACCATTTTTTTGAAATGGGTGGGCATTCGCTATTGGCGATGCAGGTGGTCTCGCGCCTGCGTCATGTATTGGCCCGTGAAGTCCCGTTGAAACTGGTCTTCGAGCAACCGCGGCTCGAAGGGTTTGCCGCCGCCTTGCAAGCGCTGGAGGCGCCCGAAGGTGAGCAGGCGCCGCCGCTGCTCGCAGTCGGACGCGAACAACCGCTGCCGCTGTCCTACGCCCAGGAACGCCAATGGTTCCTCTGGCAACTGGACCCCGACAGTGCCGCCTACCATATTCCCAGCGCCTTGCGCCTCAAGGGCACTTTGGACGTGTCAGCACTGCAGCGCAGTTTCGACGCCCTGCTGGTCCGCCATGAAAGCCTGCGCACCTGTGTGCAGGTGCAACCGGAAGGCGCACGGCAGGTGATTCGGCCTGACGCGACCTTGCCGATCCGGTTGGGTGAGGTCGATGAGGCAGGCCTGCAGGCGCAGGTCGAGGCCGAGATCGGCCGCCCATTCGATTTGCAGGAAGGGCCGTTGCTGCGCGTAACGCTGCTGCGACTGGCCAAAGACGATCATGTGCTAGTGCTGGTGCAGCATCACATCGTGTCCGATGGTTGGTCGATGCAGGTGATGGTCGACGAACTTGTGCGGTTGTATGCCGCGTTCAGTCAAGGCCAGGTGCCGCAACTGCCGGGCATGCCGATTCAGTACGCCGACTACGCCGTGTGGCAACGCAGGTGGATGGAGGCGGGCGAGAAGGCCCGCCAGTTCGACTACTGGCGTGAAATGCTCGGCGGCGAACAGCCCGTGCTGGAGCTGCCGTTCGACCATCAACGCCCGGCCCAGCAGAGCCATCGCGGCGCGCGCCTGGACGTGCCGCTGCCAGCCACCCTGGCCGCCGACCTCAAGGCCCTGGCCCAGGCGCAGGGGGTCACCCTGTTCATGCTGCTGCTGGCCTCATTTCAGACCTTGCTGCACCGTTACAGCGGTCAGCAGGATATTCGCGTCGGTGTACCGATCGCCAATCGCAATCGCGTCGAAACCGAACGGCTCATCGGCTTTTTCGTCAACACCCAAGTGCTCAAGGCCGATATCGACGGGCAGACCACCGTTGCCCAACTGCTGGCGCAGGTCAAACAGCGTGCCCTCGATGCCCAGGCGCACCAGGACCTGCCTTTCGAGCAACTGGTGGAAGCCTTGCAGCCCGAGCGCAGCCTGAGCCTCAACCCGCTGTTTCAGGTGATGTTCAACCACCAGGCCGAAGGGCGCCCGGGTGATGCGCCGCAAGCCTTGGCCCACTTGCGTATCGAGGGCTTGGCATGGGACCGGCGTACAGCGCATTTCGACCTTGACCTGGATGTGCAGGAAAGTGCGGGCGGGCTTTGGGCGTCGCTGGGGTATGCCACCGATCTGTTTGAGGCGTCCACCATCGAGCGCATGGCGCGGCATTGGCAGAACCTGTTGCAGGCAATGGTTGCCGATCAACAGCAAACTATCGGCCAATTGAACCTGCTGGGCGAGGATGAGCAACAGCACATCCTGCAGCTGTGGAACCAGACCGACGCGGGCTTCTCGTCCGAGCGTCTGGTCCACGAACGTGTCGCCGACCGCGCCGCTGAAAACCCCCAAGCGGTGGCGGTGAAATTCGACGCGCAAACCCTCACCTACGGCGAACTGGACCGCCAGGTCAACCGCCTGGCCCATGCCCTGATCGCCCGTGGCGTCGGCCCCGAAGCGCGCGTGGCGATTGCCATGCCGCGCAGTGCCGAGAGCCTGGTGGCATTCCTGGCGGTGATGAAAGCCGGTGGCGTCTACGTGCCGCTGGATGTGGAATATCCGCGCGATCGCCTGCTGTACATGATGCAAGACAGCCGGGCCAAGCTGCTGTTGACCCACTCAGCCGTGCAACAGCAATTGCCAATTCCTGAAGGGCTGGAGGCGCTGGCAATCGATCGCACCGAAACCTGGGCCGATTACAGCGACACCGCACCGCAAGTCGAGTTGGACGGCGACAACCTGGCCTACGTGATCTACACCTCGGGTTCGACCGGTATGCCCAAGGGCGTGGCGGTGTCCCACGGCCCGTTGGTGGCGCACATCATTGCCACCGGCGAGCGTTATGAAACCTCCCCGGCCGATTGCGAACTGCACTTCATGTCGTTCGCCTTCGACGGCGCCCACGAAGGCTGGATGCACCCGCTGATCAATGGCGCCAGCGTGCTGATCCGTGACGACAGCCTGTGGCTGCCCGAATACACCTACGCGCAGATGCATCGCCACAACGTGACCATGGCGGTGTTCCCGCCGGTGTACCTGCAGCAGCTGGCCGAACATGCCGAGCGCGACGGTAATCCACCGAAGGTTCGGGTGTATTGCTTTGGCGGCGATGCCGTTGCTCAAGCCAGCTACGACCTGGCCTGGCGCGCGCTCAAGCCGACTTACTTGTTTAATGGCTATGGCCCGACCGAAACCGTAGTCACGCCGCTGCTGTGGAAAGCCCGCCGTGGCGACCCATGCGGTGCGGTCTACGCGCCAATCGGAACCTTGTTGGGCAACCGCAGCGGCTACGTGCTGGACGCGCACCTTAACCTGCAACCCATCGGCGTCGCCGGTGAGTTGTACCTGGGCGGCGAGGGCGTGGCCCGGGGTTACCTGGAGCGTGCGGCACTCACCGCCGAACGTTTTGTGCCGGACCCGTTCGGCAAGCCTGGCAGCCGCGTGTATCGCAGCGGCGACCTGACCCGTGGCCGTGCGGATGGCGTGGTGGATTACCTCGGCCGCGTCGACCATCAAGTTAAGATCCGTGGTTTCCGCATCGAACTGGGCGAGATCGAAGCCCGCTTGCGCGAGCAGGACAGCGTCGGCGAAACCGTGGTGGTGGCCCAGGAGGGTCCGACCGGTAAGCAGTTGGTCGCTTATGTGGTGCCGGCAGACACCAACCTGGCCGACCAGGCCGAGTTCCGCGACAGCTTGCGCCGCGCCCTGAAAGCCCGCCTGCCGGATTACATGATGCCGGCGCACTTCATGTTCCTGGCGCAAATGCCGCTGACCCCCAACGGCAAGCTGGACCGCAAGGGCTTGCCGCAGCCGGATGCGGCCCAATCCCAAGGAGTGTGGGTTGAACCGGTCACCGCCTTACAGCAGCAAGTCGCCGCGATCTGGGCCGAGGTACTGGGGGTTGAGCGTGTTGGCCTGGTGGACAACTTCTTTGAGCTGGGTGGGCATTCATTGCTGGTCATGCAGGTGATTTCGCGTCTGCGCCAGTTGCTGGCGCGGGAAGTCGCGCTGCGCACCCTGTTTGAACAGCCGCAACTGGAAGGGTTTGTGCTGGCCTTGCAGACCCTGGACGCTACGCCGCTGGCGCCGCCGATGCATGCGGTGGCACGTGACCGCGCGTTGCTGTTGTCGTACGCCCAGGAGCGCCAGTGGTTCCTCTGGCAATTGGAGCCCGACAGCGCGGCCTACCATGTGCCCACTGCATTGCGCCTGAGCGGGCAACTGGATCGCGCCGCACTGCAACGCAGTTTCGACGCATTGCTGGCACGTCATGAAACCTTGCGCACGGTGTTTGTCAGCGAGGGCGAGCGCACCGTACAGCGCATTCTCCCGGCATCCTCGCGGGAGCTGGATTACGCCCGCTTTGAGAACACTTCGCCCGAACAACTGCAGGCGCGGGTGGAAGCCGAGATCGCCAAACCCTTCGACCTGCGTCAAGGCCCGCTGCTGCGGGTCACGCTGTTGCAACTGAGTGAGCTGGAACATGTGCTGGTAGTGGTTCAGCACCATATCGTGTCCGATGGCTGGTCGATGCAGGTGATGGTCGATGAGCTGGTTCAGCTGTATGCCGCCTTCAGCCAGGGCCAGTCGGCGTCACTGCCGCCGATGGCGCTGCAATACGCCGATTACGCCGCGTGGCAGCGCGACTGGATGGAGGCCGGCGAGAAGCAGCGCCAGATGACGTACTGGCGCGACCTGCTCGGCGGCGAGCAACCGGTACTGGAGCTGCCGCTGGATCATCCACGCCCGGTTGTTCAGAGTTATCGTGGTGCGCGGCTGAATATCGGTCTTGAGGCCGGCGTTGTTGCAGCCCTCAAAGCCCTGGCGCAGCGTGAAGGCGTGACCTTGTTCATGCTGTTGTTGGCCTCGTTCCAGACCTTGCTGCATCGCTACAGCGGCCAGTCGGATATCCGTGTGGGTGTACCGATCGCCAACCGTAATCGCGTAGAAACCGAGCGTCTGATCGGCTTCTTCGTCAACACCCAGGTGCTCAAGGCCGACATCGACGGGCAGATGACCTTTGCCCAGCTGTTGCAGCAGGCCAAGCGCCGGGCCCTGGATGCCCAGGCTCATCAGGACTTGCCTTTCGAGCAACTGGTACAAGCGCTGCAACCGGAACGCAGTTTGAGCCTCAACCCACTGTTTCAAGTGATGTTCAACCATCAATCCGAAGCCCGCGTGCCGCGTGGCGAGCAACTGCCTGGCTTGCGCGTGGAAGGGTTGGAATGGGACGGCCACACGGCGCATTTCGATCTGAGCCTGGATACCCAGGAGTCCGCTGAAGGCCTGTGGGCCTCGTTGAGCTACGCCACTGACCTGTTCGAAGCCGCGACAGTGGCACGCTTGGCGCAGCACTGGCAGAACTTGTTGGCTGCGGTGGCCAGCGATGCGCAGCAGCCGATTGCTGCACTCGCGTTGCTTGGCAGCGATGAGCAGCAGCGCCTGTTGCACCAATGGAATGCCGGCGGCGCAGCGGCGCCTGTTCAACAGGGCGTACATCGTCTGTTTGAAGCCCAAGTGCGGCAGCGCCCCGACGCGATTGCCCTGTGCCTGGACGACCAGTCCATCAGCTACGCCGAGCTGAACCTGCAAGCCAATCGCCTGGCCCATCGCCTGATCGGCCAGGGCATCGGGCCGGAAGTATTGGTGGGCGTGGCGGTTGCGCGTTCGTTCGACATGGTGGTCAGCCTGTTGGCGGTGCTCAAGGCCGGTGGCGCCTATGTGCCGCTGGACCCGCACTACCCGCGTGAACGCCTGTTGCATATGCTCGAAGACAGTGGCGTGCGCCTGGTGCTGACCCAGTCTCATGTGGCGATGCCATTGCCTGAAGGCATGGCGACGATCGATGTGGCGGATGCGAACCTGGCGTTGTGCCCTGAAAGCGATCCGCAGATAACGGTTTCCCCGCAAAACCTGGCCTACGTGATCTACACCTCCGGTTCCACCGGCAAGCCCAAGGGCGTGGCGATCAACCATGCGGCGCTGACCGAGTTTTCCAGCATGGCTGCCGGTTATTCACGGTTGACTTCTGAAGACCGTGTTCTTCAATTCGCTACCCTGAACTTCGATGGTTTCGTCGAGCAGCTATACCCGGCGTTGACCCATGGCGCCACGGTTGTGCTGCGTGGTCCCGAGCTATGGGACAGTGCAAGGCTGTACGAGGAAATCATCGCCCAGGGCATTACCCTGGCCGACTTGCCGACCGCGTACTGGAACCTGTTCCTGCTCGACTGTTTGGCCGCCGGCCCACGCGCCTACGGCGTGCTGCGCCAGGTTCATATCGGCGGCGAAGCCATGCCGCTGGACGGTCCGGCGCAGTGGTTGAAAGCCGGGCTCGGCCATGTGCGTTTGCTCAATACCTACGGCCCGACGGAGGCCACTGTTGTCTCGAGCGTGCTGGACTGTACATCAGGCGGTGAACTGATCGGCGCCACCGCCAGCCCGATTGGCCGCTCGCTGCCAGGCCGTGCGCTGTATGTACTGGATCGCGATTTGAACCTGGCGCCGCTGGGCGCCGTGGGCGAGTTGTACATCGGCAGCCGCTGTGGATTGGCGCGTGCCTATCTGAACCGGGCGTTGCTGACGGCCGAGCGTTTTGTGCCGGACCCGTTCGGCGAAACTGGCGAGCGCCTGTACCGCACGGGTGACCTGGCGCGCTACCGCGCTGACGGTGTGATCGAGTACGTCGGTCGAGTCGACCATCAGGTGAAAATCCGCGGTTTCCGTATCGAACTGGGGGAAATCGAAGCGCTGTTGCTGGCCCAGGACGGCGTGCGTGAAACCTTGGTATTGGCTGCCGACAACCAGTTGGTTGCCTATCTGGTCAGCGAACAAACCGACGCCGAAGCGCTCAAGTCGACTCTGCGTGAACAACTGCCGGACTACATGGTGCCGGCGCACCTGATCTTCCTTGAACGCATGCCGCTGAACCCGAATGGCAAGCTGGATCGCCAGGCGCTGCCGAAGCCGGACGCCAGCCAATCGCAGCAGGCGTGGGTCGCGCCAGCCACCGAGCTGGAGCAACAGATCGCCGCCGTCTGGGCCGATATCCTGGGCGCCGAGCGAGTAGGGCTGACGGATCACTTCTTTGACATGGGCGGCCACTCGTTATTGGCCATGCAGGTCGTCTCGCGCCTGCGCAACCTGCTGGGCAGGGAAATCGCCCTGCGAAGCCTGTTTGAGCAACCGCGCTTGCAAGGGTTTGTTGCTGCCTTGTCGACCCACAGCGATACACCGCTGGCGCCGCCGCTGTTGGCCGTGGGGCGAGATCAGCCGTTGCCTTTGTCCTACGCCCAGGAACGCCAATGGTTCCTCTGGCAACTGGACCCGGACAGTGCGGCGTATCACGTGCCGGGTGTCTTGCGTTTGAAGGGCCAACTGGACCAGGCCGCGTTGCAGCGCAGTTTCGACACACTGGTCGCGCGTCATGAAAGCCTGCGTACCCATCTGCAACAAGACGGTGAGCGTGCCGTGCAGGTTATTGCGGCGAACATATCTGTAGCGATCACCCGCAGCGATGTAGAAGAGGCTGCACTGCGTACTCATGTGGAGGCGTTCATTGCACGGCCGTTCGACCTGACCCAGGGGCCGCTCATGCGTGTGGGCCTGCTGCGCGTCGGCGACAATGACCACGTATTGGCGCTGGTGCAGCACCACATCATCTCCGACGGTGGTTCGATGCACATATTGGTGGATGAACTGGTGCACCTGTACGTTGCGTACAGCCAGAACCAGGCGCCGCAGTTGCCGGATCTGGCGGCTCAATATGCTGATTACGCAGTGTGGCAGCGCAACTGGATGGGCGCCGGCGAGAAAGCACGTCAGTTGGACTATTGGCGAGGCCTGCTCGGCGGGGAGCAGCCCGTGCTGGAGCTGCCGCTGGATCACTCGCGCCCGGCCCAGCAAAGCCATCGTGGTGCGAGCCTGGACATCGACATTCCCTCGGCGCTGGTCAGCGCATTGCGTACTCAGGCTCGGCTTGAGGGCGTGACGTTGTTCATGCTGTTGCTGGCGTCATTCCAGGCCTTATTGCACCGCTACAGTGGCCAGCGTGATATCCGCGTCGGCGTGCCGATCGCTAACCGCAATCGCGTGGAGACCGAGCGCTTGATTGGTTTCTTCGTCAATACCCAAGTGCTCAAGGCCGACATCGATGGGCAGCAAACGGTCGCCCAACTGCTGGCCCAGGTCAAGCAACGGGCGCTGGAGGCTCAGGCGCATCAGGACCTGCCCTTTGAGCAACTGGTAGAAGCCTTGCAGCCTGAGCGCAACCTGAGCTTCAACCCGCTTTTCCAGGTGCTCTTCAACCACCAGACGCAGGTCGGTTCCGGCGATGAGAGCCAGCAACTGCCTGGCTTGAACGTCAGCAGCCTGGAATGGGACAGCCATACCGCGCAGTTCGATTTGAGCCTCAATACCCATGAATCGACCCAAGGGCTTGCCGCTTCACTGACTTACGCCACCGATTTGTTTGAACCGAGCACCCTGGCGCGCATGGCGCGTCATTGGTTGAACCTGTTGCAGGGTATGGCCGGTGACGTGCAACAGCGTATCGGCCAGTTGCCTTTGCTTGATGACAATGAGCGGCACGCTGCAGTGCATGGCTGGAACGCCACTGCCCGCGATTACCCGTTGCAACGCTGTGTACACCAATGGATCGAAGACCAGGCCGCGATCACGCCAGACGCGCCGGCGCTGGTGTTTGCCGGGCAACAGTTGAGTTATGCCGAGTTGAACCGCCGCGCCAACCGCCTGGCCCATCGTTTGATCGAAGCCGGTGTAGGCCCGGACGTACTTGTGGGGCTGGCGGTGCAGCGGTCCGTCGAAATGGTGGTGGGCCTGCTGGCGGTGCTCAAGGCCGGCGGTGCCTATGTGCCGCTGGACCCCGAATACCCGCGCGACCGCCTGGCCTACATGCTACAGGACAGCGGCGTGAAGCTGCTGCTGACCCAGGCGCATTTGCTGGACCAGTTGCCGGTAGCGCAAGGTGTGCACAGCCTGGTACTGGGCGATGCCTGGCTTGAAGGTTACGCCGAACACAATCCAGGCATCGTTGTGGACGGCGAGAACCTGGCTTATGTGATCTATACCTCCGGTTCCACCGGTCTGCCCAAAGGGGCGGGCAACCGCCATTCGGCGCTGACCAACCGGTTGTGCTGGATGCAGGAGGTTTATGGCCTGACGGCCCGCGACAGCGTCTTGCAAAAAACGCCGTTCAGTTTTGATGTATCGGTTTGGGAGTTCTTCTGGCCCTTGATGACCGGCGCGCGGCTGGTAGTAGCGGCGCCAGGGGATCACCGCGATCCGGCGAAGTTGATCAACCTGATCAATCAAGAACGTATCACCACGTTGCACTTCGTGCCGTCGATGCTCCAGGCCTTCCTGCAGGACCCACAGGCAGGCACTTGCCAAAGCTTGCAGCGTATCGTGTGCAGCGGCGAAGCACTGCCCGTGGATGCCCAGCAACAGGTATTCGCCAAATTGCCGCAAGCCGGGCTGTACAACCTCTACGGCCCGACCGAGGCCGCCATCGACGTGACCCACTGGACCTGTATCGATGAAGGCCAGGACACGGTACCTATCGGTGAGCCGATCGCGAACCTGCGTACTTATGTGCTGGACGCCGGCTTATCGCCGGTGCCTGTCGGGGTGACGGGCGAATTGTACCTGGGCGGCGAAGGCCTGGCGCGCAGCTACCATCGCCGTCCCGGCCTGACCGCCGAACGTTTTGTGCCTTGCCCATTCCAGGCCGGGGCACGCCTGTATCGCACCGGGGACCGCGTGTGCCAGCGTGCCGATGGCGTCATCGAGTACCTCGGGCGCCTTGATCATCAGGTCAAGCTGCGGGGCTTGCGCATTGAGCTGGGCGAAATCGAAGCGCGTTTGCTTGAACATCCGGATGTACGTGAAGCCACTGTGCTGGTGGTGGAAAGCCAGCACCTGGTGGGTTACGTGGTGCTCAAGCAGGCGGGCGAAGGCTGGCGTGACCGCATGCAGGCCTATCTGGAACGTCAGCTGCCAGACTATATGGTCCCTGCGCAATGGGTGGTGCTGGAACAGATGCCGCTGAGCCCCAATGGCAAACTGGACCGCAAGGCGTTACCCAAGCCCGATGCGTCGCGCCGGGAATACGTCGCGCCGCATACCGGGTTGGAACAACGCATTGCCGCCGTCTGGGCACAGGTACTGGACGTAGAACGCGTCGGCATGCACGACAACTTCTTCGAGCTGGGTGGCCATTCGTTGCTGATGCTGAAACTCAAGGAGCGCCTCAACAAGGCGTGCGGTGTCTCGCTGGCGGTCAGTCAATTGATGCTGCATCCGACGGTGGCCGGGCAGGCGCGCTGTCTGCAGGGCAGTGGCTCAGCGTCGCTGATCGTGCCGCTTAATGGCCGAACCGAAGGCACGCCTCTCTATTTGTTCCACCCAAGTTTTGGTTCGGTGCATTGCTACAAAGCCATTGCCCTGGCGTTGCGTGAGCAGCGCCCGGTGATGGGCGTGATGTGTCGCGCGCTGGCGGAAGAAAGCGCTGAGGTACCGAGTTGGGCGCAGATGATTGAGGATTACACGCAGCAGTTGCTCAGCGCCCAGCCAAAGGGTGCCTTTTGCCTGGCCGGCTGGTCGCTGGGTGGCAACCTGGCCATGGAGGTCGCCTACCACCTGGAACAGGCCGGTCGCGAGGTCGAGTCGGTGGGCTGGATCGATGCGCCGCCGCCTGCGCGCTTTACTGCGTTCTGGAATCAGGGCGCGCTGTTGGACGAGCGCGTCATTTCTGCTGCTGAGCGGCGTGCCGATATGCTGGGTGTGATGTTCCCTCAGTATGCCGAACAGATCCAAACCGTCTGGCACGCGGCCAGCGGCGGCGAGGAGGAGCGATGGCAGCACCTGTCCGCCTGGGCGGAGTCGACTCTGGGCGACAGCTACAGTGCCCTCAAGGACGAGTTGCAGGAAGGCGGCGAAACCGAGCGTTCCTGGGCAATCAAGCAACTGTTGGATGAGCGTCTGCAAGATACCGAATACCGCCCGATCAAGGCGCCGGTCAACTGCTGGTGGGCGGCACTGAGTGAAGGCGGTATGCACCAGGCGTTGATTGAAGGCGGCATGCGCGAGGTGATTGGCCAGGCGGGTATTCAGCGTTCAGTGGTGATAGACACCACCCACCACCGGATCGTCGATAACGCCGCGTTCATCCGCAGTTTCGTGGCCGCATTGGAGTAAACGGTGAGGTAGCAAAACGCCCCTGATCATTCTTGATGATCAGGGGCGTTTTGCTATGGGCCATGAAAAAGCCCCTGGTCATGTGTGACCAGGGGCTTTGGGTGTTGCGGGTCAGAAGTCGTAGCGGGTGGTGACCATGAAGTTGCGCGGGTCGCCAGGGTAGGCGGAATCATAGAAACCGATGTTGGTGTAGTAGTGCTTGTCGAACAGGTTGTTGACGTTGAGGGTAGCCGACAGGTTCTCGGTCACTTGGTAGCGGGTCATCAGGTCGACCAGCCAGTAGGGTTCCTGAGTGAATTTTTCAGAGCGTCCGCCGCCGGGGTAGCCCCAGTTGTTAACGGTCTGCCAGCCAGCGCTTTGCCAGCGCGCGCCACCGCCGACGGTGAGCTTGTCGAGGTTGCCTTGCAGTTTGTAGGTGGTGTAGAAACTGACTTGGTCTTCTGGCTCCCAAGTGGCTACTTTTTTGCTTTCATCATCCCGAGCGACCTTGTGGGTGTAGCCCGCCTGCAGTTGCCAGCCTTGTGCGAGCTCGCCGGAGATTTCTGCTTCGTAGCCCTTCGTTTTTGTCTTGGTGCCGACATAGGAATAGTCTACGCCTGGCTGTGAGTTCCAAACCGTGTCGGCAATCGGGCGGTTTTCTTCATGCACTTCGAAGTAGGCGAGGCTGGAGTTCAAGCGGCCGTCAAAGAACTCGCCCTTGATACCAAATTCATAATTCTTGCCTTCGTTGGGATCAAGCATCGCACGCGTGCGGGTACGGTACTGGGTTTGCGGTTGGAATATCTCGGTGTAACTGGCATACGCAGTGAAGTTGTCATTCAGGTCATACGTAAGGCCGGCGTATGGCACTACCTTGCCGCTTTCCTGAGTATCGCTCGTGCCGGTGACCTGATAGTTGGCTATCCTCGAGCCGAGCAACAGGTGCAGTTCATCCGTCAGGCTAAAGCGGCCGGTGACATAGGTGCCGGTCTGGCGGGTGGTTTCGTCATTGACCTTCGTGGCAGTCCACAGTGGCTCAATCGCTTGGCCATGCCAATTATAGAAGTCGTAGGAGTTGCCGAAATAAGTGGTAGCGGTGTAGTCCTTGGCCTTCCACTTGGAGATTGACAGGGATTGCCCGATGACCAGTTCGTGTTCGCGACCAAACAGTTCGAACGGACCCGAAGCGTAGACATCAAGGCTGTCACTCGTGGTATCGCCGACGTATTTGCGCGCGTAAATGGAGCTGGCAGTGGCGGAGTCTTGGGAAATATAGCCCAGAGGTGCGTCGTAGCCATTGACCTGATGGTTGTATTGGCCCTTGGTCACCCAGCCGTTGTCAAAGTTGTGTTCCAGAGTTGCGAACACCGTGCGGCTGTACTGTTCCCACGAGCCCCACTTCGGACCGTTGTTGAACGAGCGCGGCAGGTCTAGCTTATTGCCGGTTGCATCGAAGATCGTGCGTGTGCCGGTCCAACTTGAGCCTTTGGGATCGCTGTTCTGATAATCGGCACCGAGGGTCAGTAGGGTGTCTTCGTCCAGGTCGAATTCAAGGATGCCGTAGAAAACGCCTGTCTTACGCGAGTAATGATCAAGAAACGATTGTTTGTCTTGATACGCCGCGACGGCGCGTCCGCGCACGTTTCCTGTTTCGGTGAGGGGGCCGCTTACATCAACTTGTGAGCGGTAATTGTCCCACGAGCCGGCACCCAGTTCGATGCTGCTTTTGAATTCGGAGGTAGGCTTTTTGCGGATCAGGTTGATGGTGCCGCCAGGGCCGCCTGCGCCAGTTAGCAGGCCGGTAGCCCCCTTAAGGATCTCGACGCGGTCATAGATAGCCATGTCTGTCAGCGTCTGGCCTGCCGAGTACTGGGCATCGCGCAAGGTGGGGATACCGTCGTACTGGAAGTTGACGATGGAAAAACCCCGGGAATAGTAGTTGGTACGCTCGGTGTCATAAGTCGACACTGTGATACCAGGCGTATGGCGCATCACATCATCGACGGATTTGAGACCAAAATCATCCATCACCTGCCGCGTCACCACCGAGATCGATTGCGGCGTCTCCCGTGGCGTCAATACCAGGCGCGTTGCCGTGGCGATGGTGCCAGGGGTGTACGAACCGGTGCCTTCGGTCACGGTGCCCAATTGGTTGGCCGTCACTTGGGTGGCACCCAGTTCCAGCCCTGAGGTCGCGACCGCACTGATGGTCACGGCGTTGCCTTGCAGCGTGTAATTGATGCCGGTGCCTTTAAGCAGGGTGGCGATAGCTTGCTTGGGGTCCTGTTTGCCTTTGACTGCGGTGCTGGTTTTGCCCTGTACGTCGGTAGGGCTGTAGAGCACTTGCAGATTGCTCTGGTGGCCAAGCGCTTGCAGTGCCGTCCCCAACGGCTGTGCAGGGATGTCGAGCTCGATCTCTTGGGCCTGGACGTACCCGGCAATGGGCATTGATACCGCAAGGGCCAGCGCGCTTGGCAACAGGTTGAAGTTCAGGGCCCGTCGCATCGATAGCGCTTTGCTCAGGGGGCTCAGACCGAGACGTACTGACATGGATGCTTTCTCTTCTATGTTTTAGTGGGCAGATTCTAAATGTTTATTGAGGCTGGTTCTCATTACCACTAGTGAGACGTTCCTACCTGCAGAAACCGGAAAAGAAATTCACGCCGGCTCCATTTCATGCACCACCTTGCCGGCCCGCAGGCGCACCAACTGGTCGGCAATGTCGAAATAACGGTCGTCGTGGCTGATCACGATGATGGTCTTGCCCAGGCGCTTGAGGTCCGGCAGCAGCTCTGTGTAGAAAACCCGGCGAAACGCCGGGTCCTGGTCGGCGGCCCATTCGTCGAACACCAGCACCGGGCGTTCTTCGAGCCAGGCATTGACCAGTGCCAGGCGCTTGCGCTGGCCGGTGGAGAGGTCGGTGGTGCTGAATACGCCGTCCTTGACGCTGACCTTGTGCGCGATTTCCAGGCGTTCTAGGTATTTCGCGGCGCTGTCCAGGGACTGGGTGGCACTGCCCTGGACCAGGTCATCGAACAGGTAGTAATCGGCGAATACCGTGGTGAACAACTGGCGATAGTCATCGCGCATCGGGTCGGTCACGGTTTCGCCGTTGAGGCGGATTTCGCCGGCCTGGGGTTGATACAGTCCCAGCAACAGTTTGATCAGGGTGGTCTTGCCGCAACCGTTTTCGCCGACGATAAACACGATATCGCCTTGCTTGATGCTCAGGTTGATCGGGCCCAGATGGAATGGCTCGCTGCCTTCCACAGGGGGCGGGCTATAGCTGACGCCGCGCAGTTCAAGGCTGTTCACCACCGGTGTTGGTGCTTCGCTGCCGTCCATCAGCAGGTGCGGCTCGGGGGACGAGAAACGTTCGGACAGTTCGGTAATTCGCGCAAAGGCAATGCGCGCCTTGCCGATGATGGGCAAGTAACCCACCACATGTTCCAGCGGGCCTTTCATGTACAGCAGCACCAGCACGAAGCCGGTGATCACGGCAGGGTCCGGGTTCGGGTTGTAGGCTTGCATGGCGAGGGCCAGGCCGATGACCACGAAGAACAACATCGAGCCGAAGGTCTTGGCGACGATATAGATGTTCACCGAGCGCACCTGGATGTCGCTGATACGATCGGCGGTTTCCTGGATGCGGTGGGTGTTCATGCGGTAGCGGCGCGGCCGGTGGATGCGCAATTCCTTGGCGCCCGAAGCGATTGCCGAGTAGTAGCGCTGCAGCTCGTCTTCCTGATCCCGGGCCTCGTCGAAACCGCGAATACCCTTGTGCCCGGCGATGAACTGCACGGTGCTGCCAATCACGATGGCCACCACCATCATCAGGAACATCGGCACCGACAGGTACGCCAGGTAGCCCAGGCAGCCGAGCGTCACCGTGGTCGCGATGGCCAGCGGGGTGAACGCGAAGGAAAAGTCACTGATGGTGTCGACGTCGTGGGTCAGCACCGGTATCAGCCGGTGCGAGCGATACTGCTCAATCTGCTCGATGGGTGCCGACAGCACTTTTTCGCCGAGATCCTTGCGCAGCGCCGCAATGATCCGCTGCCCCACATAGTTGGTGCCGATATCGGACACAATCGAGCTGGTCAGCGCCAGCACGCATAACGCTGCAAATGTCAGGATCACCCCCTGCGTCATCCCGGTGGAAGAGTGCAAGGCGTTATTGATGGTCGCCAGCAGCAACGTGATCGCCAGGCCACCGGCCATGCCCAGGGCAACGGAGACGCTCACGATGGTGCGAAAGGGCCTGAGCAATGCGAGCAGGCCTTTGAAGGCGCCGCGCTTGGGGTCGGTCATAAATACTTCCCGGAATAATGAAAAAGAGGGGGCTGGGCACACAGACCCTTACCCATGACAAACGAAGGATTGGCGCGACTATTTAGCGCCGCGTGCCGGGCGGTGGCGGTGGCGGATAAATTGCCAGGGGGCTGGTTCGTTCTTGTGGTGTAGGCGCACGCGTATCGGTGCGTGCCTGATCTATCCAGCGAGAGCGAAACAATGACGAAAAAGAATCTGGTGTACGTGTGGTCCCTGCGCAACGCCGCGGCCGACAAGGCCGGGCAGCCGGTGGCCTACAAGGACCACGAGCGCTACATGATGTCGGTGCTCGAATCCCTGGCGGGAGCGCTGAACGACACGCCACTGGGCGAGGCCTACAACCTGGTGGGCGTGGTGTACGACGATGACGAGCAGAACCCGCGGGACCAGCAGTTGGTCAGCGACTACGGATTTGCCTACAAGCCGGGCCGCCAGTGGCTGTACCCGGCCGACCTGCGGGTGCAGGGCCGGCTGGTCAATGATTTGCTGTTGAGCGTGCCGTCCACCTACCGGTGTCTGCCGCGGGGCAGTGCGGAACACATCGCCGGCAAGCAGGATTTCGAGCGCCGCCTGCACGACACGCTGGTGGAGTTGAAGGCCGATATCGTGGTGCTCGACGGTTTGCTGGTGATCCTGGATGAACTGGTGCGCCCCGGTGCACCGTTTGCACGCCGCATCATGAATATCCATCCGGGCATTACCCGCCTCGAATCGCCTTACGAACGCCGAGGCGCCTATGCGACCTGGAACGCGTTGTACGGTGCACGCGGGCAAACGGTGGTGGATTGGGCGACCAAGGCCACCCAGCCGTCGGAGCCGCTGTACCTGACCGGTGCCTCTTTCCATTATGTGGACAACGGGATTGATTCGGGCGAGGTGTTCCACGACGTGCTCAAGACCGAGATTTCGCCGGACGACACCATCCTTGAATTGCGCTGGAACAACTTCAATAACAGCCTGTTCCCGGCATTGCATGAAGGGTTGGCGTTGCTGGCCAGGCAAGACGCCTGAAGCGGGCACGGTTCAAAACTGTGTGAGCTGGCTTGCCTGCGATGGCCATATGTATCTATACAACTTTCAAAGGCTGGCGAGTTCCCCTGTGGCGAGCGGGCTTGTCCCGCGTTGGGCTGCGAAGCAGCCCTAAAACCAGCCTCTGCGGAATGTCTGACACACCGCATTCTGCTTACTGGGGCTGCTTCGCAGCCCAACGCGGGGCAAGCCCGCTCGCCACAACAGCCCATTCACTGGGGTTTCAGCGTCGAGCCAAAATCGTGTAGATACCTATGGCCATCGCAGGCAAGCCAGCTCCCACATTGAACCGTGTCGTCTTAAAGATCGCGCACAACCCTGAACCCGATCCAGTCCCCACGCGTCTGCGGGTAAATGGTGTTGCGGTTGCCCGAGCGCGAGAACACCGGCGCCTCGCCCCAGTCATTGCCACGAATCATGTAGCCCTCGCAATTGGGCTCCGTCCACGCACTGCCGTCGGTGGGCGCGCCGATGTAATTGGAATGTTCGCAATCGGCGACCCGCTCGTAGACGTTGCCATGCATGTCGTACATGCCAAAGGCGTTCGGCGGGTAACTGCCCACCGGCGATGAGTAGCTATAGCCATCCGCGGGGCCATAGGTGTTGGCGTGCCCGGCGATGCTGTAGCCCTTGCCCTCATCGAACGGGAACGGGAACGGCCCGGTAGAGCCGGCGCGCGCGGCGTATTCACGCTGGGCTTCGCTGACCATGCGGTACGCGTGACCGGTTTTTTTCGACAGCCAGGCCACGTACTGCTTGATGTCGTCCATGTCCATGCACACCGCCGGCTGGCGCGGGCCCTGGGGGTAGCGTGGCTTGCTGGCGATGCATTCGCGGCCGGGGCGGGTGTCGCCGTCGGCGATCTTCACGCCGGTCTGGCGCACATAGCTGTCCCATTCACCGGCAGTGACATGAAACCGGCTCATGGCGAACGGCTTGGCAAAGGTCACTTCGTGCATCGGGCCTTCATCCGGCTCGCGGCCGACTTCATCATCCGGCGTGCCCATGGTGAAGGTGCCGGCGGGCAGTACTACCATTTCCGGGCAGTCCTTGCAGTCCTTGAACACCTTGCCGGGTTGCGGCGCGGCGGCCTGGGCCAGGCTTGGCAACAAGGCGCCGCACAGGGCGGTCAGGGCCAATGCCGTGAGGGGTTTATTCATGGGGTCCTCTCATTCAAAGTGAAAAAGGTGTGCATTACGCACGCTGGCGCAGCAAGGTCATGAAGCGCTGGATCTCATCGGATGAATTGAGCAACCCGGGCGCGGTGCGGATGACCGGGCCGACATCACGGTCTACCGCGTCGATCACCACGCGGTTTTTCATCATGTAGGCCGCCACGGCATCACTGTCCTGGCCCTTGACCCGGAAAAAGGTGAAGCCGGCGGACAGTTCGGCGCTGCGCGGGGTGACCAGTTCGATGTTCGGCTGTGCCAGCAGTTGGTCTTTGAGTTCGGCATTGAGCGCATGGATGCGTGCCTGCACCTGTGCCTTGCCCAGTTGCAAGTGCAGCTTGAAGGCCTCGTCCGCCGCCCAGCGATGCTCGAAGGCGTGATAACCACCGGGCGTCATGATGGTGGCGAAGTCCTTGTCTTCGGAGAAGGTCGGCACCATCGGTGTCACGTATCTGTTTTGCGGGTCGCGGGCGCAGACCAGCCCGGTGCCGCGTGGGCCGAACATCCATTTGTGGGTGCCGGCGATGAAAAAGTCGCAATGCATGTCCGGGAAGTCGAGGTTCTCCACGCCGAAACCATGCACGCCGTCTACCACGTAGAGGATGCGGTCCTTGTCGTCACGGTTGCGGTTGTGTTCGTCCACCAGCGTGCCGATCTCGCCGATGGGCAGTTTGACGCCGCTGCCGGACTGCACCCAGGTCATGCCGAGCACGCGGGTGTTGGGACGGATATGGCGCTGGAGATTGCCCAGCACCTCATCGGCGGACACCCGGTTGGCGCTTTCGAACAGCTTGATCCGGCGCACTTGGGTGCTTTCCTTGAGCGCGCGGTAGTCCAGCACATTCTGCGTGGCGTAATGCTCGTGGACGCTGGTGAGGATTTCCTGGTCGGGCCGCACCTTGATCCCGCCGTAGATCATGGCCAGGCCTTCGGACGTACTGCCGGTGAGGGCGATTTGCGCTGGGGTGGCCTTCAAGTAACGGCTGGCCCATTCGCGCACCTGGCCTTCTCGTTTCCAGGTTTCCTGCAGGTCCCAGTCCATGGCCAGCCCTGGGTTGCGGTCGATCTGCGCGCGGTAGCGCTCGATGGCCTCGCGCACCGGCTTGGGGTGTGAAGCCACCAGGAAGTTGGAAAAGTGCAGGTAGTCCGGGTCCTGGTTGAACAGCTGTTTGAAGCCCGTCCATGGGTCATCGGTGGGGGCGGCGGCAAGTGCCTGCGGCAGCAGGGCGGCGCCCAGTGGCAGGCTGGCGGCAAATACCCCGGCCTGCTTGAGAAACGTACGGCGGTCGGTCATGAACGTTCTTTCTAGGTGGTTAGCGGTTGGCCAATGGCTTGGCGGCTTTTTGAACCTGGTCCCACACGCGCAGGAAGTTACCGCCCCAGAGTTTGGCGATGTCGGCTTCGGAGTAGCCGCGCTGAATCAGTTCGGCGGTGACGTTGCGTATATCGCCGACGTTTTCCCAGCCCTGGAGGCCGCCGCCGTCGTTGAAGTCCGATGAGATGCCAACGTGATCGATACCGATCTTGCGCACCGTGTAATCAATGGCGTCGCCCCAATCCTTGAGCGTCGCCTTGGGCTCTTCTTCAAGAATGCCGTACAGGCCCTGGGCATACTCGCCGAACTTCTGCTCCGGCCAGGCGGCAATGATCGCGTCGCCCGGCATCAAGGCCATGGCCAGGTTGGGCAGGGGAGGCAGGTCGAATCGCGCGCGCAGGGCATTGAGCTTATCCTGGGTCGGCTGGCTCAAGGGGCGCAGGTAGGCCGGGAAGCCCACTACCTGAACCACGCCGCCACTGTCCTTGATCAGTTGCAGTTCCTTGTCGCTGAGGTTGCGCGGGATGTCCACCGACGCGCGTGGCGCCGAATGAGAAGCGACCATCGGCGTGCGGCTCAGTTGCGCCACTTGTTCCAGGGCCTTGGTCGACATTTGCGACACATCGATGATTACGCCCAGGTCATTGAGGCGCTGCACGGCTTGCTGGCCAATCGGCGACAAGCCCTCAAGCGCGTCCGGTGAGTCATTGAAAAACGGCAGCGGGCGCGATGAGTCCGACCAGGCGTTGTTGCCGATATAACTGAAGCCGAACATACGCATGCCGCGTGCGGCCCAGAGGTCCAGCTGGTTCAAGTCATTGCCCAAGGGATAGGCATTGAGCATGCTGATAAAGATCGCGAACTTGCCTTCGCCGTGCAGGCGGCGAAAATCGTCCGGGGTGTAGGCGATGCCCACCTGGTTGGGGAAGTCGCGCACCATGCCGGAGATAATCTTGAAGCGTACCTCTTGTTCATGGCGAGCCTCTTCGACAAAACCGTCGGTGGGCTTGTGCGGGGCGTTGGGGCCGTTCCAGATTTCCGGCCAGCCGAAAATCGTCAAGGCCGCGCCGGACAGCCGCCCACGTGCCGCCTTGGCCAGGTCGAACTGGCCGCTGCCGTCCTTGTCGGCCTCGTTATCGACGCCGCCGAAATCCAGGGGCACGGTGATATGGCTGTCGAACGACAACAAGCGGTCCTGCATCTCGTTGGCCTGCTTGATCACCTCCAGCGGATAACCGGCGTTGCCCCTGAACCAGTGATCCCAGGCCAGGAAGCCGGCTGCGGCGCCAATGGCCAGTGCCAGCGGCAGGCCGATATACAGCGCCTTTTTCGAACGTGGTTTTGTCATCGCCATCTCAGTCAGTTGAGGCCTTTGCTATCAGGGAAGAACGAGCGCCGGCCGGAGAAATTTAGGTGGCGGGCAGGGCGCGGTAAATTTCCCCCGCCTGCAAACGTTCTAGCTCTGATCAAGCCGTTTCCTAAGGTAGACAATGACCATCTCCCGACGTGGGTTTATCGCAGGCCTGGCGCTGACTGGCGCGACGGTGCCCGCGGCCTTTTATGCCCATCGCGAGCTGACGCGTGAAGCGTTTCCCATTACTCCGGGCGAAACCACGGTGGACTTGGCGGATACCGACGGCCAACACTTGGCGAACACCCTGCGGGGCGTCTGGAGTCTGCGCCTGGAAGGGCACGATGCGGGCCTCAAGGGCTTGCCGTTGCAGGGCCTTGAGTTGCTGCTCGACATCGCCCCGCGTGGCCGCGGCTTGCGCGGTTACCTGGACACCGCCGAGCACTTGCGCGCCGAGGGCGAGCCCCGCTACCGCGTGCTCGGTGACCTGACGGGCAAGGACGCCGTGCTCTACTGGCGGCTGATCGACCGCGACTCGGTCGACGGCATACCCGCCTATGAATTCAAGATGACCCTGGATGAAGTCTGGGCCAACTTCGCCAATGCGGGCAGCGGCACCCTCAGTGGGCGGATCCTTGACCTGGACCGGCCGCTGGCGCTGGTCGAGCGCGACAACCGTTTCATCGCCCACAAGCAGTTGTTTCCCGAAGCGCGCGAACGCATCGGCCTCAACCCGGCCCTGCTGGCCTGGCTGATTTCCCCCGAGCACCGTCTGTTCCACCAGCTGTGGCACGCCACGCGTGATCAGTGGCACAAACTCTCCGAAGAAAAACGCGACGCCCTGCGTGGCATTGGCTGGCAACCCGGCCCACGCGGCCAGGAGCGCGACGCCCGGGGCGAGCGTAAAGACCGCAATGGCTCGGGCATCGACTTTTTCTTCATGCATCGGCACATGCTCGGCACCGCGCGCTCCCTGCAGGCGATTGCATCGTGGCCGCAATTTCCCGAGCCGCAACCGGCGCTGGAGCGTGATCGCCTGGGTTTCCTGCGTTACTTCGACAACCACGACGGCTTCGCCTTGCCGCCTACCTGGTCGGCGCCGGATGACAGCGAATACACCCAGTGGGTCAGCGACATCAAGGCCGCCGAGACCTACCACAGCAATTTTCAGGTCTGGGAGTCCCAGTACCGCGACCCTCGCTACCTGTCCAGGCTGACGCTGGGGCAGTTGGGCTCGGAAATGGAATTGGGCCTGCATGACTGGCTGCACATGCGCTGGGCCTCGGTACCCCGTGATCCCTCCAACGGCGCGCCCGTGCCCCTTGCCCGCGACCCGTCCGACTTTGCCGCGCGCTGGTATGCGCCTGAAAACGACTTCCTCGGCGACCCGTTTTCTTCCCACGTCAACCCGGTGTTCTGGCATTTCCACGGCTGGATCGACGACCGCATCGAAGACTGGTTCCGCGCCCATGAACGCTTCAACCCCGGTGAAGTCAGGCGCATGCAGGTCAACGGCGTCGCCTGGTTCGCGCCGGGGCGTTGGGTGGAAGTGGGCGACCCCTGGCTGGGGCCGGACACCCATGGTTGCAGCACCACGCCGGGGCTGCAGAGGGGGCGCACGATGGAAATGGACCCGGAAACCATGAAGCTTGCGCTGCGCATTACCTTCGGCGAAGACGAGGGCCTGTTGCAGGGCCTGTTCAAACGCGTGCCGAAACGGCCCTGGTATGCGCGGCACCTGAAGGTGAAGCCTGCCTAGCGCGTCTTTTATGTCAATACGGTCAAAATGTGGGAGCGGGCTTGCTCGCGAATGCGGTGGATCAGTTACAGATATTTTGACTGACCCACCCCATTCGCGAGCAAGCCCGCTCCCACATTTGGATCTCCATACACCAGACTGAAACAGCACGTACATCCAATTTTCCCCACCCCCATCCCGGCACACTCCCTCATCGCTGAAATATCAAGGCAGAGGGACACCCCATGGACCCAGCAGCAAAACCCGGCCCCGACGAAGTCGTCACCCTGGTGGTCAAGCACCTGATCAAGCAAGGCCGCGAAAGCGACTACGAAGCCTGGCTACGTCGCATCGTGCGCATCGCCGGCCAGCGTCCCGGCCACCTCGGTGTTGATGTGGTACGCGGCAAACAAGGCAAGCTGGCGCTGTTCACCTGTGTGCTGCGCTACCGTTCGACCACCGACCTGGAAACCTGGCTCGACTCCCCCGACCGCAAGGCCCTGATCGCCGAAGCCGCCCCCATGCTGGCCGACGGCGACAACACTGAAATCGGCGCAGTCAACGAGTTCTGGTTCTCGCCCCTGGCCGACAGCGCCGCCAAGCCGCCGCGCTGGAAGCAGGCGGTGGTCAGCCTGTTCGTGATTTTGCCGCAGACCTTGCTGCTGCCTTTCATCTGGGGCCCGATCCTGCGGCTCCATCCGTTCCTCTCCAACTACGTGGTCTCCACCTTCCTGGTCACGCTGACCATCGTCCTGCTGGTGGTCTACCTGCTGATGCCGGCCGCTACCCGTCTGTTCGCTCCCTGGCTTGAAGCCTCTGTAAAGGAAACCCTATGAACGCCGATCTGATTCTGTTCAATGGCCAGTTCCACACCGTGGACCGTGAAAACCCGCGCGCAACCGCCGTCGCCATCAGCCAGGGGCGCTTTGTCGCCGTGGGCACCGACGGTGAAGCCATGGCCCTGCGGGGCAGCGGCACGCAGGTCATCGACCTCAAGGGCCGCACGGTCATCCCCGGCCTCAACGACTCGCACCTGCACCTGATCCGCGGTGGCTTGAACTACAACCTCGAACTGCGTTGGGAAGGTGTGCCGTCCCTGGCCGATGCCTTGCGCATGCTCAAGGAGCAGGCCGATCGCACCCCCACGCCGCAATGGGTCCGCGTGGTCGGTGGCTGGAACGAATTCCAGTTCGCCGAAAAGCGCATGCCTACACTGGAAGAACTCAACCAGGCCGCACCGGACACGCCCGTGTTCGTGCTGCACCTGTATGACCGTGCGCTGCTCAACCGTGCCGCCCTGCGCGTGGCCGGCTATACCAAGGACACGCCAAACCCGCCGGGCGGCGAGATCGTGCGTGACAGCAATGGCAACCCCACCGGCATGCTGGTGGCGCGACCGAACGCGATGATCCTGTATTCGACCCTGGCCAAGGGCCCGAAACTGCCGCTGGAATACCAGGTCAACTCGACGCGCCAGTTCATGCGCGAACTCAATCGCCTGGGCCTCACCAGCGCCATCGACGCCGGCGGTGGTTTCCAGAATTACCCCGATGACTACGCGGTAATCGAACAACTGGCCAAGGACCAGCAGTTGACGGTGCGCATCGCCTACAACCTGTTCACCCAGAAGCCCAAGGAAGAACTCAGCGACTTCAAGAACTGGACCGGTAGCGTCACCCTGCATCAGGGCGATGATTATCTGCGTCACAACGGCGCCGGCGAGATGCTGGTGTTTTCCGCCGCCGACTTCGAAGACTTCCTCGAGCCGCGCCCCGACCTGCCGCTGACCATGGAGCAGGAGCTGGAACCGGTGGTGCGTCACCTGGTGGAGCAGCGCTGGCCGTTCCGTTTGCACGCCACGTATGACGAATCCATCTCGCGCATGCTCGACGTGTTCGAGAAGGTCAACCGCGACATCCCGTTCAATGGCCTGCCATGGTTCTTCGACCATGCCGAAACCATTACCCCGAAAAACATCGAACGTGTACGTGCCCTTGGCGGCGGTATCGCGATCCAGGACCGCATGGCGTTCCAGGGCGAATACTTTGTCGAGCGTTACGGCGCCAAGGCGGCCGAAGCCACGCCACCGATCAAGCGCATGCTGGCCGAAGGCGTGCCGGTCGGGGCGGGCACCGACGCCACGCGGGTGTCGAGCTACAACCCGTGGACTTCGCTGTACTGGATGGTCAGCGGGCGCACCGTCGGTGGCCTGGAACTGCACGCCGAGGGCCTGCCGCGCCTGACTGCGCTGGAACTGTTCACCCATGGCAGCGCCTGGTTCTCGTCCGAGCAGGGCAAGAAGGGCCAGATCAAGGTCGGGCAGTTGGCGGATGTGGCCGCGCTGTCGGCGGACTTCTTCAGCGTCGATGAAGAGGCCATCAAGTGGATCGAATCGGTGTTGACCGTGGTCGGCGGCAACGTGGTGTACGGCGCCGGTGACTTCGAAGACTTCGCGCCGCCGCGCGTGCCGGTGCTGCCGGACTGGTCGCCGGTGGTCAAGGTGCCGGGTCACTGGCGTCCGGCTTCAGCGTTGCAAGCTCAAGTACACCAGTGCAGCGGCCCCTGCGGCGTGCATGCCCACAGCCATGAAAAAGCCCGTCTTTCCAGCGTGCCGGTCAGCGACTTCCAGGGTTTCTGGGGTGCGTTCGGCTGCTCGTGCTTTGCCTTTTAATCAAAAACCAAAGGAGTTAACCCATGACTTACTCGCGCTTGAACAAAGATGATGCCGTCGTATTGTTGGTCGATCATCAGACCGGCCTGATCTCCCTGGTACAGGATTTTTCGCCGAACGAATTCAAGAACAACGTGTTGGCCCTGGCCGACGTCGCCAAGTTCTTCAACCTGCCGACCATCCTGACCACCAGTTTTGAAAGCGGCCCTAACGGCCCTCTGGTTCCGGAACTCAAGGCACTGTTCCCGGACGCGCCGTACATCGCCCGTCCTGGCCAGATCAACGCCTGGGACAACGAAGATTTCGTCAAGGCCGTCAAGGCGACCGGCCGCAAGCAGATCATCATTGCCGGTGTGGTCACCGATGTGTGCGTAGCATTCCCGACCCTGTGCGCCCTGGCCGAAGGCTTCGAAGTGTTCGTGGTCACCGATGCCTCCGGCACCTTCAACGAAACCGTGCAACAAGCCGCCTGGTCGCGTATGACCGCCGCTGGTGCGCAATTGGTGAACTGGTTCGCCGTGGCCTGCGAGCTGCAAGTCGACTGGCGCAATGACATGGAAGGCCTGGCCAACCTGCTGTCGCCGCGTATTCCCAACTATCGCAACCTGATGAACAGCTACTCGGCGTTTACGGCCAAGTAATTCGCTCTAAAGGATGTAGGTAATCCCCTGTGGGAGCGGGCTTGCTCGCGAATGCAGTGTGTCAGTCACTGAATATGTTGACTGACCCGCCGCATTCGCGAGCAAGCCCGCTCCCACATTTGATTTGTGGTGCTAACACTATCCAGTTATAAAACAGCCAAATGTCCACCGAGAAGCGACAATGAACCCCTTCGAAGACATGCGCCTGTTCTGCCAGGTCATGGAATCCGGCAGCTTCACCGCCGCCGCAGAGCAACTGGGCCTGTCCAAGCAGTTCGTCAGCCGCCGCCTGATCCAGCTGGAAGACCGCCTGGGCGTGCGCCTGCTCAACCGCTCCACGCGGCGCCTGGATGTCACGCCGCTCGGCCAGAGTTATTACGAGTCCGCCTTGCGCCTGCTCGGTGAGGTGGAGCAAGTGGAGCAGGGCATCGCCGGCCAGAACAGCGAGCCCCGCGGCACCATCCGCCTCAGCGCGCCGTTGTCGTTCGCCATGGCCCATCTTGGCTGCCTGTTGCCGTTGTTTTTGCAGCGTCATCCCCAGGTGTCGGTGGAGGTCGACCTCAGTGACCGCCCCGTGGACCTGATCGGCGAAGGTTACGACCTGGTATTGCGCATCGGCACCCTGGAAGACTCCACTTTGATCGCCCGCCGTATCGCCAGCATTCCACGGGTGTATTGCGCCAGTCCCGAGTATCTGGCCCTGCGCGGCACGCCGCACAAGCCCGATGACCTGGCCGACCACGACTGCCTGCCCTACGGCCATGGCCGCCAGGTGCAATGGCGCTTCAAGGGCAAGCTGCAAGCGCTGAACGTCAGCGGGCGCATGCGTGTGAACAACGGCGACCTGCTGCGCGATACCGCCATCGCGGGGTTGGGCGTGACTTACCTGCCGACCTTTATCGTCGGCGATGCCTTGAAGGACGGCCGCCTGGTCAGCGTACTGGACGAATTCGCCCCCGAAGCCCTGACCCTGTCGGCGGTGTATCCGCAGCACCGGCAAAGCTCGCGGCCGGTGCAGGCGCTGGTGGAGTTCCTGCGCGAGCGCCTGGCTAGTGGCTGTTGAAGAGCTGGCGGATCAGGTTTGGCGTACTGCCGGTCCAGCGCTTGAATGAGCGTCGAAAGTTGGCCGCATCGTTGAAGTTCAGGTGCGCGGCCACTTCGTCATTGCTGTAGCCCTTGACCTGATACAGGTGCAGCGCCACCTGTTTGCGCACCCGGTCCACTTGTTGCTGGAAGCCGGTGTGATGCTTGTGCAGCTTGCGCTTGAGCGTGGCCGGGCTCATTGCGAAGGCGCTGGCGGCCTGTTCCAGGCTGGGTGGCTGGCGCACGTGGTCGCGTAGGTAATCGTAGAGGCAGTCGAGAAAACTGGCGGCAAAGCCCAGTAGCTCAATCTGCTCGCGGGCGTGTTGGCGCGCCACTTGGCCGGCGGTGGCCGAAGCGCCTGGCCAGGGGCGGGTGAGGTATTCGCGCGGGATGCTCAACATGTCCAACGGCCGCTCGAAGCGCGTTTCTTCGCCCAAGTGCACCCAATACTGCTCGACGTAACGCGGCTCGGCATGGCTGAAACTGCACCCCCACGGCAAGCGCTCGCCGCTCAGCCATTGGCTCATGGCGACCAGCGAAGTCATGCTGGCTTCCAGCAAGAAGCGCCAGTGCTCACCGGCCCCGCAACTGTCCTGCCAATACAGGTAGGCATGGTGCTCATCCAATTCCATTTGCAGCGTGACCAACGGGCTGAGCAGCACCTGCTGCTGGATCAGGATTTCCAGGGCCTGGTGCAGGTTCTGCGCATGGCCCAGGGCGTGGCTGGCGGCGCCGTAATAGCCAGGCAGCAGGCGTTGGCCGAACAGAAAGCTGCTGTCGTCGGCGTCCAGTAACTTGCGGCTGTTGCCGATCAGGCCGAGGAACTGTTGCGGGCTCAGTCTTGCCTGGCCGGCCAGGATATCCTCGTGGAACAGCCCGGTGCCGCGCAGCAGGCGGTGGCTGTCGATGTCCCGGGACAAGGCCAGGTCGATCAGCGTGGCGGGTTGG
Source organism: Pseudomonas sp. SWRI18 (assembly GCF_014268345.1). Classification (NCBI taxonomy): domain Bacteria; kingdom Pseudomonadati; phylum Pseudomonadota; class Gammaproteobacteria; order Pseudomonadales; family Pseudomonadaceae; genus Pseudomonas; species Pseudomonas sp. SWRI18. The sequence goes on from NZ_JACCQQ010000015.1 coordinate 123,960, forward strand.
TAGTGCCCGGGAATGAAGCGGCTGTCGGCTTCGTACCAGCTGGTTTTGACGGCCATCTCAGGCGCTTTTCGCCAGCGGTTGCTTGGCCCTGGCCAGTGCCAGGTTAAGGCGTTTGAGCAGGTCGTGGGGCGGCTCGTTCAGCGCCATGACCACTGCGGTGGTGGCCGCCAATTGCAGACGTTCGCCCTGTTGCCGGGTTTTGTGGGCCAGGCCGCTGACCGCTTGCTGCAACTCCAGCGCCAGCTCCTTGGCGTGACGCTCGCCGGTGTTGGGCAACAGCACCACAAAGCGATCACCGGCCAGGCGACACAGCAGGTCCTGGCGGCGCAGGTTAAGCAACAGCAAATGGCTGAGGGCCTGCAACACCGCGTCGCCCTCGGCATGCCCGTAGGCCTGGTTGATGGCGGCGAAGTTGTCCAGGTCCAGCGCCAGCAGCGACAGCGGACGCTGCTGGTCCTGGCTGTCTTGCAGGCTCTCGGCCAACTGACGCTTGAGGTAATCGGCGCCGGCCAGCGGCGTGAGTTTGTCGAACAGCCGGTGCTCGCGAAATAGCCGCTCGCGTTTTTCCATCTGCGCACTGATCGCCAGTTGCTCACGGTGCCAGTGATAGATGCCGATGGTCAGCAGCACCATGCCCACCGGCATCGGCCCGGACTCCAGCCAGTGGTCCCAGGTGATGCTGTCGGGCAGGCGGATGAATTCGTCGAGGCTGTCGATCCACCAGGAGAAAAAGATGCACGACAGGCCCAGGGCCAGGTAGTTGGTGACGCGCCCGGCGGGGCGGCTCTTCAGCACCAGGCCCAGCCAGACCAGGGCGAGCAGGGCTGAGCCGCCTTCACCGAAGATATCCAGCCACACCCATTCGCTGAAGCTTTTCAACTCGCCGCAGGCCAGGTGCAGGATCAGCCCGAGGTTGGCGGCGATCAGCAGCAGCGAGAGTTTCCAGCGGTGGGGTTTGAGCACGGAAAACATGGCCGCGAGTCCTTGGATGATCCAGTTGTGGCCGACAGCACAGCAGATGGATGTGACCGTTGGATGACGCTGGCGAGGAGTCGAATCAGCTCATGGCAGACCTGCAATTTTCAGCCAAACACAGCTCCAATGTGGGAGCTGGCTTGCCTGCGATAGCCATAGGTATCTACACATTTTTGTAGTGAGCGGGCTTGCCCCGCGCTGGGTGGCGAAGCCGCCCCAATAAAGACATCGCGGGGTTCCAGATGGAACCGAGCCGCCTGGTTGGGGCCGCTTCGCAGCCCAGCGCGGGGCAAGCCCGCTCACTACAGGGAGATTTTTCAGCCTTTGAAAGTTGTGTAGATACCTGTGGCTATCGCAGGCAAGCCAGCCCCCACACTTAACCGAGGTCATTTCAGCTCATTTGTGTGCCATACGGCCCTCAAAACCCCGGTTTACGGGCCTTCCCACCATCCCCTGTCACAGAACCGTCATCCCCCACCCCTAGCGTGCCCTCCCAGTTGCCGGGCCTCTTGCCTGGCGCCAACGGATTCTTGGGGAGGACTGCATGTACAAGCGCACCGGGCTCGTCGGCTTCACGCTTACTGCCTTGGCCCTGGCGATTGCCAGTGAGCGGCTCAACGCGGCCGAGGTGGCCAACACCGAGCACGTTGAAGTGGTCGGCCAGGCGGCTGCCATTGACCAGGCGCTCAGGGAGCAGCGCAGCGCGGACAGCATCAAGAGCGTGGTGCATGCCGACGGCGTGGCCCAGTTGCCGGATGAAAACGTCGCCGAAGCGGCGCAGCGCCTGCCCGGCATCAGTGTGGAACGCGACCAGGGCGAAGGGCGCTTCGTCAGCGTGCGCGGCCTGGGCCCGGACCTCAACAGCGTGACCATCAACGGCACCCTCGTACCGGCCCCGGAAAGCGCGCGCCGCGCCGTGGCCCTCGACGTGCTGCCCTCGGAGCTGGTGCAGTCGCTGTCGGTGATCAAGACCCTCACCCCGGACATGGACGCCAACTCCCTCGGCGGCACGGTCGATGTGCAGAGCCTGTCGGCCTTCGACCACAAGGGCCTGTTCTACACCGGTAGCACCGAAGCCAGCTACGACAAGAACAGCCGCCAGACCAGCCCGAAATTTTCCGGCGCCGCGAGCAACCGTTTCAGCCTTGGCGATGGTATCGACAACTTCGGCGTGGCCGCGGCCTTGAGTTGGCAGAAGCGTGACTTCGGCTCGGACAATGTCGAAACCGGCGGCGCGTGGGACTTCTCCAACGGCGCCAAGCTCAACGAATTCGAACAGCGCGACTACGACATCAGCCGCGAACGCGCGGGCGGCGGGCTGAACTTCGACTACAAGCCCGATGACTTCAGCAGCTATTACCTGCGCACCCTTTACAGCCGCTACACCGACACCGAGACCCGCAACTCCACCAGCATCGAGTTTGCCGACCCGCTGGCAGCCGGTGAACTGGGCGGCGCCGAGGCCAAGCGCAAGCTGAAAAACCGTGAGGAAACCCAGGAAATCCAATCCTATGTGTTTGGCGGCGAACGCATGCTCGGCCTGTGGACCTTGAGCGGGCAAGCCGGCTACAGCCAGTCCAGCGAAGACAGCCCAGGGCACATCGCCGGTGCGACTTTCGAGGGCGGCGACTTTGCAGGCAGTGGCTTCTATGACAAGGACAAGCCGCGCCCGATCATTGGCAGTGGCTTCTACGACCCCCGCAATTTCAGCCTCGACAAGGTCGACTGGGAAAAACAGCACACCCAGGATACCGAGAAGAACCTGCGCCTGGACTTGGCGCGCGACTACGATTTGAGCGGCTACGCCTCCCAGGTGAAGTTCGGCGGCAAGGTCAGCCGTCGCAACAAAGACAATGACCTGGAAGCCTGGGTCTACGAAGATTTTGAAACCCTGGGGTTCAGCGCCGACCAACTCAACCTCGGCCGGTTCCAGAAGGGCCGCGTCGACTACCGCCTGGGCAACTACGGCCCAGGCATCAGCCCCAGCGGCATCAAGCAGCTGATCGGCAGCCTCGACGCCGCAAACTTCTATGACCAGACCGAATCCCGGGTCAATGACTTCACCATTGGCGAAGACATCAACGCCGGCTACCTGATGAACACCATCGATATCGACGACTGGCGCTTTATCGCCGGCCTGCGCTACGAGGGCACCGAGTTCGAAGCCAAAGGCACCGGCGCCACGGACGGCGTGTTCACCGCCACCGAAACCAAGCGCCGCTATCATCACTGGCTGCCCGGCCTGCACGCACGCTACCAGATCGACAAGAACACCCAGGTGCGTGCGGCCTGGACCAAATCCGTGGTGCGCCCGACCTTCGGCCAGTTGGCGCCGGGGTTTGTGATCGATGATGACGAAGCCACCTTCGGCAATCCGGACCTCAAGCCTCTGGAGTCGAGCAACCTGGACCTGGGCATCGAACACTTCATGGGCCGCGCCGGTACCGTGTCGGCCTTCGTGTTCTACAAGGACATCCAGAACTTCGTCTATAACACCGACGTGGCCGGCACCGGGGCCTGGACCGACTTTTCCGAAGCCCACACCTACGCCAACGGCGACAGCGCCAAGCTCTACGGCCTGGAGCTGGCCTACTCGCAGAAGTTCGATTGGTTGCCCGCGCCCTGGAATGGCTTGCTGATCGGTGCCAACAGCACGTTCAGCCGCTCCAGTGCGGATATAGAAGGCTTCGACGCGGCCAGCGGCGCGAATCGCAAACGCAACATCAGCCTGCCCAACCAGTCCGACACCGTCGGCAACCTGATGCTCGGCTGGGAAGACGACAAGCTCAGCCTGAGGCTCTCTGCCAACTACAAGTCGGCCTATCTCTATGAATTGGCCTCGATCAACGACAAGGCCCACGACCTGCATGTGGATGCGCAGACGTTCGTCGATTTCAGCGCGCGCTACTCGCTGAGCAAAAACCTGCAAGTGAGCTTCGAGGCGCAGAACCTCACCGATGAGTCGTACTTCGTCTACACCGGCCATCGTAGCTACAACGGCCAGTACGAAGAGTACGGCCCCACCTACAAGGTAGGCCTGACCTTCACCCATTTTTGAACTCAACACATTCCAACTGTGGGAGCGGGCTTGCTCGCGAATGCGGAGGTTCAGCTATCAAATCTGCTGCCTGACACACCGCATTCGCGAGCAAGTCGAATCGTCGCACCGCCGCTCCCACAGTAGATCTTCATCGTTTCCGAAGGATTTGTACGCCAATGAAAATTTCCAAGCTGTATTGGCTGATGGCCCTGGCTTCCTGCAGCCACGTGTTCGCCGCCGATCTGCCGCTGACCCCTTGGGCTCCCAACCTGAACGCCGAGGCGGTGGCTTTCCTGCCGGGCAGCACTGATCGCCTCGCCGCCGGCATCCGCGACGGCCTGCAATGGCTCGACAGCACGGGCGCCGAACGGGCGCGGCTGCCGGGCAGCTTCAGCAGCCTCGACAGCCGCGCCGCCGGCGCCCAGGTGCTGGTCGCCAGCCTCGACAACAATCGCCAGCAAGCGCTGCTGGTCAGCCTCGATCCATCGACCAACACCTTTGGCACGCCGCTGTACCTGCCCGTGCGCGATTACCCGGTCAACGGCCTGTGTCTGTACCGCGACGGCGCGGCCAACCTGTTTGTGTTCCTGGTAGGCGAGGAGGGCAAGGGCGAACAATGGCTGGTCGGCAACGCCGCGACCCTGTTGAGCGAGCCGCAACGGGTACGTGGTGTGCCGCTGCCGCCCTCGGCGCAGTTCTGCCAGGTGGATGATGCGACGAACCAGTTGCTGGTCAATGAACAAAACGTCGGCTGGTGGGCCTACCCGGCGCACCCGGAGGCCGAGGCAAAACGCACCCCCGTGGCGCTGTTCGACAACCCCAAGCGCGAAGCCGGCGCCATGGCGTTGGTGCCGGGTGGGGTGGTGGCGCTTGATCCGAAAACCGCTCGACTGCACCTGTTCCAGCACACCGGCGAGCGCTGGGTCGAACACGCCAGCCTGACGCTGCCCGGCCTCAAGGAGCCGGAGCAACTGGCTATCAATGGCCAGCACGTGCTGGTGCGTGACGACGATACCGGCAGGCTTTACCAGGGCACACTCAACTGGCAGGCGAAGCCCGTGACGGCCGAAGCGGTGCTGCCGGAAGTCGCCGCTGTGCGCCAGACCGATCCGGTTGGCCGCCAGGGCGATGCGGCGGATGACCCGGCGATCTGGATTCACCCCGAACAGCCGCACAAAAGCCGCGTACTCGGTACCAACAAGAAGCAGGGCCTGCTGGCCTATGACCTGGACGGCAAGCTGCTGCAGGAACTGGCGGTCGGTCGCCTGAACAACGTCGACGTGCGCCCCAACTTCAAGCTCGGCCAGCAGACGGTTGACCTGGCCGTGGCGAGCAACCGCGATCGCAACAGCTTGAGCCTGTTCAGCATCGACCGGCAAAGCGGCGAGTTGCGCGAGGTCGGTGAAGTGCCAACGCCGCTCAAGGAAATCTACGGCATCTGCCTGTTCCAGCCCGCCAGCGGTGAGCTCTACGCGATTGCCAACGGCAAGGATGGCACCTTTCTGCAATACCGCTTGAGCGCGCCGGATGGCCATGCGCGCGGCGAGTTGGTGCGCCGGTTCAAGGTCGACAGCCAACCTGAAGGCTGCGTCGCCGACGACCAGCGTCAGCGCCTGTTCCTGGGTGAAGAAGACGTCGGCGTCTGGGCGGTGGATGCTCGCGCCGACCAGCCGGCCACGCTTACCAGCGTGATCAAGGTCGGCCCGCAACTGCATGCGGACGTCGAGGGTCTGGCGCTGTACCAGAGCACTGCGCACGACTACCTGGTGATCTCCAGCCAAGGCAATGACAGCTACCTGGTGTTGGATGCCGAACCACCGTTCGCCTCCCACGGTGCCTTTCGCGTCGGCCTGAATGCCGCCGCCGCGATCGACGGCGCGTCGCAAACCGATGGCCTGGAAGTCACCGCCCTCAACCTCGGCGGCCCCTGGGGCAAAGGCCTGCTGGTGGTACAGGACGGGCGCAAGCGTATGCCCGAGCAAACCCAGAACTTCAAGTTCGTGCCGTGGGCCGAGGTGACCCGCGCGCTGAAGTTGCCGTGAACCGTCATCACCCGGTCATTACTTTTTAATCACTGCACGTTAAAACGCAGAGGAGGCATCAACCATGCACGCGACGATGGAACATATGACGATCTGGGGCCTGATCAGTGACGCCAGCCTGTTGGTCAAGGCGGTGATGGTCACCTTGCTGTTGGCATCCTTGCTCAGTTGGTACCTGATTATCCAGCGCGGCAGTGTGCTGCGGCGCCTGGAGCGCCAGTTGAATGGCTTCATGCAGCGCTTTCGCGCCGCCCCCGACTTGCAGGCGCTGTACCGCGAAACCGTGCAGGCGGGCGAGGGTGGCATTGCGCCGATTTTCATCGCGGGGGTGCAGGAATATCAACACCTGCACAGCCACGATCCGGCGGTGCTGGAAGGTGTGGAGCGGGCTTTGCAGGTCGCGATCACCGAACAGGAAATCGAGCTGGAAAAGGGCCTGCAATTTCTCGCCACCGTGGGCTCGGTCAGCCCCTATATCGGTTTGTTCGGCACGGTATGGGGCATCATGAATTCCTTTATTGGCTTGTCCCAGGTGCAACAGGCCACGCTGTCGACGGTCGCGCCAGGCATCGCCGAAGCCCTGATCGCCACGGCGATCGGCTTGTTTGCAGCCATCCCGGCGGTGATCGCCTATAACCGCTTTGCGGCGCGCAGCCAGACCTTGCTCACCCGTTACTACGCTTTCGGCAACGAACTGCAAGTGCGCCTGCACCGCGCCCTGAGCGGCACGCCGATCAACCTGGCCGCAGCCGCCTGAACTGGAGCGATCCCATGTTAGTAAGGCCGCAACGCAAGCACGGGCCCAAGGCCGAGATGAACGTGGTGCCCTACATCGACGTGATGCTGGTGCTGCTGGTGATCTTCATGGTCACCGCGCCGATGCTCACCCAGGGCGTAAAGATCGAACTGCCTAAAGTGGCCGCCGAGGCGCTGGCCACCGACACTCGCCAACAGATCCTTACGTTGTCGGTGAAGGCCGACGGGGGTTATTACTGGAGCCTGGGCGGTGAACTCGATACCCGGCACCAGACCGACAGCGCCGTGACCCTCGATGAAATGGGCGCCAAGGTCATGCAGGTGGTGGCGGCGCGCAGTGACACCCAGGTGTATATCCGCGCCGACGAAAACGCCGGCTACGGTCGCGTGGTCGCGGCCATGGCGGTGTTGCAGAAGGGCGGTGTGAGCAACCTGGGGCTGGTGACCGAGGCAGCGCAATGACGGCGATGATCACGCACGGCCCGACACTGGCGATGGCGCCCCGGCCGACGTCCGGGTTGTGCAGAAACAGCCTGGCGGCGAGCCTGGCGGTGATGCTGCATGTGGGCGTGCTGGCGGCATTGACGGTGGAGTGGTCGACGGAAAAACCGCCGGTGCAAGCGCCGAGGGTGATGCATACCCAGTTGGTGATGCTACCGGCTCCGGCTCCGGCTCCAGCGCCTGAACCGGTTGCGGTCGCGCCAACCCCGGAGCCCGTCGCCGTTCCTGCCCCCGTGAAGCCCACTGTCGACCCGCAGATCCAGGCGCAAAAACTCGAGAAAGCCGCGTTGGCGCGCAAGCGGGTCGAGCAGAAGAAGGTCGAGCAGCAGCAGGAAAGGTTAGACAGCGAACAGCAAAATCGCGAGCTGGAGCAACAACGCCAGGCCCGAGAACGCCTTGCCGCCGAGCGCACACGTCCCGCTCCCGCGGCGGCCGCGCCTGCATTCGACAGCCGCCAATACCAGCCCTTGAGCAAGCAAGCACCGGACTACCCCGAGCGTGCGCTGGACAAGAACATCGAAGGCGACTGTTCGGTGGAGTACACCGTCAACACCCAGGGCCGCGTGGAAAACCCCAAGGTGCTGGAGGGCTGCCACCCCCTGTTCATGCGACCTTCACTGGCGGCGGCAAACACCTTTCGCTATCAGCCAAGAATGATCGATGGCAAGCCTGTTCCGGTGCCGGCGGTGCGCAATACTTTTCACTATCGCATCAAATGAAATGCTCGCCGACAAGCCAGCTCCCACCAGTGACCTGCTCCTGTCAGCGAGTTGCCTGGGAGAGTTGGACACGCTTGGCGTTGAAGCTTTTGTCGAAGCCTTGCGACACGTCGATGTGCCGGGTCAGCAGGCCTTCTTTCCGGTAGGTGTCGGCGGTGGCTTGCAGGCCGCTGATCACCGGGTCGTCGATGGCGACTGGCGTCAGGTGGGTGTCCTTGGCCACTTCCACATGCACTTGCAGCGGCAGGCCGGTGATCCTGGCCTGGGCGGCGGCGTACTCATTGGGGTGGGTGTTGGCCCACGCATAGGCGCGGTCGACGCGTGCGACAAAGTCGTCCAGCTGCGGGCGCTTGTCGGCGATGGCCTCTCGGGTGGCGGCCAAGTACAAATGATTGCTCAGTAGCTGCTTGCCGCTGACCAGTACACGCGCCTGGCTTTGCGAGGTCACCACGGTGGTATAGGGGTCCCACGTCGCCCAGGCATCGGCGGTGCCGTTATCCAGCACCAGACGTGATTCGGCGGGCAGCAGGAAAATGAAGTGCGCATCCTGGCTGGTCAGGCCGGCGCTGGCCAAGGCTTTGATCGCCAGGTAATGCCCGATGGAACCGCGCCCGGTGACGATTTTCTTGCCCTTGAGGTCGGCGGCGGTCTTGATCGGCGAGTCCTTGGGCACCAGCAGGGCGGTGGTGTTGCGGCCTTCGGCGTGGATGATACTGACCACCTTGAGCGAGGCACCGGCACCGAGGGCGAACACGTACGGCGCATCGCCAAGGGCGCCGATATCCACGGCCCCGGCGTTCAAGGCTTCGCCCAGCGGCGAGGCGGACGGGAACTCCGACCACTGGATGGCATAGGGCAGGTTCTGTGTTTCGCCGCTGACTTCAAGCAGCGCTTTGATCGTTGACTTCTGGTTCGCCACCCGTAGCGGCTGCAGCTCGGCGGCGTGAGCACTGCCGATCAGCCCGAGGGCAAGGGCGCAGGCGAGGAAACGGTGCTTGAGGGGCAGGGTGTAAAACATGGGGCAGACTCCAGGCGTTGAGTGTTCAAAGAGGGATGCCTCCGCCTGGAGAAGGGGCGGATTGCGCGGGTGCTGCACGGGATGCTCAGATAACGTAGAAACCATGGGTGCCGTCGCGCGCCAGCTGGTCTACGAGGCCGAACTCCCAATCCAGATAGGCCTGCATGGCTTCCCTGGGGCTGTCGGTGCCTTCGTACGGGCGCCGATAGCGGTCGATACGCGGCGAGGCCAGGTGGGTTTCGCCTGTTTCCAATGGCAACTGCGCGTTGATCCAGCCGGTGGTGCCGTCTTGCAGCAGGAACACGGGCTTGCCGGTGAGGGCTTCGACCTCGGCCACCGCCAGGCGCGCCAATTGGCTACTGCCGCAGGTCAGTACGTAGCGCTGGGCGGCGGGCACCTTGGCCAGGGCCTGGGGCAGTTGCGCACGTAGCACCCACCAGGCCCCGGGAATATGGCGCTTGACGTAGTTGGCGCTGGCGGTGAAATCCAGCACCACGGTGTCGCCATGGGCCAGCCAGTCGGCCAGGGTCCGGGGGCTGATCGGCTCGACCGGGGGCGGCGTCGGTACGGGAGCGATCCACGCGCCTTTCTCGCTCAAGTGCGCCGGTTGCAGGTCATCCAGTACATGCACGTCCCAGCCCAGTTGGGCCAGCCAGGACGCGGACATATTGGCGCGCACGCCGTCGTCATCCGCCAGTACCAGCCGGGCACCGCGCACGCTGGCGACGTGGTCTGTTTCCTGCACCAGTTGCCCGCCCGGCGTCGAACGTGCGCCCGGCAGGTGGCCGGCTGCGTATTCTTCCGGTGTGCGTACATCGAACAGGTAGGTCGTGCGTGTCGGTTCCTGCTGCCAGGCCTTCAGGTCGGCCAGGGTGGCGCGGCCCACACGCGCCTTGTCGGCGACACGGCGCGCATCGGCCGCGGCGAGTTGGCGGTGTTCTTCCGAGGTCGGTGCAAAACGACGTGATTGGCCATGGGCGAGTTTCTGCCCGGCCAGGATCCAGCCGATGGTGCCGTTACGCAGGGCCGATACCGGGTTGGCCACGCCGGCATTGATCAGCGACTGGGTGCCGATAATGCTGCGGGTGCGCCCGGCGCAGTTGACGATGATGCGGGTGGCCGGGTCCGGCGCCAGCTCGCGGGCGCGCAGCACCAGTTCGGCGCCGGGCACGCTGATGCCGGTGGGGATGCTCATGGTCTGGTATTCGTCGAAGCGGCGCGCATCGAGCACCACTATATCGGCCTGGCTGTCGAGCAACGCTTGCACGTCTTCAGCCGCCAGGGACGGCGTGTGCCGCTCGCTTTCCACCAGCTCGCCGAAGGCTTTGCTGGGCACGTTGACGTCGATAAACAGCTCGCCACCGGCCTTGCGCCAACCGTCCAGCCCACCTTCCAGCAGGCTGACCTGGGTGTAGCCCAACGCGACCAGGCGTTCAGCGGCGCGGGCGGCCAGCCCTTCGCCGTTATCGTAGACGGTGACCTGGGTATCGAGGCGTGGAATGCGCGAGTACACCTCCAGTTCCAGCTTGGACAACGGGATATTCGCCGCGAACAACGGGTGGGATTCGGCAAACGGCGCTTCTTCGCGTACGTCGATCAGGGCGAGTTCTTCGCGGTCCAGCATGGCCTGGCGGATCTGGGCGAAGCTACGGGTGGAAGTGCTCATAGGGCAGGGCTCTTTTCTTTGGACAAATCCCAGATATTCGGGAGAAAGGCATTGGAATAACCGGAAATAAACAGTTTTTCGCTGCCGTCAGGTTGATACACCGCACGGCGCACCGCACCGATATTGGCGCCGTACACATGAATGCTGATCGACACCTGGTCGCTGTAGGCATTGCTCACCTGATGGATATCGCCGACTTTGGGCGACACCGCTTCAACCTGGCCCGGCACCAGTTGGATCGGCTCTCCTCGGGCAACCAGCCGGCCATCCGGCGCGCGTTCAAAACCTTGGGAAAACTCCGCCCCGCGCAGCATCCCGATCAGGCCCCACACCCGGTGGTCGTGGATCGGCGTGTTTTGCCCCGGCCCCCATACAAAGCTGACGATGCAAAAGCGCTCGCGCGAGTCGGCATGCAGCAGGAACTGCTGGTAGCGCTCGGGATCGGGCCTGGCGAATTCATCCGGCAGCCAGTCATCATGGCTGACCAATTGAGCCAGCAGCTTGCCGCCACGGTGCAGCAGGTCGCCTTCGCGTGGATGGCCGTCGATCAATTCCGCCAGTGCGCCTATGAAGGCTCTGAGTCTTTCCGGGTGTGCGGCCTGGGTCATGGCATGTCCATCGTGTGGTTGCTGGCGATGCGATTATCTAAGCATAATGTTTATAATTAATATGCTGATTTTTAATGATTAGCTTATAGCTGAAGGTAATTTAGAACCGGTGCGACCTGCGCTAAACGTTATCGGCCACAGTGCGGGCTATCCAGATAACCCTGCGGCAACTATGCTTCGCACACATCTTAATGACTGTTCTCTATGTGCGGCCCCAATGAAAATTGACGATATCGATGCCTTTGTCGAAGTGATTCGTTGCCAGTCGATCAGCCACGCCGCCGAGTCGTTGCAACTGACCCAGCCGGCGATCACCCGCCGTGTGCAGAACTTCGAGCAGGCCCTGGGGGTAGAGCTGTTCGACCGCAACACCAAGCCCCTCAAGCCCACGTTGATCGGTACCCGCGTGTATGAGCAGTGCCGGTTGATCCTGCGCGAGATGGATGCACTGCGCGAACTGGTCGCCACCGACGCGCCGCCCACCGGCCTGTTGCGCCTGGGCGTGCCGCAGACCCTCGGCGATGTGGTGCTGCTGGATGCGCTCAAGCAGCTGCGCACCGAGTACCCGGACCTGCGTGCCCAGGTCGTCACGGGATGGGGCAGCCAGTTGGTCGGCAAGATCGAACGTGGCGAGCTGGATGCGGCCGTGGCGTTGTTCCCGGCGAGCAAGGTTTTCCCGGACAACATCGTCGGTGCATCCATCGGCAAGATGGAGCTGGTGGTGGTGTGTGCCAAGGCGCAGTTGCCGAAGAAGCCTTGCAAGCTGGCGGACGTTTATCAGCAGGGCTGGGTGCTCAACCCGGATGGCTGCGGCTTTCGCGCTGGCTTACAGCGCACCTTGGCCGACCAGGGGTTGGTATTGCGGGTGAACCTGGAAACCTTCGGCACCGAGCTGCAGTTGGGCCTGGTGGCGGACGGCCTGGGCCTTGGCTTGGTGCCTCGCCCCTTGCTGGAGCGCAGCGCGCACCGTGAACATCTGGCGGTGCTGCCGCTCAAGGACTTCAAGCCGGTGATGGACCTGTGGCTGATCTACCCGCACTTCCTGGGCAACCTGCAAGGGCCGGTGGATGCGTTTGGCAAGCGGGTTGCCGATTCCCTGCACAAGATCCGCAACGCTGCCTGACCCCTGTGGGAGCTGGCTTGCCTGCGATGGCGGTCTGTCAGACGACTATTTTTTTGGATCTGACCGAGTACATATCCGTTTCTGCGGTAACGGCTGCTATTGGTTCCGCCCTTACGGCGGCTCACTTTTGAAGAGCGCAAAAGTAAGCAAAACGCTCTTGCCCCAACACTCGGCACCTCGCTTAGGCTCGGTGTGCCCGAACGCAGGCTTGAATCCGTGGGCCGCCGCCACGCGCCATCCATGGCGCGGGGCGGCTAACCCGGCGTCCTGCCGGGTTACCCACGGATTCAAACCTGCGTTCGGCCAGCGTGTTTGACGGGGCGCCTGAGATCAAGATCAAAAGCCAGAGCAACAGCAACAGCCAGAGCAACAGCAAGCAGTTGTGTAGATACCTATGGCTATCGCGGCATAGGTATCTACACAATTTTCAGAGGCTGGCAAATCCCCTGTGGCGAGCGGGCTTGTCGAATCGTCGCACCGCCCGCGTTGGGGGCGCAGCAGCCCCAATGAAGACGAATGCGGAGTATCAGACTTTCCTTTGCGCCTGGTTTTGGGGCTGCTGCGCAGCCCAACGCGGGCAAGCCTGCTCCCACAGGAAAGCAGAGCGGTGGCGTGCTCAGGCCACTCGCTGGTCCTGCTCGCGTTCAGCGATCAGTTGGCGGGTGAGGGGAATCAGGCGCTTGCCGTAGTCAATCGCATCGTCCAGCGGATCAAACCCGCGAATCAGGAACGTCGTGATCCCCAGGTCGTAGTAGTCCACCAACGCCTCAGCCACTTGCTCGGCCGTGCCCACCAATGACGTCGAGTTGCCCTGGGCCCCGAGCAAACCGGCAATCCCGGTCCACAAGCGCTTGTCCAGCCGCGATCCCTGCGCCGCCGCCGCGAGCAACCGGCGCGAACCTTCATTCGGTGGTTCGCGCCGCACAAAGCCATTTTTTTCCGCCAGCGCGGTTGCCTGCTGCAAGATGCTGTCGGCCCGTGCCCACGCCAGCGCTTCGGTCTCGGCCAGGATCGGGCGCAACGACAAACTGAAGCGAATCGTGCGTCTATGCCTGGCCGCCTCGGCGCGAACCTGGCTCACGGTCTCGCGCACTTGCTCGTAGGTTTCGCCCCACAGCGCATACACGTCGGCGTGCTTGCCCGCCACTGCGATCGCGGCGGCGGAGGAACCGCCAAAGTACAACGGAATATGCGGCTGCTGCGGCGACTTCACCGTGGAGTGCGCACCTTCGACCTGATAGTAGGTGCCTTCAAAGTCAAACGGCTGCTCGCTGGTCCATTCCTGGCGCACCACGCTCAGGTATTCGTCGGTGCGTGCGTAGCGCTCGTCCTTGCCGATATGGCTGCCATCGGCGCGCAATTCGCGGTCGTCGCCGCCCGTGATGATATGCACTGCGGTGCGCCCACCGTTGAACACATCAAGGGTGCTGAACTGCCGCGCGGCCAGGGTGGGCTGGGTGACACCGGGGCGGTGGGCAATGAGGAACCGCAGTTTCTTGGTCACGCTGGCCGCATGGGACGCGATCAGTGTGCTGTCCGGGCTGTTGGAGTGGAAGGCCACCAGCGCGCGGTCGAAGCCGGCGTCTTCGTGGGCGCGGGCCACGGTCTCGACATAGTCGGGTTGCAGGGCAGGACCGCTGCGCGGGTGGATCTCGGAAGCGTGATGGCCGCCAATGTAGCCGATGAATTCGATGCTCATGGTCTGTCCTTGTCGAGTAGGGTATCAACACCTGCGCCAGGTGGGATCGGTCATGCTCGTGCAAGGTAAGGGCAGCCACTGCCTGAGTAAAATGCCGTTTGGTTCTATCCTAATTATTAAAATAGAGAATCATAATCTTTGATTTGATCAGGTAATTGCATTTTAAGCAGGGCGCATCGCGCAAGCCTGACCCTCGATAACGTTGTGTTTTCCCCTGGCCTGGGGTCTGATGGGCGCCGAAATGGGAACCTCAGGTTGGGAAGTCATGCGGGCAGAATTTGCGCAATATGGCGGCATCACCGTCATGATTCCGGCCGCGATCATCATTGCCGTGTGGCTCAGGTACTCCAACCCCTGGGCACTGCGTGCCTGGTTAATCACCGTGGGGGCAGCTTACACACTGGTTGCCCTGAGCAAGTTGCTCTTCAAGGGCTGGGGCTTATCCTTTCAACACATGGACATCGCCGTATTAAGCGGCCATGCCATGAATACATGCCTGATGGTCACCGTGGCATCGAGCCTGGTGGCGCGTCAGTTCAACCCGGCATTGCGCTGGCCGGCGGCGCTGGGGGGCGTGTTCGCCAGCCTCTGGTTCAGTGCTTTCTGCGTTGCCCCTTACATCCATCCACTCAATGAAGCCCTGGCCGGCGCCGCGCTGGGCGTCGGCGCGGCCCTTGCATTTCTGTGGCGCATTGAAGCCACCTCTATCAAGGTATCCCGTTCATTTATCGGCGGTGGCCTGGCGGTCTTGCTGGCTTGTGCGCTGTTGCCCAAGTACAACGCTGAGGTGCTGCTCAACAGGGTCGCCATCAGCCTCTCCGGTGCCGACCAAGCCCATCAAGCGCCTTCCTGGCGCGCGGATGCGCCGCGCAGGACGGCCGAGTAAGTCCCCAGGTCCTGCGCCCGGTTGCTGTCCACCATCAACGCCAGCAACACCGTCTGCGCATTGAAGCGCCGGGTATCGCCCCGACGCCGCGCCGCCTCCATCTGCCTGAACAGCGTATGCGTGACTTGCTGCGGCGAACTGCCTTGCAGCTGCTCAAGCCAATGGCCGATGGCCTGGGTGTTGCGCCGGTACTGCGCGCCCACCGCCGGTTCAGCAAAGCCTTCGAACATCCCGGTGAGTTTTCTCAGCGCATAGCTGCGAATCAAACCGCTCAGCAGACTCATGGCCGTTCCTCGGTCCCGGAGATATTCGCCAGCAACTCGGCGGTCTTGACCTGCATGAACTGGCTGTCACCGCGACTTTCCACGCACAGGCACACCGACAGCGCGTCACTCACCTGCAACTTGAAGCGCCAGTCGGCAAACACCATGGACAGCCCGGAGCACGACTCATCGCTGTCCAACGAATTGTCGCCATACAACACCTGCATGCGCTTGACGACGCGGGTCGAGTTATTCACTTCGATATGAATATTTCCCGAAGAAGGAAATAGGCCAATACGCTCTACCAATAACTTTGAAGTGTTCATGGCCGTCCCTTCGTTTTAGCACTTGGGGGCACTTTATTCTGTGCGGGGGTGAAAAGTGCGGGAATGTTATTTTTAGTCGGTCAAGGCGCTGATTGTTATTTTTCGTCGGCCTCGACAGGTGGTCGAAGTAAGCGTGTTGTGATCATAATCGTCTCGCTACTTTAAGTAAGGCCATTCCTTTTACTACCGGATTAATACAGTACGGCGCGTGGGAGGTTGCCTTGTTCAATAAGATTTTGGTTGTGTGTGTCGGCAATATCTGTCGCAGCCCCACGGCGGAGCAATTACTGCGCAATGCACTGGCGTCTTCAGCCATAAAAGTCAGTTCGGCGGGGTTGGCGGCATTGCGTGACAGTCCTCTGGAACCGACGGCTTTGCAAGTGCTTGAAGAACATGGGCATATACCGGGTTTGCACAGGGCGCGTCAGTTGACAAGCGATGCCGTGAGTGATGCGGACCTTGTTCTGGTCATGGAGCAACGGCATATAAAAGGAGTGCTCAGTCTCGCGCCAGAGGCTCGGGGCAAGGTCTTTCTGTTGGGTAAATGGCAATACGATCGAGAGATCATGGACCCGTATCGTCAGGGCAAGCCGGCTTTTGTCCATGCCTATGCGTTGATAGAACAAGCGGCCCAGGCCTGGGCGCGACGATTGGTTAATTGAGTTGCTTGATGAGCGCCGGATAACGCGCTTGGCAAGTTTAAATTAAATAATGTGGACGATTTACAGTCAGGCTCTAGTGAGAGTTTGCGTACTGCGTGAAGCCGTTAAACGTGCATGGAGCCGGGCGTCTTGCACCCTGTGCCATTCCTTGACTTTTAGTTAGATAAAAGAACTGACTTATGCAATCAGCACCCGCAATAGCGTCGCATAACGGCGAAGAAACCGATTTAGATTTCATGATGTTATTGGGCACACTGCTGGACCATAAATGGTTGATCGCTGGTATCAGCATCGCGTTTATGGCACTGGGTGTGGCCTATGCCGTGCTGACGCCTCCGGTATACCAAGCCACAGCGCTGGTGCAGGTCGAGCCGAAGAAAAGCGACATGCTGGGTTTTTCCGACGTTGGCAGTTTGCTCGGAAAGGAGTCGCCCACTGTCACGGAAGTCGAGCTGATACGTTCGAGAATCACCATTGGTACCGCCGTCGATAACCTGAACCTGGACCTGGAGGTGAAGCCCAAACGCTTTCCGCTGGTTGGCGACTTTATTGCCCGGCGCTTCAAACCTGCGCAGGATCAGGCCGTGGCGAGCCCATGGCTCGGCCTGGACAGCTACGGCTGGGGGGGCGAGGAGTTGACGTTTTCGCTATTGCGCCTCCCAGCCGAGCTGTTGGGCCAGGAGCTGACCTTGACGGCCGGCGATGGCCCCCGTTTCACCCTGTCGGACCAGGACGACAACGTTTTACTGACGGGGCAGGTGGGTCGTTTCTACGAAAGCAATGGCATCAAGCTGCAGGTCAAGACGCTGCATGCCAATCCGGGCGCGCAATTCAGCGTTGTCCGTTCACCCCGCCTCAGCAGCATCTTGCGCTACCAGAAATTACTCGACGTGGCGGAGCGCGGCAAGGAATCGGGGATTATCGGCCTGGCGCTGGAAAGCACCCGGCCGGCTGCTGCCATTGAAGTGCTCAATGAAGTGGCGCGTATCTATGTGCGCCAGAACATTGATCGCACTTCCGCAGAGGCTGCCCAGAGCCTGGCATTTCTCAAGGATCAACTGCCGCAGGTGCGCAAGGATGTCGAGCACGCCGAGACGGCGCTCAATCAGTTCCAGATCCGCAACAAAACCATCGACATCAGTCTTGAGGCCAAGGCGATTCTTGATCAGATCGTCGCATTGGACGCCAGCATTTCGGAACTCAAGATGCAGCAGGCTGAGATAGAACGAAAGTTCACGCCGCAGCATCCTGTGTACCGCGCGCTCCTCACGCAATTGGCGGAACTCAGTGCGCGTCAAAATGAGCTGGCCAGAAAAGTCGAAAGCCTGCCCACCACTCAGCAGGAACTGCTGAGCCTGACCCGGGACCTGAAAGTCAGTACCGAGATCTACACGCAACTGCTGAACAAGTATCAGGAGTTGGACGTAATGCGCGCCGGCACTGTCGGTAACGTGCGCCTGATCGATACCGCCGATGTCGATTTGAGGAATCCGATCAGGCCGCAGAAGGCATTGATCGTGGTGATCGCTACGCTGCTCGGTGCCTTTGTCGCGATTGCGCTGGTGCTGTTTCGCAAGGCGCTCAACCGAGGCGTTTCCAACCCCAATGAATTGGAAAAGCTTGGCTTGCCGGTGTATGCGGCAATACCGTTCAGCGCCATCCAGAAGGACATGGACCAGAAACTCTTTCGCGCCAACAAGGCCGAATCGACGCAGTTGCTGGCGCTCAGTAATCCAACTGACCTGGCGATTGAAGCGCTGCGCAGCCTGCGCACGAGTTTGCATTTCGCCATGCTGGAAGCCGGTAACAACCGCCTGATGATCTCCGGGCCCAGCCCGCAGGTCGGCAAGACATTTGTCTCATCGAACCTGGCCGCCGTGGTTGCCCATTCGGGCCAGCGTGTGTTGTTGGTGGACGTCGATATGCGCAAAGGCTACTTGCACAAAGTCTTCGGTATCCCGGCTGAAAACGGGCTGTCTGACCTTCTGGCCAAACGCTGCGACCTCAGCGCTGCGATCCATCACACCGAAGTGGAAAACCTTCACATCCTGGGCCGCGGCCGGATACCCCCGAACCCATCGGAACTGTTGATGCACGCCAATTTCAGCGCGTTTCTTGAACAAGTCAGTGCGCTCTATGACCTGGTGATCCTGGATACGCCGCCGTTCCTCGCGGTGACCGACGCAACCATCGTCGGGCGCCAATCCGGTACCAACTTGATCGTGGCCCGGTTCGAGCTGAACTCGGCGCGCGAAGTGGAGCTGACGATGCGTCGCTATCAGCAGAATGGGATTGAACTCAAAGGCGCCATTTTCAACGGCATCGAGAAGCGCTCGTCCGCCAAATACGGATACGGCGCCTACAGCTATTACAACTACGAGTACAAGTCGGACAGCGTTTGATCCTGGACGCAAGGCATTGAAGTCCAACGCGCAGCACGTCTACCACTGGCCGCAGGTTCAAAGAGAAACGCTATGAAAGTCACAGTATTTGGCATTGGTTATGTGGGGCTGGTCCAGGGTGCGGTACTTGCGGAAGTCGGTCACGACGTGCTGTGTGTCGATATCGATGCTCATCGGGTCGAACGTCTCAAACAGGGGCATATTCCGATCTACGAGCCGGGCCTGGAGACGTTGGTCAGGGAAAACCATACGGCCGGTCGCTTGAATTTCACCACCGATGCCGTGGCAGCGGTCAAGCACGGCGAAGTGCAGTTTATCGCGGTGGGCACGCCGCCTGATGAGGATGGTTCAGCGGATCTGAAATATGTGCTGACCGTGGCCGAGACCATTGGACAGCACATGCAGATGCCGCTGACGATTATCGACAAATCCACCGTTCCGGTGGGCACGGCCGACAAGGTCAGTGCACGGGTCGCCGCCATGCTCGCCCTGCGTGATCGCACCGACTTGAGCTTCGACGTGGTGTCCAACCCCGAGTTTCTCAAGGAAGGCTGTGCAGTGGCTGACTGCATCAGGCCGGACCGGATTGTCATCGGCACGGCCAGCCGACATGCGGAAGAGGTGATGCGCGAGCTCTATGCGCCGTTCAACCGCAACCACGAAAAAATCATTGTGATGGACGTGCGCAGCGCCGAGTTGACCAAGTATGCGGCCAATTGCCTGCTCGCCACCAAGATCAGCTTCATGAACGAGATGGCCAACCTGGCCGAGCGCCTGGGGGCGGATATCGAGATGGTCCGCCAGGGGATCGGTTCCGATCCGCGTATCGGCTATCACTTTCTCTACGCGGGCGTCGGTTATGGAGGGTCGTGCTTTCCGAAGGATGTCCAGGCATTGATCCAGACCGCCGAGACTATCGACTTCGATGCCACGCTGCTCAAGGCGGTGGAGCGGCGCAATGCCGAGCAGAAGAATAGCGTGTTCAACAAGATTTCCACGCATTTCAACGGTGAGCTGAGGGACAAGACTTTCGCGCTCTGGGGGCTCAGCTTCAAGCCCAATACCGATGACATGCGCGAGGCCCCCAGTCGTGTGTTGATGGAGGCCCTGTGGCGTGCCGGGGCAAAAGTGCAGGCGTTTGACCCGCAAGCCATGGAAGAAACCCAGCGCCTATATGGCGACCGCGATGACCTGCGCCTGTGCGGCACCAAGGAAGCCTGCCTGAAAGGCGCAGACGCGTTGATGATCGTCACCGAGTGGCAAGCCTTCAAGGCGCCGGATTTCACGGCGATCAAGCAGCAGCTCAAGCAGCCGCTGATTTTTGACGGGCGTAACCTGTTCGATCCCGCCAGTGTGCTGAAAAAAGGCATTCACTACGTATCCATTGGGCGACCTCTCAACTCGGTATAGGTCTTTCCATGAGCGTGCTTAAAAGAATCGTCAATGGCATCGGCGCCAATTCGTTTGGCCAGGTGGTGAACCTGCTGATTCAGCTGGTGAGCGTTCCCGTGCTGATTGCCAGTTGGGGGTTCGGTGCCTACAGCGAGTGGGTTGTACTGTCCGCGATCCCGACCTATCTGGCGCTGTCCGACCTAGGGGTGACCACGGCTGCTTCGAGCAAAGTGGTGATCTGGCATGAGCGCGGGCGACTGAGGGTCGCGCGTGCGGTCTACAGCACCAGCTTTGCATTTTTGTCACTGGCGGGGCTCAGCATGCTGTTGCTCGCTCTGGGGGCATTGGCGTTCTTCGACCTGTTCAGCCTGCTCAATCTCAAGTCAATCAGCAGCGGGGACGGGGTATTGATCCTCTCGGCGCTTACCGGCTATTCGCTGCTTTGCCTGTTTACCAACATGATCTCGATACGCTACCGCGCCTTCAAGGCCTTGCCGCTGTCGTCATTGATCATGAACGTGATCCGGATGCTGGAATGGTCGGCGGCGTTAATGTGCGCCTACCTCACCCACAGCCTGGTCGACACCAGCCTGGTGTTGCTGGCGGTGCGTGCGATTGGCCTCGTCAGTAAGAACCTGATCGCCAACCGCCTGGGTATTACCTTGCGTTTCAACGCATCAGCCGTGGGCAAGCGCGCGTTTGTGACGTTGATCAAACCGTCGCTGGCGTCGCTGGCCTTTCCGATTGGCCTGGCGCTGAACGTACAGGGGTTGATCATTCTGCTGTCGGTACTGCTGTCGCCGGGCCACGCGGCGATATTCGGCTTGTACCGAACGATCTCCAGGGTACTGGTGCAATTTTCCACCGTAGTGAACCAGTCTCTGTGGCCGGAAATTTCCTACGCATTCTCCATCGGCGACAACCAATTGGTCAGGAAGATGATCCGTTACGCCTTGAAATTTTCACTGCCGATTGCCTGCGTGATGGGCGCGCTGGTGGTGGCATTCGGTGGGACCCTATTTGATGTGTGGTCGGGCAGGAAGGACGATTACTCTTCCAGCATCATGCTCGTGCTGATCCTCGGCGCGCTGACGCATGTGGCCTGGCAGGTGTACTGGGTCGCCCTGATGGCCACGGCGTCCTATTCGTCATTTGCCGTGGTGTTCATGCTGGTGTCGCTCGCCAGCATGCTGGCAGTGTTTTGCCTTGCACAAGACTACGGCCTGCTCGGTGTCTGCTATGTGCTGGTGGCCACCGAAGTGGTGCTGTTCGGCTTCGCCAAGCGTGGTTTCCATCGTCTTGAGCTGAGGATGGCCCGTGCTGATTAATGACCTGATCCGCCACCGACTGAAAATCAGCCTGTTCAAACCGCAGGGGCTCAAATACCTGGCCAAGCGCGTACTGCTGCTTGCCAGGTTACTCAAGGCCGATAGCCGCCAGCGTGCGTTGCGCCGGCAGGGCGCCACGCTAGGTTCGCTGGTGATGATCAATGCCGTGGAGTTCGAAGGCGCGGTCGCACGTTTCAGCGTCGGCACCGGCACTTTTATCGGCAAACGCACCTTTATCCAATTGCATGCACCCGTGAAAATCGGGACGCATGTGGCGATCAATGAGGGCGTGCGGATCCTGACGGGAACCCATGACCTGGATGATCCCGCGTGGCGCTTGAAGGTCGCAGCGGTGGTGATCGGCGATTACGCCTGGATCGCCACGGACGCAATGATCCTGCCGGGGGTGACGATTGGTGAAGGGGCCGTCGTTGGCGCGGGCAGCGTGGTCGGTCGAGATGTGCAGCCCTACACCGTCGTGGCCGGCAATCCTGCACGGGTCATCAGGTCGCGCGCCATGCGGGCCTTCACCTACAGCCCGGTCCGTTCAAGTGCCGTGGTTGAAGCCTGGATGGGTAAATCAAGATGATCCTGGTCGCCCATCCCGTCGGTAACCAAAATGTTCGTGCGCTGCTGCGTGCGTTGAATCAACGGCGGTTGCTGCACTCCTTTCATACCTCGTTGGCACTGCATAAGGACTCGTTCCTCTGCCGCCTGCCGATCGTGGGCAAGGAATGTTTGCGCCGCACCTTCGATCAGGTCGACGGCGCCTTGCTGCACAGTTACCCGCGCTACGACGTACCGCGCGTGCTCTGCGACAAGCTCAGGTGGTATCGGCTTACACAGCGCAACACGGGCCTGTTCTGCCCGGAAAACGTCTACAACCACATTGACCAGGCCAGCGCCAACTTTCTGTACAGGGCGCCGCGCAAACCGGGTCAGGTGTACGGCTATGACGGCAAGTGCCTGGGCTTGTTCAACGCTGCACGGGATATTGGAGGCATCACCCTCAACTATGAAGCGGCCTTTGGCTCCATTGCCTACGCGTGCAGGGAGCTTGACCATGAGCGCGAAGCCAACCCGGCCTGGCGAGCGAGCATTCCGAACATCAGTGACGACACCGTGCGCAAGCAAACGGCCGAGCTTGCGTTGGCGGACCGGATCATTGTGGCGAGTACCTTTGCCAAACGAACCCTGGGTGAGTACGGCATCGCGCCCGACAACATCGCGATCACGCCCTACGGTGGGCCTGCCCCGAGGGTGCGCCATGAAGTCAATGCCCGACCCGGTGCGCGGTTGAAGGTGATTTATGTCGGAGCGCTGACCCAGCAAAAGGGGATCTCGTATTTTTTCGACGCGCTGAATCTCGCGGCGAGCAGTGTGGCCCTGGACGTGACCGTGATCGGCGGGGACTACGCCAACGGTCGCAACCAGGCGCTCAATACCGAGCTGAAGAAGTACCAGTGGTTCAGTTCTGCATCCCATGAAGAGGTCATCCGTCACCTGTTGGCGGCCGATGTATTGGTCTTGCCGTCACTCGCCGAGGCCTTCGGCCTGGTGGTGGGGGAAGCGTTGGCCATGGGGACGGCAGTCATCGTCTCGCGCAATTGCGGTGCGGCAGACTTGGTCGTCGATGGGGTCAATGGCTACGTGGTGCCGATCCGGTCTGCCGAATCTATCGCTGCCCATCTGGTCGAGCTGGCCGAGGACAAGGAAAAACTCAATACGTTGAAGCACAACGCGGTGTTGTCCGCCGGCGGCACGACATGGGAAAGCTATGCCATGGAGGTGATGGATGCAATCCTTGGCCAATCCTGAAGGGGTCAACTTACATGAGCGCTACCGCACCCGTGTAGTCAGTGCGTTCGTGCTTATCTACCTGTTCATTCTGTTCGAAGGCATCTTGCGCAAGTGGGTAATGCCAGGTCTCAGCTCGGCCATCTATTTCATCAAGGACCCGATAGTCATTTACATCTATTGGTGCGCCTACAGGTTTGGTTTTTTCTCGAAAAACCTGGTATCGGCTTACTTCGTTGTCTTGGTGATTGTGTTCTTCGTGATGGTGTCTGCGTTTTTGTTGAGCAGCCCTGAAGGCTTTGTCATCTATGGCTACGGGGTGCGCAACTACCTCCTCTATTTCCCGCTGATATTTGTCGCCGGCAAGACGCTGGGGTTGTCGGACGTCTACCGTTTCGCCCGCATCACGCTGTTTGCGGCGATCCCGATCAGCGTCCTGGTGGTGCTGCAGTATTCGTCCGGGCCGCAGGCCTACGTGAACAAAGGCATTGGCGATGATGACTTCATCTTCATGATTGCCGACGGCGTCGTCAGACCGTACGGCACCTTTACCTTTACCGCCGGGCATGTGGTGTACGTGTCGGCGTGCTTTGCCTTCCTGGTGGCGGCGATTTTCGACAAAGCCTTGTTCCGCGCGGTGTTTGCGCGGCGCTACGGACTTTTCGCGGTGTCGGCGTTGGCAGTGGCAGTGATGTGTTTCCTGACCGGGTCGAGGGCCATCTACGCGTACGCCGCGATGGTGCTGGTGGCCGCGCTGGCGGTCGCCTTGATCAAGAAATCGCAGCGCAATCTGTTGTCGCTGTTTGGCCTGGCGGCCGCGTTGTTTGTGAGCCTGCTGGTCTTCATGTCCACCGACAGCTACCAGGTACTGGTGGAGCGAAACAGGAGCGCGGTTGCCAGTGAGGGCTCGCCGGTGACGCGTGCGTTCTCCAGCCTGTACGCATTCACTCGTGTAATCGACGACGCGCCACTTTGGGGGCACGGGATTGGTTCGGGCACCAATGCCGCCGCGTCGATTCTGCGCGCGGGGCGAGAGCAGGGCTCGGGGTTTTTATTGGCCGAAGATGAATGGTCACGGATCGTGCTGGAAATGGGCCTTCCAGCAGGGCTGATGTTCATCCTGTTCAGGGTATTCGTCCTGCTCTGGTTACTGCTCAAGTCCTACAAGGCCCTCATCAGGCAAGGCACCGGCGTGCCGTTGCTGCTGTGCGGGTTCCTGGCGCCGATCTTGTTCAACGGGGTTATGACCATGCAAGGCACTTTCCTGGCATTTGGCGTGCTCTATGCCTGCCTGATCCTCGGGGCCTGCAAGAAAACCTGAATCAACTCAACGCATCAGCGGACGACAGCACTTGAAGTTATTAAGAATCATATCTTCGGTTAAACCGGAAAAGGGCGGCCCCATCAACGCGGCCCGGGAAATTGACACGGTGCTCGTCCAGGACGGGCATCTCGTTGATGTACTCACGCTGGATGGGGCGTTCGCTGTCGATTATCCCGGCCCCGTGCATTTCATGGGGCCTAGCCGATTCGGCTACGGGTTGAACGGCAATATCCGTCAATGGCTTGAGCAGCATGCCCGGGACTATGATTTTTTCATCATCAACGGGCTGTGGCAGTACCACGGTTTTGTGGCTCGCCAGGTGTTGAACAGCCTCGGTCGGCCTTACATCGTGTATACCCATGGCATGCTGGATCCCTGGTTCAAGCACGAGTATCCGCTCAAGCATTTGAAGAAATGGTTGTACTGGCCGTGGGGCGAATACCGCGTGTTGAGGGATGCGCGGCGCGTGGTTTTTACCAGTGAGGAAGAGCAGATTCGTGCGCGCGAATCGTTCTGGCTCTATCGCGTCAACGAGACGATTACCGCTTACGGCACCGCCAGCCCGCCGGCTGACGATGCACGCCTGGCGCAAGATTTCATCAATGATCATCCGCAATTGAGGGGCAAGCGGATAGTCCTGTTCTTGAGCCGTATCCATAAAAAAAAGGGCTGCGACCACTTGTTGCAAGCCTTTGCCCGGGTTGCCGGGCAGGACGAGCGTTTGCACCTGGTCATGGCCGGCCCCGATCAGGCCGATTGGGTGCAGACTCTGCAGGATCAGGCCGAGAAATTGGGCATCGCCGAGCGCATAACATGGCCCGGCATGTTGCAAGGGGCTGCGAAGTGGGGGGCGTTCTACGCTTGCGAAGTTTTTTGCCTGCCGTCGCATCAGGAAAACTTTGGTGTGGTCGTGGCTGAGGCGCTGGCCTGCGGCAAACCTGTGCTGATCAGCAACAAAGTGAATATCTGGCGTGAAATCGAAAAAGACGCCGTAGGGTTTGTAAACGAAGACACGGCGGCGGGAACGCTGCAAAACCTACAGCGCTGGTTGCAGCTGGATGCGACCGGCTACGCGCAGATGTCCACACGGGCCAAGGTGTGTTTTGCCGAGCGTTTTCATATTCGGCGTGGCGCGCAACGTCTGTTGGAAATCGTGCGGGAGTGTTTCCCGTGATTTTGCAAGGCAATGACCCGCATCGGTCGCCGTCCTTCTCATTTGGCCATCGGGTGCGCCGCCAACTCTGGAACATGGTGTACGTGGCGCTGTTTCGCACCAGCCCACGCCCGTTTCATGCCTGGCGGGCCTTCCTGCTCAGGTTGTTCGGTGCGCAGCTTGGCAAAGGCGTGCACGTTTACCCACGGGCGAAGGTCTGGGCACCTTGGAACCTGGAGCTGGGCGATCATGTCGGCATTGCCGACGGCACCACGCTTTACAACATGGCGATGATTCGCATCGGGCGTTTCAGCGTGATTTCCCAAGGGGCGCATTTGTGCGGTGGTTCCCACGACTACAACAGCAAGAATTTCCAGCTGTTTGCCAAGCCCATCGTGTTGGGTGAACACGTGTGGGTGTGTGCGGAAGCCTTTATCACCCTGGGTGTCACCATTGCTGACGGCGTGGTGGTGGGCGCGCGCGCCTTGGTGGTCAAGAGCATCGCACAGCCGTGGACCGTACACGCCGGGCACCCAGCCCGGCAAATCAGCGAGCGCATCCAGTACGTGCAGGAGCTGACGCCATGAACCGCACAACCATCACCGTCATCATCCTCACCTACAACGAAAGCCTGCACATCGCCCGGGCCATCGAGTCGGTGCGTGCCTTCAGCGATGAGGTGCTGGTGGTGGATTCGTTCTCCACCGACGACACCTGCGACATCGCCCGCCGCCACGGCGCGTTGGTGGTGCAGCATGCGTTCGTCAACCAGGCCAAGCAGTTCCAGTGGGCGCTGGACCACCTGCCGATCACTGGCAACTGGACGCTGCGCCTGGACGCCGACGAGGTCATTGAGGCTGACCTTGCCGCCGAGATCAACACGCGGTTGCCGGCGTTGGCGAGCGATATCACCGGCATCAATTTCAAGCGCAAGCATATTTTCATGGGCCGTTGGGTGCGGCATGGCGGACGTTACCCGTTGAAAATGCTGCGGCTGTGGCGCACCGGCCTGGGGCGCATGGAGGACCGATGGATGGATGAGCACATCTCGGTGGCCGAGGGACGCACCATCACCCTGGAGGGTGGGTTTGCCGACCACAACCTGCATGACTTGACCTTCTTTACCCACAAGCACAACGGCTATGCCACCCGCGAAGCGATCGAGGTGCTCAATGCCCGGCTGGGGCTGTTCGCGATCCGCGATGAACTGCACACCGGACAGAGTTCGTTCCAGGCCAGGGCCAAGCGCCTGGTCAAGAACCGGCTGTACAACCGCGTGCCGTTCACCTTGAGTTCCACGGCCTATTTCTTGTGGCGCTATGTGTTCCAACTGGGGTTTCTCGATGGCCGCAGCGGCCTCGTCTACCACCTGCTCCAGGGTTATTGGTACCGGTTTCTGGTCGGCGCCAAAGTGCTGGAACTGGAAACCGCGATTGCTCATTTAAACGATAAGGACGCCATTGTCCGGGAACTTTCAAAGTTGACCGGACATAACTTGAACCTGCCCACAACGAAGTAACTGACCGTTTTTAACAAACACCCAAGTTTGGGTGACGGCCTTCGCTCGCCTATCAATCGGGAGACAGACATGAACAAAGTCGCGCTTATTACCGGGATCACCGGTCAGGATGGCTCGTACCTGGCGGAACTGCTGCTGGAAAAAGGCTACACGGTGCACGGCCTCAAGCGACGTTCGTCGTCGTTCAATACCCAGCGCATCGATCACATTTACCAGGACCCACAGGCCCTGCATAAGAACCTGATCCTGCACTACGGCGACCTGGCGGATTCGTCCAACCTGACGCGCATCATCCAGCAGATCCAGCCCGATGAAATCTACAACCTCGGTGCCCAATCCCACGTGGCGGTGAGCTTTGATTCACCGGAATACACCGCCGATGTCGACGCCCTGGGCACCTTGCGCATCCTCGAGGCGATCCGTTTGCTGGGCCTGGAAAAGAAAACCCGTTTCTACCAGGCCTCGACCTCCGAGTTGTACGGGCTGGTGCAGGAGACCCCGCAGAAGGAGACCACGCCGTTCTACCCGCGCTCGCCCTATGCCGTGGCCAAGTTGTATGCCTACTGGATTACCGTGAACTTTCGCGAGGCCTATGGGCTGTATGCGTGCAACGGGATCCTGTTCAACCACGAGTCGCCGCGTCGCGGTGAAACCTTCGTGACGCGCAAGATCACCCGCGCCTTGAGCAACATCGCCCTGGGCCTGGAGCCGTGCCTGTACATGGGCAACATGGATGCCCTGCGCGATTGGGGGCATGCCAAAGACTACGTGCGCATGCAGTGGATGATGCTGCAGCAGGACAGCCCCGAGGATTTTGTGATCGCCACGGGCGTGCAGTATTCGGTGCGTGACTTTATTCGCTGGTCGGCGGCGGAGCTGGGCCTGACCTTGCGTTTTGTCGGTCGGGGCGTGGAGGAGGTGGCGGTGGTCGAGCGGATCGACGGCGACCTGGCACCGGGCATCCTGGTGGGGGATGTAATTGTGCGGGTGGACCCGCGCTACTTCCGCCCGGCGGAGGTGGAAACGCTGTTGGGTGATCCGTCCAAAGCCAAGCACAAACTGGGCTGGACGCCTGAAATCAGTGCGCAGGACATGTGTGCGGAGATGGTCCGCGAAGACCTGAAGATTGCCCAGCGCCACGCCCTGTTGCGTCTGCACGGGCATGACGCACCGATCGCGGTGGAGAACTGAGCATGGCGCGCGATCTTGACGCACGTATCTTCGTCGCCGGCCATCGTGGCATGGTGGGTTCGGCCATCGTGCGCCGCCTGTGGGCGCTGGGTTATAGCCAGATCCTCACGGCCGGCCGCGCTGAGCTGGACCTGCTCGATCCGGCGGCGGTCCAGGCCTACTTTGCCGAGCAGCGCGTGGACCAGGTGTACCTGGCGGCCGCCAAGGTGGGGGGCATTCATGCCAACGCGACGTACCCGGCGGACTTCATCTACCAGAACCTGATGATCCAGGCCAATGTGATTCACGCCGCCCACAGCCATGGCGTGCAGCGACTGTTGTTCCTCGGCTCGTCGTGCATCTACCCGGTGCATGCGCCGCAACCGATGATCGAGGCGGTGTTGCTCGATGGTGCGCTGGAACCGACCAACGAGCCTTACGCCGTGGCCAAGATCGCCGGGATCAAGCTGTGCGAGAGCTACAACCGCCAGCACGGGCGTGATTACCGCAGTGTGATGCCGACCAACCTGTACGGGCCGGGCGACAATTATCACCCGCAAAACAGCCATGTGATCGCGGCCTTGCTGCGGCGCTTCCATGAGGCGACCCAGCGCGGCGACGAAGAGGTAGTGATCTGGGGCAGTGGCCGGCCGCGCCGCGAGTTCTTGCATGTGGATGACATGGCCGCCGCCAGCGTGCATGTGATGGAGCTCGATGTCGCGCGCTACCGCGAACAGACCCTGCCGATGCGTTCGCACCTGAACGTCGGCACCGGGGTGGATTGCACCATCGCCGAGCTGGCCCAGGCCCTGGTGCGGGTGACCGGTTTCCAGGGGCGCTTGCGCTTCGACGCCAGCAAACCCGACGGCGCCCCGCGCAAATTACTGGATGTGAGCCGCATCAATGCCTTGGGCTGGGAAGCCTATGTGCCGCTGGAGGAGGGCTTGCGCGACGCTTACAACGCGTATCTCGCGGCCCTCGAACAGCCTCGGGGTCAGTGATGAAAATCCTTTTGTACGGCATCAATTACAGCCCGGAACTCACCGGTATCGGCAAGTACAGCGGTGAGCAGGCGCGCTGGCTGGCCGGGCAGGGCCATGAAGTGCGCGTGGTGACGGCGCCGCCGTATTACCCGCAGTGGCAGGTGGGCGAGGGCTATTCGCCGTGGCGTTTTCGCACCGAACAGGACGCTGGCGTGACGGTGATTCGGTGCCCGCTGTATGTGCCGCGCCAGCCCGGCGCGTTGACGCGCCTGCTGCACCTGGCGAGCTTTGCCGCCAGCTCGCTGCTGGCGGTGCTGGGGCAACTGCGCTGGAAGCCGGACCTGGTGATGCTGGTGGTGCCGACCCTGTTTTGTGCGCCCCAGGCGTTGTTGCTGGCCAAGCTCAGTGGGGCGCGGTCGGTGCTGCATATCCAGGATTACGAAGTGGACGCGATGTTCGGCCTGGGCCTGGGTGGCGGTTCCGTGTCGCGGCGCCTGGCGTTTGGCATCGAGCGCTGGTTGCTGCGGCGTTTTGATCGGGTGTCGACGATTTCCAGCGGCATGCTCGACAAGGCGCGTGCCAAGGGAGTGAACAGCCGACGCCTGGTGTTCTTCCCCAATTGGTCGGAAACCGCGCGGTTTGGCCAAGTGCGTCATAACCATGTGTTGCTTGTGCGCCTCGGTGTGCCACCGGGAGCCAGAGTGTTGCTGTACGCGGGCAACATCGGCGAGAAGCAAGGGCTGGAACTGATCCTCGACGCCGCCCAGGCCCATGCCCAGCGTGCGGATCTGGTCTTCCTGATCGTCGGCCAGGGCACCGGCAAGGCGCGCCTGCGTGAACGGGTACAGCGCGACGGCCTGCCCAACGTGCTGTTCGCGCCGCTGCAGGCCTACGAGGATCTGCCGGCGCTGCTGGCGTCGGTCGACGCGCACCTGGTGATCCAGAAACGCGGCGTGGCCGATTCAGTGCTGCCGTCCAAGCTCACCAACATCCTGGCGGTGGGCGGCAATGCAATTATCACCGCCGATCCCGATACCACTCTTGGTCGCCTGTGCGAGGAACACCCGGGCATTGCGGTGTTGATCGAGCCGGAGTCGGTGGCGGCGCTGAACGCCGGCATCGAGCGCGTGCTGGCATTGCCTGCGCGCAATGAGGTGGCGTTGAACTACGCCAAGGAGTTCCTCGACAAGGAACGCATTCTGCAACGCTTCATGGCACAGGTTTGATGGGTATGTGGCTTGATTTGCCGACCTTCCAGACGGTCGTGGCGTCGACGCCCCTGGTGGCGATCGACCTGGTGATTAAAAACCGCCGTGGCGAGGTGTTGCTTGGCCTGCGCGTCAATCGACCCGCCCATGGCTTCTGGTTCGTGCCCGGTGGGCGTATCCAGAAAAACGAAAGCCTGGACACGGCATTCCGGCGCATCACCCTCGATGAGCTGGGGCGCACCTTCGAACGCGCCAGCGCACGGCTGCTGGGGGTGTTCGAGCACTTTTACGCTGACAGTGTCTTCGCCGATGCCGGGACCGGCCCGGACACCCACTACGTGGTGCTCGGCTATTGCCTGGAGCTGGATGACAACCCCGCCCTGCAGCCGCCCGCCGAACAACACCAGCAGTTCCGTTGGTGGCCGCAGGATGAGCTGCGCTTCAGCCCACGGGTGCATGCCCACACCCGTGCCTACTTCTGACTCTCTGTCCCAAGGATGCCCTCATGTTAATACCCGTGATCATGGCTGGCGGTTCGGGGTCGCGCCTGTGGCCGCTGTCGCGGCAACTGAACCCCAAGCAGTTCCTGCGCCTGACCGATGCGCACCTGTCGATGCTGCAGCAGACCATTACCCGGCTCGCCGGCGCCAACGTGGCATTGCCGCAACTGATCTGCAACGAACAGCACCGTTTTCTGGTGGCCGAACAATTGCGTCAGTTGGGCATGGAGCAGGCGAGCATCCTGCTCGAGCCGGTGGGGCGCAACACGGCGCCGGCCATCGCGCTGGCGGCGTGCAAGGCGGTTGCCGAGTCCGACGACCCGATCCTGCTGGTGTTGGCGGCGGACCATTTGATCGAAGACATTCCGGCGTTCCATGCCAGCCTTGAAGTGGCGCTGCCACAGGCCAGGGACGGCAAGCTGGTGACGTTTGGCATCAAGCCCACCAGTGCCCACACCGGCTACGGCTACATCGAGCAGGGCGCCGCAATGGGCGAGGGCGGTTACCGGGTCAAACGCTTTGTCGAGAAACCCGACGCCGCCACGGCGGCGCAGTACGTGGCCAGCGGTGATTACTTTTGGAACAGCGGCATGTTCATGTTCCGCGCCAGCCGCTACCTGCAGGAGCTCGAACGCTTCCAACCGGCCATTCTCGAGGCCTGCCGCGTGGCGCTGGAAGGCGGCAGCCAGGACTTGCCGTTTACCCGCGTGCATGCCGAAACCTTTGCAGCGTGCCCGGACGACTCCATCGACTACGCGGTGATGGAGAAAACCAATGACGCGGTGATGGTGCCGTTGCAGGCCGGCTGGAGCGATATCGGCTCATGGTCGGCGCTGTGGGAGGCCAGCGCAAAAGACGCGAGCGGCAATGTGTTGCGCGGTGATGGGGTGCTGCTGGAGACCCGCGACACCTATGTGCACGCCGACAGCCGCTTGGTCGCCACCGTGGGGGTGCAGGACCTGATCATCGTCGAAACCAAGGACGCCGTACTGGTGGCCCACAAGGATCAGGTGCAGCAGGTCAAGGGCATCGTCGACCGGCTCAAGGCCGCCGGCCGCCATGAGCACCTCAACCACCGTGAGGTGTACCGGCCGTGGGGCATGTATGACTCGGTGGACAACGGCCCGCGCTATCAGGTCAAGCGCATCACCGTAAAACCGGGAGCCAAGTTGTCGGTGCAGATGCATCACCACCGCGCCGAGCACTGGATCGTGGTCAGTGGCACGGCCCGGGTCACCAATGGCGAGCAGACTTACCTGGTCTCGGAAAACCAGTCGACTTATATCCCCATCGGTCAGGTGCATGCCCTGGAAAACCCAGGCGTCATTCCCCTGGAGTTGATCGAGGTGCAGTCCGGCTCTTATTTGGGTGAAGACGATATCGTGCGGTTTGAAGATAAATACGGCAGGGCCTGAAGTGTTCGACAATTAATAACGTTTTATATAACGACAGTGGCGAGCAAGGCATTGAGGGCCGGGCGCTTGGCCGGGAAAACGTTATTTTCAACTAACCCCGTTAAAAGTTAGCTGTCTGGTAGGCGGTTTAGTTGAATGGCACTATCGGCCTGGCCACTCATTGACGATAAGGAGTCTGTTATGAAGAAAGCACTGGCTGTCATTGTACTCAGTGTCTTGAGTACGTCCGTGTTGGCTGCCGAGTTGCCGTTGGGGCTTAGCACCCCCGTGGTAGGAACGGTGACCGTGGCGCAAACCGTGCTGCTCACCAGCGCCCTTGTTGCCGGCGTCGCCGCTGCCTCCAACAGCGGCGGCAGTTCCAACGGCGGCACCACCACGGGGACTACTGGCACGACCGGCACCACAGGTACCGGCAACTAGTTGTAACCCTTCTGTTTTTCGACCGCTTGGATTCCCCGCCCAAGTGGTCTTTTTTTCTTGTCGTTTATCGCGAGTGTCCTAGCACTATGATGCGTATTTTTTCCGTTGCGGCCGTGGCTGCGGCATTGTTGCAAGGCTGCATGTTTGCCCCTGGCCAATATATGGACACGGCGGCGCTGACCCAGGATGGCGGGTCGGAAAACAGTCGGGTGGATTTAATCCCGATCACTCCGAAGTTGCTCGCCATGGACGCAGCCACTCAAGTGCCTTATTCCATCCCGGCGCAACTATTGAGTTATAAGCCTGGACCGTATTTGATCGGCGCCAATGACGCGCTGTATATCACTGTGTGGGATCACCCGGAACTCACCGCACCTTCCGGCCCGCAACAGCAGATCGACGCCAACGGTCGTTTGGTCAGTCCCGAAGGCAATCTGTTCTACCCCTATGTGGGCGAACTGGTGGCCAAGGGGCGCACCATTGAAGCACTGCGCAGTGAGATCACCGACAAGTTGCGCCAATACATCGACAACCCGCAGGTAGACGTCAGCGTGCTGCGGTTTGCCAGCCAGCGCGTGGTGGTCACCGGCGCGGTCGCCAAGGCGGGGCCGCTGCCGATCACCACGATTCCGATGACGGTCATGGAGGCCGTTTCTACTTCGGGGATCGACCCGCTCAATGCCGACCTGTCGAACCTGACGCTTACCCGTGGCGGCAAGCGCTATACCCTGGATCTGGACACGCTCAACCTTGCGCCGTCGCGCTTGAACGACATCTACCTCAAGGACGGCGACCAGCTGTACCTGGCCTACAACGACCGCAAGCGCATCTACGTGATGGGCGAGGTGATGCAACCGCGCGCGTTGAGCTTCAAGACCCGCAGCATGAACCTTTCGGACGTGCTCGGCTCGGTGGGCGGGGTCAACCAGAACACCTCCAACGCTGACGCCATCTACGTGATTCGCGGCGCGCAGCACATCGATGTGGAACCGGCCAAGGTGTTCCAGCTGGAAGCGGCTTCCCCTTCGGCCATGGCCCTGGCCACGCGCTTTAACGTGCAGCCCCAGGACGTAGTGTTTGTCGGCCCCGCCCATATCACGCGCTGGAACCGCTTTATCAGCCAGTTGATCCCTTCCGCCACGATTGTCGGGATCGGCGCGTCCACTCAGAACAACCTGAGTGAAGCCAGCGACCGATAAGGTGGAACCTGCGTGAACACTCTGAAAATCATGACGTGCATGGGGGCGGCGTGGCTGCTGGCTGGCTGTAATCCGCTGATGAAGGCCTCTCTGGATACCTTCAAGGCGGCCGTGGCCGGGCCCGCGCCCCTGGTGCTGAGCCAGGCCCAGTTGGATGCGGTGCCCTTTCCTCAGATCAAGGTCGCCACGATGTCCAGCGAAGGCACAATGGCGCTGATTCGCCAGCGCGGCGACCTGCAATTCTGGGTCGCCTCCGGCAAGCAGGTCCTGCTGCTGCGCAACGGCCTGGTGGTGCGCACGGTCGGCCTGGGCGCCGACCTGGACGGTACGCGCTGGCAGGGGCAATCGCCGTTCCAGCAAGGGTTGCACCAGGTGCCGGATGGCTATCGCAGTACGCGCCAGCTCGACGTCGTGGAGGGTTACCGCATGGGCGTCACGCTCACCAGCCGACTGACCCGCAAAGGTATCGAGACCCTCCAGATCCTCGACAAACCCTACGCCTTGCTGCGGGTGGACGAAGACATCGAGGCGCCGCAGTTTCATGCGCGCAACCGTTATTGGGTCGACCCCAGCGACGGTTTTATCGTGCAGAGCGAACAGCACCTCACGCCCAGCCTGACCCTGACCATTACTCAGCTGCAACCCAGCCGTAAGGACGCCCGATGACCCGTCCAACACTCGCGGCGCTGGTCTTGTTGTGGAGCTGCGCCGGTGTGGGCCAGGCCGCCATGACGGTCAGCGGCCAGGTGCGTAACCCTGGCCCTGTCGCGCTGCCAGCCGAGGCGCGCTTGCTGGATCTGATCATCGCCTCGCAACCGGATGCCCAAGGCTATTGGCTGGCCGCTGCCTGGCTGCGTCAGCCTTTGCGCGAACCCCAGGCACGGCTCAAGGCCGGCGTGTTGTTTGATTTGCAGACCCTGCAGCAGGCCGCGTTGGCCGACGGGCGCGAAGAACGAGCCCGTGTGGCCGCGCGGCTCTATCAACAGGTGCAGGCATTGCCGGTGACCGGTCGCCAGGTGGCGATGCTCGACCCGGTGGCGGTGGAGGTGGGCTTTGCGCCGAACCTGCCGGTCAGCGAAGGCGACCGCCTGGTGTACCCGCCGAGGCCTGACAGCGTGCGGGTGCTGGGGGCGGTTGCCGCCCCGTGTACCTTGGCGTTTCAGGCGCTGCGCCAGGCCCGCGACTACCTCGGCGCATGCCCGTCATCGAACGCGGCGGACAGCGATTACCTGTGGCTGATCCAGCCCGACGGGCATGTCACGCGCCTGGGTATTGCGCCATGGAACCGCGAACAGGGCGCGCCTCCCGCGCCCGGCAGCACGCTGCTGGTGCCGATTCGCAGCGACGACCTGGTGACGCCCACCCCTGAATTGAATCAGCAATTGGCAGAGTTTCTCGCCACCCAACCCTTGGCCGAGGTCACGCCTTGAAATTCTGTATCGCGGCCGTGCTGCTGGTGCCCTGTGGCGTCGCGCATGGCGACCCCCGTTACACCCAGAGCGATTTCGGCGGCGTGGGGCTGCTGCAAACCCCTACCGCACGCATGGCACCCGTCGGCGAGCTCAGCATCAATGCCAATCGCACCGAGCCTTACAGCCGCTACAGTTTTTCGGCACAGCCGCTGGACTGGCTGGAAGGCACCTTTCGCTACACCGCCATCACCAACCGCCCTTATGGCGCCGAGTCGTTCAGCGGCGGCCAGAGCTACAAGGACAAGGCGGTCGACGCCAAGGTGCGCCTGTATCAGGAAAACCACTGGCTACCGGAGGTGGCACTGGGGTTCATGGACCTGGGCGGCACCGGGTTGTTCTCCAGCGAGTACCTTGTAATCAACAAGCGTTATGGCGATGTGGATTTCAGCGCCGGCATCGCCTGGGGCTACCTGGGCAGCCGTGGTGATTTCGGTAACCCTTTGGGCATGCTGGATGATCGGTACAACAGACGCCCCGTCGCTGAAGGTTCCGGCAGCTTTTCCAACGGCTATTTTCGCGGCCGGCCGGCGTTGTTCGGCGGTATCGCCTACCAGACGCCCTGGGCGCCCTTGAGCCTCAAGCTTGAGGTTGAAGGCAACGACTACAAGAACGAACCTCGTGACAACTCATTTCGCCAGGACTCGCCGGTCAACCTGGGCCTGGTCTACAAGGTGGCCGACGCCATCGATGTAAGTGCTGCCTGGGAACGTGGCAACACCGCCATGTTCGGCATCACCCTGCACACCAATTTCGTCAGCCGCAAGGCACCGCTGAAAACCTACGACCCACCGGCGCCCCCACTGCCTGCCAAGGCACCGTCCACGCCGCCGGATCAGGTGGACTGGGCGGCGGTTTCCCAGCGCCTGCACGACAATGCCGGCTACAACGTGCAGCGCATCACCCAACGCGGGTCAGAGCTGCTGGTGTATGGCGAACAACAGCGCTACTTCTACAGCGCCAAGGCGGTTGGGCGCGCCAGTCGTATCCTGGATAACAGCGTGAATGAGCAGATCGATTGGTTCACGCTGGTGAGCGAGCGCTACGCCATGCCGATGGAGGAAACCAGCGTGCCGCGCGGGACCTTCCGTGAGGTGGTCAACAACCGCGAAGACCTGCAAAACCTGCACCGCCAGGTCGAGGTCAATCGCGCCAGCGAGCGCACGCAGACGGTGCTCTATACCCAGCCGCCCAAGCCCTTGAGCTATGGCTTGGGCCTTGGTTACAAGCAGAACGTCGGCGGGCCGGATGGTTTGCTCTACCAGGTTTCCGCTGACCTCGACGCTGAATACCGCTTTACCCGCAACACCTGGTGGAGCGGTTTGCTGAGCGTCAACCTGCTCAACAACTACGATGGTTTTACCTATGACGCGCCCACCGGATTGCCACGGGTACGTACTGACTTGCGCAAGTACATGACCAGCGCCGACGTGACCTTGCCGACGTTCCAGCTCAATCATGCGCAGCGCCTGGACCAGGATCTGTACGGAATGGTCTACGGCGGTTTGCTCGAGTCGATGTATGCCGGTGTCGGCAGCGAACTGCTGTACCGGCCGATGGGCCGGGGTTGGGCGCTGGGCGCTGACCTGAACTACGTGCGCCAGCGCGGCTTCGAGCAGGATTTCAGCCTGCGCGATTACCGCACGGTAACCGGGCATATCACCGGCTATACCGACCTGCCGTTCAACCTGCAGGGCGCCTTGAGCGTCGGCCGCTACCTGGCCAGGGACTGGGGGGCGACGCTGGACCTGTCGCGCGAATTCAACAACGGCGTGCGTATTGGGGGATGGATCACCCGTACCAATGTGTCCAAGCAAGCGTTTGGCGAGGGCAGTTTCGACAAAGGCCTCTACCTGTCCATTCCCTTCGATGAGCTGATGAGCCTGTCGACCATGCGCCGCGCCAACCTGGTATGGGCCCCGCTGACCCGCGATGGCGGCGCGCGGTTGAATCGTGCCTATTCACTGCATTCGATGACGGATGGACGGGACAGTGAACTGTTCTACAAGAACATCGACAAGATCACTGAGTAGGGCCTGGGCACAACCGAAATTCCGCTGGCGAAGCAGATCCCCTGTGGGAGCCGTCGAGCTTTAGCGAGGCCGCGAAGGCGGTGGGTCAGGCGATGAAGATGTTGAATGTACCGCCGCCTTCGCAGCCTCGCCGGGGCTCGACAGCTCCCACAGTTGGTCTCGGTCGTTGCCGAGAAGGCGTTCGCAGGTACAACTGAAATCCCGCCGACAAAGCCGATCCCCTGTGGGACCTCCCGAGCTTTAGCGAGGCCGCGAAGGCGGTGGGTCAGGCGATGAAGATGTTGAATGTACCGCCGCCTTCGCAGCCTCGCCGGGGCTCGACAGC
>NZ_JACCQQ010000016.1:0-157057 GCF_014268345.1 Pseudomonas sp. SWRI18
CAAACCAGACGATCTGGTTTCATCTGGAACACTACGGTGTCCTTATTGGGGCCGCTTCGCAGCCCAGCGCGGGACAAGCCCGCTCACTACAATGATATCTAGATACCCATGCTGCGCATGGGTCGCCAGCGCGCAGTAGGCCGCTCCGGTTCGTCTCGATGCAGTCATATAGAAGGAACTCAACAGCAAACCTCCGGTCCGCTGATACACATATTTACATTTCACTGGACGGTTGGGCCGGATGAAACAGACATCACTCCTCGGCACTGGACCTGCGGGCCATGCCAAACAGGCTTTCTATACGCCCTTCTCCGGACCATGGCTGTCGACCACACGCCCGCTGGCCGTGCACCCGTTCAATCGCTGCCGGAACACCGAATCAGGCGCCGTATTCATCATTGCCTCCGGCCCTTCGGCCAAGTCGTTTCCCATCGAAAAATTTGCGCACGTGCCGATGATCACGATGAATGGCGCTATTTCGATGTTCAAGGACACTGATATAAAGCCGTACTTTTATGCCTGTACGGACCGAAGCTTTTCGCAGCAACAGCCGGATTTGTTCAAGCATGCCATGGCGGTCAGCCAGCGAGTCGCGCTGTGGGAAGAACAGGCGCGTTCGTCCCGTGTTCGTCCAACGGGAAAGTTCTATCCGTTATCCAAGGCCGAAAGACCCTCGTGGCTGGACTCCGCGCTGGGAAAACGCAGCGCGCTGGTCGTCAATCATTCCTGGCTCCCCACGCGTAAACGGCCGCTGGGGTTCAGCAAAGACATGAGCGAGGGCTTTTTTGATGCGCGAACCGTGGCGTATCTGGCCATACAGTTGGCCTACCACGTGGGGTTCACCCAGGTTTTCCTGGTAGGTGTGGATCTGGATGAGCGCTCAGGAAGGTTTTACGAAACCCCTGAATCCATAAAGTCGCCCTGCGGGCTCGACCAGCACTATTTCACGCGCATATTGCCGTCGTTTGAACTGATGTCGCGCAAAGTCATGGGCGATGAGTTCATGGTTTACAACCTGTCCGAGGTTTCGAAAATTCCGAACGACGTGGTCCCGCGTGTCACGCTCGCGCAGGTTGAGAACATGCTGGCGTAGCGTTGCGCAGACGCCGACCCTGTTGACCGAACAGGGTCGCGCGCAGCCTCCGTCAGCCAGCCCTTGGGGTGTCCTTGGCAAGCATCGATTTGGGGATCAACAGGATCAGCACACAGCTGACGAGCAGGCAACCACCCAAGACATAGGTGCCGTTGTTCATGTCGCCGGTCAGCGTTTCCGCCATGGCCGTAATCATCGAACCGGTGAACCCGGAAAGGTTGCCGATCGCGTTGATCATGCCGATGCCTGCCGCGGCCGCCACACCCGAAAGAACCGTGCCCGGCAATGTCCAGAAAATCGGCATCAGGCTCAACAAGCCAGACGCGGAGACGCTGAGGAAGAAAATCGACACCGGCAGGTTATGGGCAAAGATCGCGCTGAAAATCAGCCCTACCCCGCCGATGAATGCCGGTATTGCCGCATGCAGTCGGCGCTCGCCGGTTTTGTTGGAGTGCCAGGCATTGAGGGTCATGGCCACGATAGCAGTGGAGTACGGGATGGCCGTGAGCAGGCCAATGTGCAGGGTATTGGAAATGCCCGTGGCCTTGATGATCGTCGGCATCCAGAACGCCAGCCCATAGAAACCGGTATTGAACGTCAGCAAGATCAGCACCAGCAACCACACCCGACCATTGAAGATCACCTCGCGCAGGCTCGACGCTTTCCTGGTGTTTTCTCGGTCGAGGTTGTTTTTGAGCATGTTCTTTTCTGCCGTGCTCAGCCACTTGGCGTTGTCGATTTTATCGACCAACAGCGTCACCACGACGACGGCCATGATCAAGGACGGAATCCCTTCGATAATCAGCATCCACTGCCAGCCCGCCATCCCGTGGACACCCTGCATCGCCGACATCAACCACCCCGACAAGATCCCGCCCAGGGTCAGGCTGATCGGCATCGCCATCAGGAAACCAGCCATGACTCGGCTCTGACGGTGCGTCGGAAACCAGTAATTAAGGTAGAGAATCACCCCCGGAAAAAAGCCCGCCTCGCATATCCCCAGCAGGAAGCGCAGCACGTAAAACATCGTTTCCGATTCGATGTGAAAGAACTTGGCCAGCGGCACGGTGAAGGCTACCGCCATGGAGACAATGCTCCAGCTGATCATGATGCGGGCGATCCAGAGGCGTGCGCCAAAGCGATGGAGGAACAGATTGCTGGGGACTTCGAAGAGGAAATAACCCCAGAAAAAAATGCTCGCGCCGAGGGCGTAGACGGTGTTGCTGAATTGCAGATCGTTGAGCATGTCCAGCTTGGCAAAGCCGATATTGACCCTGTCCAGGTACGCCGCCATGTAGCAAAACAGCAGGATTGGCAGGATGCGCAGGATGACTTTGCGGTAGGTACGATCCTCGCGGGTAAGCGCCGCCGAGCCCTCTCCTTCGAGAGGACGCTGAGATACTGATTCCATGTGTTGACCTCAAGGCATGTCGTCATGCCGATTGTTTTTGTTTTAGCTTGCCACCTTGAGCAACCTGGACTGACCTAAGCCAATGCGCAGGGAAAGGAATCTGCAAGTGGGTATGTTACCGGTAACATTTTTAGTTTAGCCATGACTTTCGAGGCAAAGCAAGCGGGCTCGATCAAAAAATTCAGGTGCTTTCGCGTGCCATGATTTGGAATTCGACGACATCGCACGTTTGCGCCCGGGGCAGCCCGAGACGCTGTGCGGCGGCACTGGCTACCAGTAATTCACCGGCGCGACGGCCGATTCGGTAAGGATCAACCGAGACCGTGGTGATGGTCGGCGTGCAATAGCGCGATACTTCAAAATCGCCGAAACCGGCGATTGCGATGTCGCCGGGCACGCGCCGACCCTGTCGATGGCATTCCATGATGGCTCCGAACGCCGACAGGTCACTGACGCACATTACCGCGTCGGTGTCCGGCCACTTTTCCAGCAGCCGCTTCACGGATTCGCCGCCGTGGCTCATGGTGATAGGCGACTCGCCATATTCCATCACCCTGGGCGCCGCGCCCGCCGCCGCGACCGCCTGCAGGTAGCCTTGCTGGCGTTGTTGGCCACGGTGGTCGAGTACCGACGCCCCGCCGATGTAGCCAATCCGTCGATACCCTTGCTGGTGCAGGTGCTCATACAGTGCCGCCGCAGCGGCCACGTTGCTGAACCCGACCGATTGCTCGATGGGATCGTCCGGAATGTCCCATGTCTCGACAACGGGCACTTGCGCCTGGCGCAGCAGCCTGCGGGTTTCGTCCAAGTGCGCGCTGCCGGTCAACATCACCCCCACCGGTCGATGCCGCAGCAGCGTACGCACCAGTAGTGCCTCTTGTTCCAGGTGGTAATCCGTATCCCCCATCAGCAGGCACAGGCCGTGCCCGCTGACGGCGTCATTCAGGCCGCGCACGGTATCGGCAAAGTTCGAGCTGGCCAACGACGGCACCAGTGCCACAATAAATTCGGAACGCCCGGTGGCCAGGGTTCCGGCCGACGCATCAGGCAGGTAACCGAGGGTTTCAATCGCTTCATGCACCAGCTTTTGGGTGCGCTGCGACACATCGCGACCGGCCAGGACCCGGGAAACCGTCATCTTCGAAACACCGGCCAGTTTGGCGACATCGGCCATGCGTGGCGGTGTGGTGGGTTTGCCTGAATCCTCGTAACTCA
This sequence comes from Pseudomonas sp. SWRI18, assembly GCF_014268345.1. Classification (NCBI taxonomy): domain Bacteria; kingdom Pseudomonadati; phylum Pseudomonadota; class Gammaproteobacteria; order Pseudomonadales; family Pseudomonadaceae; genus Pseudomonas; species Pseudomonas sp. SWRI18. Next base: position 3,720 of record NZ_JACCQQ010000016.1, read on the forward strand.
TGAACGTCCTGTTTTCCTGAAAATGACCGGCGGACCCTGGGAATCAAAGCTTCCAACCCGGATGGGGGCTGATTATACATGGGCACCGACTGGCCGGCCTCTGCTGGTTACGCACGAGTGCAACGCCTGTTCGAGTATCGAGATTGGCCTTTACAAAAAAAATGTTACCGGTAACATCGAAGCATTCGAACACCGGTTGATGCGTATTTCTTCATCGCCCTGGGGTGTTCACTTTCAATCGACATGCTTCTAACAAGAGATAAAACCATGCCTGAAAGCACGCGCCTGCCCCTGCGAAGTCAACAATGGTTTGACGATCCCAGTCACGCCGACATGACCGCGCTCTACGTTGAACGCTTCATGAATTACGGTATGACGCGCGAGGAGTTGCAATCGGGTCGCCCCATCATTGGTATCGCCCAAACCGGTAGCGATCTGGCGCCGTGCAACCGCCACCACCTTGAACTCTCGCAACGCACCAAGGCGGGCATTCGCGATGCCGGGGGCATTCCGATGGAGTTCCCGGTGCACCCGATGGCCGAACAAACCCGGCGCCCCACTGCGGCGCTGGATCGCAACCTGGCCTACCTCGGCCTGGTCGAGATTCTGCATGGGTACCCGCTCGACGGCGTGGTGCTGACCACGGGCTGCGACAAGACCACCCCGGCCTGCCTGATGGCGGCGGCAACGGTGGATATTCCGGCGATCGTATTGTCAGGCGGCCCGATGCTCGATGGGCACCACAAGGGCCAGTTGATCGGCTCCGGCACTGTGCTTTGGCAAGCGCGCAATTTGCTGGCCAGCGGTGAAATCGACTACGAAGGCTTCATGGAGATGACCACCGCGGCCTCGCCTTCGATCGGTCACTGCAACACCATGGGCACCGCACTGTCGATGAATGCACTGGCCGAGGCGCTGGGCATGTCGCTGCCCGGCTGCGCCAGCATTCCGGCGGCCTATCGTGAACGCGGCCAGATGGCCTACGCCACAGGCAAGCGTATCGTCGACATGGTCCGCCAGGACATCCGGCCTTCGCACATCATGACCCGCGAAGCTTTCGAGAACGCCATCGCCGTGGCGTCGGCACTGGGCGCCTCGACCAATTGCCCGCCGCACCTGATCGCTATCGCGCGGCACACCGGCGTCGACCTCAGCCTGGAAGACTGGCAACGCATCGGCGAAGACGTACCGCTGCTGGTCAACTGCATGCCCGCCGGCAAATACCTCGGTGAAGGGTTCCACCGCGCCGGCGGCGTGCCTGCCGTGATGCACGAACTGAAGAACGCCGGCCGGCTGCATGAAGCGTGCGTCACGGTGTCGGGCAAGACCATTGGCGAGATCGTCAGCCACAGCGCCGCCAGCGATACGGACGTGATCCATGGGTATGCAGACCCGTTGATCCAACGCGCCGGGTTTATCGTGTTGAGCGGCAACTTTTTCGACAGCGCGATCATGAAGATGTCAGTGGTGGGCGAAGCCTTCCGTAAAACCTACTTGTCCGAACCCGGCGCGGAGAACAGTTTCGAAGCCCGCGCCATTGTTTTCGAAGGCCCCGAGGACTATCAGGCCCGAATCAACGACCCGGCCCTGGACATCGACGAGCGCTGCATTCTGGTCATTCGGGGCTGCGGCACCGTGGGTTATCCGGGCAGCGCCGAAGTGGTCAACATGGCACCTCCCGCCGCACTGATCAAACGCGGCATCGACTCCCTGCCCTGCCTGGGCGACGGGCGCCAAAGCGGCACCTCGGCAAGCCCGTCGATTCTCAACATGTCGCCTGAAGCCGCGGTGGGCGGCGGGATCGGTTTGCTGCAAACCAATGACCGGCTGCGCGTCGACCTCAATGCACGCCGGGTCGACCTGCTGGTAGATGAAAGCGAAATGGCACGCCGTCAGGCAGCGTTCAAGCCGTCCATTCCAGCGTCGCAAACGCCGTGGCAGGAAATCTACCGGCAACAGGTTGGCCAACTTTCCACTGGCGGTTGCCTGGAACCCGCGACCTTGCATCTGCGCGTCATCGCACGCAGCGGCGATCCACGCCATTCCCACTGATTCGTTTTTTAGAAAGGGTAATGCCCATGTCCCAGACATCCGCTGTAACGACATTGTCGGCTTTAAACGTTCCGGCTCAAGACCTCGCTGAAGGCACCTGGATAAGCCGCGCCTGGGTTCCGGGCGCCAGCGCCGGTCCCGCCGTCGTGCTGCTCAAGGATGCACAGGTCTATGACATCAGCGCCCGGGTGGCGACCGTGTCGGCGCTGCTGGAGCTGGATGATCCGGTGGCTTACCTGCGCAGCCTGCCGCTGGAGACGCCGTTGATCAGCTTTGACGCGCTGCTCATCAACAGTGATGTATCCGTTCGCGACGAAACACGGCCTTGGTTGCTGGCGCCGATCGACTTGCAAGCCGTCAAAGCGGCCGGCGTGACCTTCGCCGCCAGCATGCTTGAGCGAGTGGTCGAGGAGCAGGCCAAGGGCGACCCGGCCAAGGCCGACAGTATTCGTGCGACGCTGGTCGAGAGCATCGGTGCCGATCTCGGAGAAATCGTGCCGGGCTCATCACAGGCCGCCGCGCTCAAGGAAGTGCTGATCAGCCAAGGCATGTGGTCGCAGTACCTGGAAGTGGGTATCGGCCCGGATGCCGAGATATTCACCAAGGCTCAGCCCTTGTCAGCGGTGGGTTACGGCTCCGACGTGGGTATTCACCCGAAATCCGGCTGGAACAATCCCGAGCCGGAAGTGGTACTGGCGGTTTCCAGTCGCGGCAAGGTCCAGGGCGCTACGCTGGGAAATGACGTCAACCTTCGCGATTTCGAAGGACGCAGTGCGCTGCTGCTGTCCAAAGCCAAGGACAACAATGCGTCGACCGCGCTGGGCCCCTTTATCCGGCTGTTCGATGAGTCCTTCGGCATTGAAGATGTGCGTTCGGCGGAAGTTGCATTGCGTGTGGTCGGCCAGGATGGTTTCGTCATGGACGGCAGCAGCTCCATGAACCAGATCAGCCGCGACCCATTGGACTTGGTGGCCCAGACACTCAACGAGAACCACCAGTACCCGGACGGGTTTGTGCTGTTTCTTGGCACCCTGTTCGCGCCCAAGCAGGACCGCGACCTGCCCGGCGCAGGCTTTACCCATAAGGAGGGTGACCTGGTCGCCATCAGCAGCGCCAAGTTCGGCACGCTGGTAAACCGGGTCACCACCAGTGACCGCGCGCCCGCGTGGCAGATGGGTTATCGCGCCCTGCTCGACAACTTGAACGGCCGTGGCTTGGTTGCTGCCGCGATCAAGCCACGCTAGCCAGAATGAGCCTTACCATGAACGCATACACCGGACACAATTTTATCAATGGCGCACGCAGCGCTAAAGGTCACACGCGGCTGCACAGTTTCGACGCCACCACGGGTGAGGCACTTGCAGACGTTTTTATTGAAGCCACTCAAGATGAGGTGGACGCTGCCGCCCAGGCGGCGGCAGGTGCTTACCCAGCGTACCGCACCCTGCCTGCCACCCGACGGGCCGAGTTCCTCGATGCCATCGCCGACGAACTCGACGCCCTGGGTGACGCGTTCATTGCAACGGTCTGCCGCGAAACGGCACTGCCCGCCGCGCGCATCCAAGGTGAGCGCTCGCGTACCAGCGGTCAAATGCGACTGTTTGCCAAGGTGCTGCGACGCGGTGATTTCTTCGGTGCACGTATCGATCGCGCGCTGCCAGACCGCCAGCCCCTGCCGCGTCCCGATCTGCGCCAGTACCACATCGGCATCGGCCCGGTCGCAGTGTTCGGCGCCAGCAATTTCCCGCTGGCCTTCTCCACGGCGGGCGGCGACACCGCCGCTGCGCTCGCGGCGGGTTGCCCGGTGGTCTTCAAGGCCCACCCAGGCCACATGGCCACGGCGGAATGGGTCGCTTCGGCAATCATTCGCGCCGCCGAACAGACCCAAATGCCTGCCGGCGTGTTCAACATGATCTACGGCGGCACGGTCGGCGCCTGGCTGGTGCAACACCCGGCCATCAAGGCCGTAGGTTTCACCGGATCGCTCAAGGGTGGCCGAGCCCTGTGTGACATGGCGGCGGCGCGGCCTGAACCCATCCCGGTATTTGCCGAGATGTCGAGCGTCAATCCGATACTGGTGCTGCCGAAGGCCCTCAAGGCTCGCGGTGCGAAAATCGCCGCTGAACTCAGTGCCTCGGTGGTTCAAGGCGCGGGGCAATTTTGCACGAAGCCTGGGCTGCTGATCGGCATACGCTCGCCCGAGTTCGATACATTCCTCGACGCCCTCACCCAGCAGGTCAACGCTCAGACGCCACACACCCTGCTCAACGCTGGCGGGCTGTGCAATTACTCAGATGGCCTGAGCCGCTTGCATCAGCATCCGCAGATCCACCATCGAGCGGGACAATCTCAAGCAGGTAGTCAGGCTCATCCGCAGCTGTTCGAAGCGGACGCCGAACTGCTGATCAATAATGACGAATTGCTTCAGCACGAAGTGTTTGGCCCGGTGATCGTCGTGGTAGCGGTAAAGGACCGGCAACAACTGCAGCAAGCACTGCAAGGTTTGCAAGGGCAACTCACAGCGACCCTGATTGCCGAACCGACGGACCTGGAGGCATTCGCCGAGTTGATTCCCGTGCTGGAACTGAAGGCGGGTCGTCTTTTGCTCAACGGATACCCGACCGGCGTCGAGGTCTGCGATGCGATGGTGCATGGCGGTCCCTACCCCGCCACCTCGGATGCCCGTGGCTCGTCCGTGGGAACGCTGTCGATCAACCGGTTCCTGCGGCCGATCTGCTTCCAGAATTACCCTGACAGTTTGCTGCCGGATGCGCTGAAAAATGCCAATCCGCTGGGCATCCTGCGGCTGGTGAATGGCGTTGGCACGTACGAGGGTTTGTGTTGATCTCTCAAGTCCTGTACGTGCCATCGATGATTAAGGCCGGCCCTTCTACTTTAGAAATCGACCGTGGCAGACAATTGCAGGGTACGCGGGTAACCCGGCGAAAACGCGCCATACGAGGCGACGCCTGACCAGTACTCGCGGTCGAATACGTTCTGCACCGTGGCCCGGAAGGTGGTCGGCCGACCTTCGATCTTCGTCGCATAACGTGCGCCGGCATCGAAACGCGTCCAGGAATCCAGCGCCTGGGTATTGGCCTGGTTGACGTACTGGCTGTCGGTATAAATGGCGCCGCCGGTCAGGGTAAATCCTTCCACCCATGGCGTGTCCCATTCGGCCCACAGGTTGGCCTGGACGTCCGGGACGCCGACCGGTTTGTTGCCGCGGTTGGCGGCCGTGGCCGACTCGGTCAGTTTGCCGTCCAGCAAGGTCACCCCCCCCATCAAGCGCGTACCTGGCGCCACTTCGCCGAACATGCTCAATTCGATCCCGCGGTTGCGTTGCTCGGCTTGTACCGAGAACAGGTTACCGGCGCCGACCTCACCGCTCGGTTTCTCGATCTGGAACAGCGCCAGGCTGGTCATGAACGTGCCGTGTTCATATTTCACACCGAGTTCATGCTGCTTGGATTCGTAAGGTGCAAATGTTTCGCCGGCGTTGGCCGCTGTCCCCGGAGCGATGTCGCCTTTGCTCAAGCCTTCTACATAGTTGTAGTAGAGGGAAACGTCTTCCCAGGGCTTGACCACCACGCCAACCAGAGGCGTCGTGGCATTGTCGTTGTATTTGGAGCTGACCGCCCCTGCTGCGTTGTAGTTGCGCGATTCGATCGCCTGCCGGCGCACGCCAAGGGTCAACTGGAAGCGGTCATCGAGCATGGACAGTGTGTCGGTGAATGCAACGCCGGACAGATCCGATTCGGAAATACGCAGGACCTTCGGCGTGCCGATGTATTGCTTGGGCACATCGATCGGGTGGTAGATGTTCGAACGAATGTCAGTGCCGCTGGTGATCCCGCGGGACAACTCATCCTGATACTGCGTCGCCATCAGCGTAGTGGTATGAGTGATCGGGCCGGTGGCGTACACGCCACGGATACCGACATCGGCAGTCGAGCGATCAACGTTGAATTTGTAATAGCCCGGCGTGTTGCTGGTATCGCCAGCGTCGTTGAGGATCCTGGGAACCTGGTCGGACAGGCGCTTGACGTCTGACTTGCCGCCACCGGCATGGGCGAACACGGTCACCGTATCGCTCAGGTCATATTCACCGCCGAGCAATGCCGACTGTTCCTTGGTATCCGACCAGCCCCATTTCTGCGGCAGGTTGGTGCGGCCATTCGGGGCAGATGGAACATCGACGCCCGGAGCGATGGTGAAAGGTCGCGAGGCGCCCTCCCAGCTTTCTTTCTGACTGATGTAATCCAGGTTCAGGCGCAAACGCTCACCGCGATAGTCCAGGGCGATGGCACCGATACCCAGGTCCCGGTGTTGATCATCGACGGCGGTATCACCGCCTTGCAGGTTGCCGTTGAAGCGCACACCGAACTGGTTCTCCGAGCCGAATCGACGGCTGAGATCGAGGTGAGCGCCGACCTGCGAGTCCGAGGCGTACGTGGTGGTGACCCGCGTCAGGTCTTCGTCGAGCGGACGCTTGGGGACGATGTTGATCACCCCGCCCACGCCGCTGTTGGGCGAAAGGCCATACATCAATGCGCCCGGCCCCTTTAGCACTTCGACACGCTCGGCGTACTCGGTGAAGACCCGGTAGTTGGGCGCGACGCCGTACACGCCGTCGAACGCCAGTTCACCCAGGTTGCCTTCGCCGATCGGGAAGCCTCGAATGAAAAACGAATCAACGATGCCGCCCGTCTGACCGGTCGAGCGCACCGAAGGATCACGCTCCAATGCATCGGCCACCGTTACTGTCTGCAGATCGGCCAGGGTCTTGGCGGTGTAGCTGGTGACGCTGAACGGGGTGTCCATCACGTCCTTGTTGCCCATCATGCCGAGCCGGGCCCCGCGCGCGACTTGGCCGCCGGCCAGTACCTCCGGCAATGCGCTCGGACCGTTGTAGCGGGCGTTGATGTTGGTGGGGTCGAGTGTGAGCGTATCGACGCCGTCATCGGCCGGCTTCGCCGTTGGAATATTCGAGGACTGGTCGGCGGCAACATCCTGCTGCCCTGGGCCGGCAGCCCAGGCGCTGGCGCTTCCTGCGACCAGAACAATATTCAACATGGCGGTGCGAATGGCGAGTGTTAGCACGCGCTCACCGCATGGGCGACTGACAACAGGCATGACGTGAGGATCCTTTTCAACAGGGAAAATGGTAATCACTCCTATTGCCAGTCGATCGGCGAAAAAGTATCACCCTCGATAAAATTATTTTTGGATGGGTCCGGGAGCGCTAGGCGTACAGCTGTTCCAGGGGTATCGCGACCACCGGTAATGCAGGGTCGAACGCATGCCGGGTCGTCTTGTACGGAAAGATTTCTCCCCGGGCGATGGTGGTGAATATCTGCGCCACTTCGAACACCTGCCCTGTCTGCCAATGCCGTACACGCACCCGCGGATCGGTGTAGTCGAGCTGGATGCACGGCACGCGTTTCAAGCCCAGTTGCAGAGCGGCGTTGAGACGGTGATTTCCGTCCATCACGATGCCACGCGAACGTTCGACGATGATCGGCTCCAGCCAATGTCCGGCGCGAGCGATTGCCTCGCGCAACAGCGTCACGTTGGCCGGATCGACCTGCTCCGACTGCAGCACCTGGCACAGTGGCCGCAATGCAATCTGATAAGCGTATTCCATGGTGATCTCCTGTTTCGCCAAGGATTCAGCTGGCATCGGCGCGGACAATGGGCGCGTGCAGGCGAGCAAGCTCGAGCAGACGCTGAGCATGCTCAATCAGCGGCAAATCGACCATCTCACCGTCCACCTGCACGGCATGACTGCCCGTCGCCACGGCCCTCATCACCCGATCAGCCCAGGCCAACTGACGCGAGTCCGGCAGGAAAGCGCGCTGCACCGTGGACAGTTGCGAGGGGTGGATGCACAGCTTGGCGCCGAAGCCCAGCGAACGCGCGTAGTGCGAGTCCTGGCCAACGACCGCCAAATCGCTGATCGCCGGCGTGACACCGTCGATTGGCGACGGCAGATCGGCAGTCCGCGAAGCCAGTACGATGCGGCTGCGGGCGAATAGAAATGCCTCGGGTATCTGGGTGCAGTTGATATCGAGGGAAAAATCCAGCGAACCGAACGCCAGCCGCGCCAGGCCCGGGATCGCCGCAATCGACTCGACCTGCTGCAGACCTTTGGCGGTCTCGATGATCGCGACGACCTTCAGCCCCGACCGCCACGCCAGCAAATGTTCGACCGTTCGGCCCAGGGCCTGGGGACATTCGGCCTTGGGCAGGAAAATGCCGTCGCAACGCTCGGGGTAGCGCATGTCATTGAGCCATGTCAGGTCCTGACGGAACAGCGCGCTGCTGACGCTGTTGAGGCGGATGTAACGCTCGCAGGCAACGCTTGGGGTGGCCTCTTGCCAAGCCCAGATGGCAGCTCGGGCGGCGGGTTTGCTATCCGGGTGCACGGCGTCCTCAAGGTCGAGAATGATCGCGTCCGGCCCCGCTTCGACGGCTTTTGTAAAACGCTCGGGACGATTACCCGGTACGAACAGGTAGCTGATCGCGAGTGGGGTTTTGCTGTTGAGTCGATCCAATTGCATGGCATAGCTCCTTGGCGTGAACCATTCGTGATTTCTGAACATTTTCCGGCCCCTTCGCAGGCAGGTTTCTCTGCTCGTTCGGGGCTTCTCGCAACAACCCTTAATTTCTTATTGATCAATGAATTAAGGGACTTTTTTATTTCAGGGCGAACGCTTTCTTGAGCGTGTAAACACACGACCATTGATTCGCCTTCCGAAGGTCTTCATTCGAAAATATTTGAAAACCTTACTTGATAATCGTTCCTGTTCGCAATATTGTTCACGCCACCAAGAGACACTAGCTCCGTTTAAGAGCGGATATTCAGCACATGGGTAAGTACCTATCAGTGATGGCACTTCAATGCCCACCACTGACCGTTTTTGGCGGATTGGCCATCAACTAGGCGGCCAATCTGAACATTATTAAAAACCTTATGGAGTGGGGTTTTCATGCAGTTATTTCGTGAAGTATTTATGACAGGCGGCATGACAGATCCAACTTCAGATATTGCCTGGCATCCGCCTCCTATTGCTGTAAGCCTCGTTTCTAACGAGTAAAACACCTACAACTGTGCGAGAGCGCTCAGTTATATAACATCAATGGCTACGTTATTTTCGACGCCAGGGATCAGCTATGCCTATAACAAATTCACCGACGGCCGAACCTTTAACTGAAGTTCATCAGCCGGCCATGTTAAAGCCGCTTATCGACCCGATAATTTCCAGGCTTATCAATAACTTCCCAGACAAACTTGTAGCGCTTATCAAGCAACATGGCTCACCCTTGAATCTGGTTTGGCCCCATGCGCTTGAGTCAAATACACACGCCTTGCTCGCGGTATTGAAACAGTACAGCGTGCCTCATGCGATCTTCTATGGCGCCAAGGCCAACAAGTCTCAAAGCCTGCTCGTCGCGGCGGCAAATTCGGGGGTTGGCGTCGATGTGTCGAGCGTCCACGAGCTGCAGGCAGCGCTTAGAGCCGGTACACCTGGAGCCAGAATTTGCGCCACCGGACCGGCCAAAACCGCTGTTTTTCATCAGGCACTGGTTAGCTCAGGCTCACTGATCAGCATCGACTCGCTGGAAGAATTCGAACATCTGCAGTATGTGATCGAAGCACAGCCTACTCCGACCAAAGCCAGGGTTTTACTGCGTTACAGGCCGAAAACAAGTCCCCAGAGCCGCTTCGGCATGAGTTCGCAGGACTTGCTCGAAGGCCTCCAACGGCTGACAAAACACACGGATATTTTTCACTTTGAGGGTTTTCATTTTCATCTGGGCGGCTATGGGGTCGAATCCCGCGCACAAGCGTTGCGTGAAATCAGCGGGTTCGTGGAGGCTGCTCGGGAAATGGGCTTGAATCCGCAGATGATCGATATCGGTGGCGGCTTGCCGATACGTTATGTCGAGCCGCAGATATATGCCCGATTCCTACAGAACGATAATAAGCCAAGCCATTATTACAACCAGAAAGTTCCCGAGGCTTATTATCCTTACGGCAGCGACCTGACAGCCCCGCAATGGTTGGCATTATTGCTCGAGGCCGAGCACTCACCCGGAGTGTCCATCGCCACCTATTTAAAGCTGCAGAATATAACGCTGGCCCTGGAGCCCGGTCGGAGTCTTGTCGATCAAGCGGCAATTTCATTGTTTCGCGTCACCCGCACCAAGCAACTCGCCTTCAACAAAACCGTCATTTTTGTTGAAGGCAGTAGTTTCAGTGCATGCGAAACATGGTTCGCCTCTGAGTACCTGCTTGATCCGATCCTGATCAGCTCGCAACAACCGCCCTACGCACCGATCCAAGCGTATATCGCCGGCCATAGTTGCTTGGACGACGACGTGATTACTTATCGCCTTATCAATTTTTCAACTGCACCCCGACCAGGCGATATATTGATTTACGTGAATACCGCCGGTTATCAGATGGATTTGCTGGAAAACGAATTTCATCGCCACCCGCTGCCACGGCGATTGACGGCGAGTTGTTGTACGCAAGGTCACTACGCATTTTCACCGGACTACTAAAGGGAACCATTGAAATGATCTTGAATAAAGTCTCGGAGCTTATTGGTAATACACCGATGTTGGGTATTGATGTTCCGGATACCAACGCTCGGTTGTTATTGAAAATTGAAAAAAACAATCCCGGTGGCAGTATCAAGGATCGCATGGCGCGCAACATGGTGCTGGCCGCGCTCAAGTCCGGTCGCCTGAAACCCGGTGGGGTGGTCGTCGAATCGTCGTCCGGCAATACCGGAATTGGCCTGGCCATGACGGCGGTCGAATTCGGCCTGCATTTTATTGCCGTGGTCGATCATCACGCCGCCCAAGACAAGATCGCCGTGATGAAGGCGCTCGGTGCCGACATTCGCTTTGTCAAAGGCAGCTATCGCGAGGATGAAGTCGCAGTGGTCGAGCGTCAACGAATGGCGGCGGAGCTGGCCAGCGAAATTCCCGGCGCCGTGTTCATGAATCAGTCGGATAACGCGGCCAATGCGGGTGGCTACAGTGATTTCGTGCGCGAAACCATCGCCCAGGCTGAAGGTGTCATCGGTGCCTATGTCGGCTGCGTCGGCACGGGCGGTTCGATGACCGGTATCGCCCGCGGCTTGAAACTGCACGATCCCAACATTGTGACCGTCGCGGTAGAACCGGCCGGCTCGATCGTCTTCGGCCATCCCGGCTACCCCTACTACCAATCGGGCACCGGTACGCCGGCCGGCGACACCGTGGGTCTGGTGCTCGACTACAGCTGCATCGATCTGGGGGTGCAAGTCACCGACTCCCAGGCGTTCGAAACCGCCCGCTATATCGCCCGCCATCTGGCGCTGCTGGTCGGCGGCTCGACCGGCGGTGCCATTTTCAAGGCATTGGAACTGATCCACAAAGGCGTGCTGACCGGCAACGTGGTCGTGCCGATTGCCGACGGCGGCGAAAAATACCTGCATACGGTGTTCAATGATCAATGGCTGCAGGAACGCGACCTGATCGACCCCAGCATCGCACCACAGCTGGAAACCTGGCTGGGCAGGACCCAATGGCTGGAATCCGTCTCCGCGCCGCTTCAACTGAGCGTTGCATGACCCACTCCTCACACAGGAAAGCCTCTCGATGAATCTGTTGAAAGTCGCCATTTGTGGTGGTGGCAGGACCGGCCATCTCAACGCCATCCTGTTCAAACAGCTGCCCAATGTTCAGGTTTCGATGCTCACCGGTAATCCGGAGATTATCGAACAGCACGCTCGCCACACGCCGATGCAGGCTTTGTTGCCCGACGGCTCGACCTTGACTGCCCGACTGGACCGGGTGACCGCCGACGCGAAAGCAGCGATTGAAGATGCCGACATCGTCATCATTACCGTGCCCGCCCACGTCCGCCCGCAAACCCTGCAGGCCATCGTGCCGCATCTAAGCGCCAGCAAGCCTGTGTACATCGGCGCCATTCCGGGCTTCTGCGGTTTCGACTGGCTGGCCGAAGCCGCCCTGCCCGATCGCCCGAACCTGGTGATCTGGGGGATGAAAGACGTCCCGCATACCGCATTCGAGCTGACACCGGGACGCTCGATCAAAATGGGCGGCGGCAAGAGCCAGCTGTATGTGGCGACCCATTCTCGCGAGTCTCAGGCATCCGGTCAGCAATTGCAGGGCATCCTGACCCGCTTGTACGGCCCGTGCGTGAGGATGCTCGACCACTACCTGGAAATCACCCTGACCCCGGGTAACCCGATCATGCACAGCTCGGTGATCTACGGGCTGATCGGTCCTTATGGCCAGTGGCACCGCAAGATTTTCCCGCAACGCATGTGCTGGTGGTCCGAGTGTCCGGAACTGGGCGCCTACTTTTTGGAACGCATGGATCAGGAAAGTCAGGCTCTGTGCGCGGTGATCAGCCAGCGCCTGGGCATCGACCTGTCCTCGGTCAAAGCGTTGAAACAGGAAATCGTCGAGGCCTACGGTGACCAGATCCGCGACCAGAGCAGCATGTTGTCGATTCTGCGCACCAATCAGGCCTACAACAATATTCTCGCGCCGATGGTGCCGGCCGCCGACAACCGCGCCGGCTACGTCATCGAGCGCGAGAGCCGCGCCTTCAATGAAGACGTCGCCTATGGGCTGGTGCTGCTTGTGGAAATGGCCAGGCGTTTGGACCTCAAGGTGCCCTACATCGAGGAAGTCTTGCAGTGGAGCATTGCCTACATGCAAGGCCTGCGCGACTCGGCGCTCGATTACTTTCCACGCCACTGGCCACGCGCGGCAAACGCCGCGGCTTGATCTCTTCAATTCAATTTCGACGAGTAGACCGCTGATATGGATGACTTCAAGACACTGATTGCCTACTCCCGCAAAAATGCCATGCGACGCTTGATTCGCTGCCTCTTTGCGGAAAACATTCTCGACCGTTCGGCCCTGAGCTTTGGGGCCGAAGGCAACCAGGCCAGCTACCCACTCAAGGGCAGCCGCGCCCACCTGGTCTTTTCGGACATAGCCAAAGGCCCGGCCGACACCGTGGTCAATGACGGTGACGTGGTACTGGTCACCGATGAAGGTGTCCGCCAGGTCATCACCAGCCATCAGGACATGCTCGATGTGTTGCGTGACAGCTTCGATTTCGCGCCCACTGATGAGGGTATGACCGGGCTCAAGGCCGACATGGAAAACAGCCTGACCAACGACGCACATGCCCGCCAACATCGCCAGCAATGGAACGCCCGGCTGCAAAAAGCCGCCAGGGATCAGGGGCTCGATAGCCTCACCGACTACCTGCGCCAGCATCTCAAGACCAAGGATGCTGCGATCCTCCTCGACCAGTGGGGTTCGCTGGAAGGCCATCCGTATTACCCGACATGGAAGGCGCGCCCCGGCTTGACCGATGAGGAGGTCGAGCAACTCTCACCCGAGTTCAACGCACAGGTCCCCCTGCGTATCGCGGCGTTGCGTGCAGAACATGCAAAGAGCGAAAGCATGCCGCACGTGAGCGACTACCGCACCTGGTTCGCCGAGAATTTCCCGGCCCAATGGGAGCAATGGAAAGCCTCGCTCAACAGCAAGGGCCTGGATGAAAGCCAGTGGCTGCCATTGCCGATCCATAGCTGGCATTTGCAGGCCTACGTGCTGGAAAACTTCGCGGCGGAAATCGAAAACGGCATCCTGATTACCGACGGACCGGAGATTCCAACCCTGCCGACCATGTCGTATCGCACGATGATGCCGGTGCTGGACGAATGCGCGCCGTTGATCAAACTGCCCATTGCCGTGTGGATGACCAGCGAACTGCGCAGCCTGCAAGCCAAGTCGATTCACATGGGACCGCGCATCAGCACGGTGATCGGAAAAATACTGGAGGCCGAACACGGCTTCGACCAGCGCCTGGAAATCTTTCCGGAAGAGATCGGCGTGCGTTACAAAAACGCAGTCACTCAAGACGATCATCCCGGCCGTCATCTGTCAGTGGTCTATCGCGCCAGTCAGCAAGCGTTCGAACGCAGCGACGATTGCCTGCCGATTACCGTGGCGTCATTGTTCACTCGATTACCGGGTAGCGGTCGGCCGCTATTCACCGACCTGATCGAGCGTGATGGCGTGCGAGCGGATGCCGCACAGGTTGAAAACTGGTTCCGCGACTATGCCCAGGTGGTCACCCACCCGGTGGTGGCGATCTATCTGTTGTATGGCGTTGCACTTGAAGCCCACCAGCAAAACACAATGGTGCTGTTTTCCTCCGATGGCAAAGCACGTAGTCTGCTGATCCGCGATTTTGGCGATGGCCGCACGTATGCGCCACTGCTGGAAGGACGCGGCTACAGCCTGGCGCCGCATGTGCAGCCGGGTATCCTGCCGACGGTGTTCGCAGGCGACATTGAACCGGTGCGCATGTTCGTGCTTGACGCAGCGTTCCTTACCCACCTGCATGAAATCGCGCTGTGGCTGACCACGGAGTATGGGTTGAACAACACGCGGCTGTGGCAGATATTGCGCGAGGAAACCGACCTTGCGTTCGAAGCCGTGCGCGACCGCGTCGAACCCGCGCTGTGGGAAACCGAGCATAAGGCGTTCGTGGAAGATCCATGGCCGACCCGGTCGTTGTTGCGCATGCATTTGATGCAGTACTCCAACTATCGTTTGCAGCACACCCTGTCCAACCCGCTCGCCAGCGTTTAGCCGAGGTCGTCCCATGTCCCATGCAGGTGTCATCCAGGGTTCGAGCGTACGAATCCTGATTTATCTTCTGTTTGCGATCCAGTTGGTGTCCATGGGCGCAATGGAGATGAGCGGGCCGTTCTGGCCTGTCCATCTGCGTGGGCTGACCTCCTCGGAGTCGGTGTTCAGCTTCGCCAGCATCGCCGTGTACGTCGGGCCGATGCTCGGCATTATTCTGACCAGTGCATTCTGGGGCCGTATCGGCGATCGATATGGCCATAAGTTGATGATGATCCGCGCCCTCGCCGGTTTGTCGTTGACCCAGCTTGGGCTGGCCCTCTTCAGCGACATCTGGGTCATTTTGATCCTGCGCTTTCTGCAAGGCGCGTTCGCCGGCTACATCGCGCCGGCGCAGGCCTACGGCGTCAGTATCGAAGCGCCTTCGCGGCGAGCCCGGCTTTTTGCGATCCTGCAAATTTCGACCAACGTCGGTTCCTTGCTGGGCGCAGTCGTTGGCGGTTTGATCCTCGATTACGCGACGTTCTTCTGGATCAACATCATCGCGTCGGCATTGTGTGCGGTGTGCACCGTGATCGCGGCCGTGACCCTGCCGGATGTACCGCCGGTGAAAAAAACACCGACGGTGGACAAGACGACCCCGGCGCGCCGTTCAGGCAATCTCTGGCAAGGTTCCCCGTTATTGTCGCTGCTCGGGGTGATGGGCATTCTGTTGTTGGCGCGAATGCTGCCGCAAACCTCCTTTTCGTTGTACGTCAGCTCGGTATTCGCCGTCAGCAACTCGGTGGTCGGCCTGTGCTACGGCTTGCTGGCGCTGGGTTTCATTCTTTCGGCTACGGCCTGGTCGCGTTACTTCGAACACCGCGGTCAACAGGAAACCCTGCAGCGCATGACCTACGTGGTGATCGGCTGCATCGCTCTCACGGCTGTGGCCGGGGTCACGCGTAATGCTGTGGTATTTGTCGTTGCCTATTTCATATGGGGCGTGCTGTTGGGGGCTACCACGCCGGTGCTGATGGCCCTGATCTCGAAAACCGCCGATAGCTCGCAACAAGGCCATGTATTGGGAATCGCCCAGGGCACCGCGCAATTCGCCTCGATTGCCGGCATCTCGGCCGGCGGTTTGCTTAGCCAGGTCTATGGCTTGCAATACACCTATCTGTTCGTTTGCCTGGCCTACGTGGTGGCGCTGATCCCGATGGTCGCGTTGCGCTACTGGCCTGCGGCTATGCAACCGAGTCATGCCCCACCTGGGGATTGAGTAAGGAGCCTGTCTTTGAACATTGAACAACTGCGCGCCGACACGCCCGCTGTCGCGCAACTGATCCACTTCAACAATGCCGGCGCGGCGCTCATGCCCAAGCCAGTGATCGCCACCATGACCCGCCACATTCAGCTCGAAGCGACACTTGGCGGGTATGAAGCAGCCGGCCAGCAGGCGGCTGAACTGGAAAATGTCTATAGCGCTATCGGTCGCCTGATCAACGCACGGCCCGATGAAATTGCGGTGATCGAAAACGCCACCCGCGCCTGGGACATGGCCTTCTATTCGTTGCCGTTGAAAACCGGCGACGTGGTGCTGACCTCGACCACCGAATACGCCGGCAACTACATTCCCTATCTGCAACTCAAGCACAAGCGTGGCATCGAGATCCGCATCATCCCCAATGATGAACAGGGTCAGGTGTCGCTGGCGGCATTAAAGGACATGCTGGAGGACGATCGCGTTGCGCTGATCTCCCTGCCGGTGATCGCCACCAATGGCGGGCCGGTGCAGCCCATCGAGCAGATCGGCGCCCTGGCCCGCGCGGCCGGCGCACTGTTTCTGCTCGATGCCTGTCAGGGTGTCGGGCAGATGCCCATCGACGTGAAGAAAATCGGTTGTCACATGCTCGCGGCCACCAGCCGTAAATACTTGCGTGGCCCGCGTGGAATGGGATTTTTGTATGTCGAGAGCGCGCTGTGCCAGAACCTGGAGCCGGCCTTTCTCGACCTGCATGCCGCGTCCCTGCTGACAGCCGACGCGTACAGGATCCGCGCGGATGCACGCCGTTTCGAGAACTGGGAATGCAACGTCGCGGCGAAGCTGGGCCTCGGCGCGGCGGTCGAGTACGCCCTGGCACAAGGCATCGAGCCGATGTGGCAACGCATTCAACAATTGGCCGGGGACCTGCGCGGGCAACTGGCGCAGATTCCCGGCATCACTCCATGTGACCTGGGCCTTCAGCAGTCAGGCATCGTGACCTTCACGCATCGGGACAGCAGCGCCGAGCAGGTTCAACAGTGGCTGGCCGGTCAGGAAAAACGCATCAATGTCAGCACCTCTACGGTCCGCTCAACCCTGCTGGACATGCAGAACCGGGGCTTGCTCGAGGTCAGCCGCGCCTCTGTGCATGCTTACAACACCGAGGAGGAAATCGACACGATGATCGCCGCATTACGCCGTTTGCCGAATGCCTGAACAGGACACCAATCTGCGCTTGCGTCGTAGCTGGGTTGTAAACTAGCATTAGGAATACTTCTCAATTGCATGAAAATCTGCAGCCATGAGCGAAACCCTTCCAGCGAACAGCGACAACCACCTGCGCGTGATCGAAGCCCTGTACAGCGGCCATCATGGCTGGCTGTACGCAACGCTGCGAAAAAAACTGGGGAACGCCATGGATGCGGCGGATCTGGCGCAGGACACTTTCACGCGCATCCTTGCCTCTCAGGTCACCGTCATTGAGCAACCGCGTGCCTATTTAACCTGTGTGGCCAAGGGTATTCTGGTCAACTGGTACCAGCGCAAGGCACTGGAACGCGCCTATCTGGACGCGCTCGCCCATTTGCCCGAGCCGCAAGTGCCTTCACCGGAATCGCGCTTCATGGTGCTGGAAACCCTGCACGAAATCGACGCGATGCTCGATGCCTTGCCGCCGCTGGTCAAAAGGGCCTTTCTGCTGTCGCAGATCAGCGGCTTGAAATACGACGACATCGCCGAGCAGTTGGGCGTTTCGCTGATCACTGTCAAACGCTACATGAAGCAAGCCTTCGTGCAATGCCTGTTGCTGGTGGAGTGAATGCTCACTCGCCGCCATGAGCCGCACCTCGATCATCAGGCCCTGGAAGAAGCAGCCGACTGGTTGATCCGCATGACTGAGGGCGAGCTCAATGAGACCGAACGCGGCGAATGGGAATGCTGGAGACTCAGCACGCCCGAGCGTGGTCGTGCATGGGCGCGCGCGCAGTTATTGCAGACCAAACTAGGCGGACTGCCGCCGTCACTGGCGATGTCGGCACTCGACCGTCCAGGCAGCCCGGAGCGGCGCGCGGTACTGGGTAAGCTGGCGATAATGCTGGCAATCCTGCCGGCCGGATGGGGCAGCTGGAAGCTGGCAGAATCCCAGCAATGGTCGGCCGACTATCGCACCGCAGTGGGCCAGCAACGCGAGCTGACCCTGGCCGACGGTACAAAAATCACCCTGAACACCGACACGTCGATCGACGTGCTGTTTGACATCAACCAACGGCTCATTCACCTGCGCGAAGGCGAAATACTGGTACAGACCGCTGCGGACATTGCCCCTCTGGCTCGGCCTTTTCTGATCAGCACCCGGCAGGGCCGTATGCAGGCGCTGGGCACGCGATTCAGCGTGCGCGAGCTGCAACCGCGCACTCACCTTGCCGTGCTCGAAGGCGCGGTGAAAGTCGAGCTGGCCGAAAATCGCCAGACTACGCCGCTGATCGTCAGTGCCGGTCAGCGCACGGATTTCTCTTCCGACACCTTTGGCCAGGTCACCGCTGCCGACCGCTATGTCGGCACCTGGGCCCAAGGCATGCTGATGGCCGACAACATGCGCCTGGCCGACTTCGTCGCCGAGTTCACGCGCTATCGCCGCGGTTTTGTACGCTTCGATCCGGCGCTCGCCAATCTGCGTATTTCCGGCGCCTATCCGATCAGCGACAGCCAGCGCACCTTGAACATGCTGGCGCAAACCTACCCAATCCTCGTCAGCGGCCACTTGAATGGCTACTGGGTCATGCTTTCCCCCGCCTGAGTCAAAAAAATCACCGTACAGGTGATACTTTTTTAGCGGTCGACTGGCTATTAGGGAGAAGCACCTTACCGTCCTGTTTATAGGTCCATCCATTCATGCTCGCTGCACGCCGCCTGCGCCCGGATCACCACTTCACATCAGCTATTCGCAGTGCGTTGCTAACCCTTGCCCTGATCGGTGCCGCCTGCCCGCTTGCCTCGGCCGCCGGGCCTGTGCAATTGGACTCGGTTGCGATCCGGGCCTACAACATTCCCGCCGGGCCGCTGGGTGCGACCCTGTCGAGCTTTGCCGTGGGCGCCGGTATAGCCCTGTCGTTCCAGCCCTCATTGACCGAAGGCCTGAGCAGTCCCGCGCTGACCGGCAATTACACCACACAGGAAGCGGTCAATCGCTTGCTGGCCGGCAGTGGCCTGGACATGGTGTTGCGCAGCGACGGCACCTACACCCTGGTGCAACGCCGAGTGACGCTGGATGAGACCGCGGTCATCGGCACCGGCAAGCGCCCCGATACCCTGCAAGAGGTGTATGCCGGTGGTCAGGTCGCCAACGGCGGGCGCTTGGGTATTCTCGGCAATACGGACGTGATGGACGCGCCGTTCAGCGTCAGTACCTACACCTCGGCGCTGATCAAGGATCAACAGGCCGTCACTGTCGGCGATGTGCTGGAACGTGATTCATCCGTACGTTCCACCGGCCAGGCCGGAGGGATCGTCGATTCATTCTTCATCCGTGGCTTTCCCGTCGGCGAGGGTAACCTGGGTGAGCTGGCCTTCGACGGTGTGTACGGTGTGGCGCCCAACTACCGGGTTTTTACCGAATACGCCGAGCGCATCGAACTGGTCAAAGGGCCCGGCGCCCTGCTCTATGGCATGTCCCCCAACAACGCGGTTGGCGGCGTGATCAATGTGGTGCCCAAGCGCTCTCTCGACGAAGACCTGACCCGTTTCACCACCAGTTACGCCATGAACACTCAGCTCGGCGGGCACCTTGATATCAGTCGGCGTTTCGGCGATGAGCGCCGCTTCGGCGTGCGCATCAACGGCAGTACGCAACAGGGCGATACGGTGATCGACGATCAATCGCGTCACGTCGATATCGGTGCGATCTCGCTTGACTATCACGGCGACCGCCTGCGCACCAGCCTCGACTGGCTCAACCAGAAAGAAAGTTTCGACGCCGCTTCGCGCCCCTTTTTGATCGACTCGGGCGTGGACATTCCTGCCGCCGCCAACGGCCGCACCAACGTCAGCCAGGCGTGGGGCTGGTCGCAAACCCGTGACAAATCCGCGCTGTTCAGCGGCGAATACGACCTCAGCGATGCATTGACGGTCTTCGCTCACGCAGGTGGCGGCAAATCCGACGTGGCACGGATGTCCGACCAGACGCTGACCCTCATCAACTCGGCCGGCGATACCTCTTCGACTCCGGGATATTACAAATTCGAAGTCAAGCGCTACACCCTCGACACCGGTGCGCGCCTGAGCTTCGACACCGGGCCAATCAGTCACCGCACCACCGTACAGATCAGTCGTTATCGCGATGAGTTATCGCGCGGGATCATTTCCGGTGCGCCGATCCTGTCGAACATTTATCACCCGGTAGACCGCCCGAAACCTGACATCCCCAAGCCAGATACACCAAAAGTGTCTGAAAGCGAGCTGACCGGCGTGGCGCTGGCAGACACCCTGTCGGTGTTCGATAATCGGATCCAGCTGACCCTCGGCCTGCGCAAACAGAACATCAAATCCGACAATTACAACGCGGCCGGTGCGGTCACCACGTCCTACGACGACGGCCGGACTACCCCGCTGTTCGGTGCAGTGTTCAAACCCTGGGAGCATGTTTCGTTCTACTACAACTACATCGAAGGCTTGAGCAAGGGCGATATTGCGCCCTCGACCGCGTCCAACGCCGGTGAGATCTTCGCCCCTTACGTTTCCCGTCAACACGAACTCGGGGCCAAGGTCGACTACGGCACCTTCACCTCCACCATCAGCCTGTTTCAGATCACCAAGCCCAGCGGTGAACTGGCCTCCGGCATATTTTCGGTGCAGGGCGAACAGCGCAACCGTGGCCTGGAACTGAATGTATTCGGTGAAGTGACCCCCGGCACTCGATTGCTCGGTGGCGTGACCCTGCTCAATGCCGAACTGACCCAATCCGGCGTGGCCGCCAACCGTGGCAATAAACCCGTCGGCGTACCCGAAGTTCAGGCCAACCTGTGGGCCGAATGGGACACCCCATGGCTGGAAGGCCTGACGCTGACCGGTGGTGCAATCCACACCGGCAGCCAATATGTGAACCAGGCCAACACGCAAAAACTGGATGACTGGACCCGCTTCGATGTCGGCGCACGTTACAGCACTCGCATCGATGACCGACCGATCACGTTTCGCGCCACCGTGCAGAACGTGTTCGACCGCCAGTACTGGTCGGGCGTCGCCTCTTATGGCGCGTTCTCGCAAGGCGCACCGCGCACCTTATTACTGTCGGCGACTGTCGACTTCTGAAACGCTCAGCCGGCGAACGGTGTGAGCCGTTGACCGACCTGACTTTTGCAAAGGCTTTGACCATGGTGATTTTCGATCGACGCAGACGCGCTTTTTTTTCTGCGCTGTTACTGGCAGGACTGCTGAGCCTGTTCGCGGTGGCGCCGCACAACGCTCACGCCACCGAGACGGATTCGGCCCGCACTGAAGTGACCGATTTGCTGGGGCGCAAAGTCAAAGTGCATCTGCCCGTCAGGCGGGTCATCCTCGGTGAGGGTCGGCAACTGTATCTGGTCGCCGCGCTGGACACGTCAAACCCGATCGAACGCATCGTCGGCTGGCGCAAGGACCTGATCCAGTCGGATCCGGACACCTACAACGCCTACCTGCGCAAATTTCCCGACATCGCCAAAATCCCTACCTTCGGCGGCTTTGAAGACGGCACCTTTGATATCGAACAAGCGATCTCACAGCGCCCGGACGTGATCATACTCAATATCGAGGCGCAACACGCCACCGAAGATGCGCGGTACATCGAAAAACTCGACGCCCTCGGCATCCCGGTGGTGTACGTCGATTTTCGTAACAACCCGATGAAAAATACCGAGCCGACCATGCGCCTGTTCGGCCAGTTGTTCGGCAAGGAACAACGCGCCGAAGCCTTTATAGATTTTCGCAATCAACAGATTCATCGCGTCACCGATGTGATCGAAAAACAACACCCGCCCAGGCCGAACGTGTTCATCGAGCGCATCGGCGGTTATACCGACGATTGCTGCCTGAGTTTTGGCAATGAAAATTTTGGCCTGTTTGTCGATATGGCCGGTGGCAACAACATCGCGCGCCGGATCATTCCAACCACGTTCGGCCAGTTGAACCCCGAGCAAGTCATTGTCGCCAATCCGGAGCACGTCGTGGTCACCACCGCCAACTGGGAAGCCTTTGCTCCCGGTGGGCATTGGGTCGGCGTCGGCCCTGGCGCAGACATGGCCGAGGCGCGGAAAAAACTGGCGTGGTATACGCAACGGCCGGCCTACGCAGGCATCAAGGCTCAGGACAACCAGGCCTTCCACGCCATCTGGCATCAGTTCTATAACAGCCCTTACCAGTTCGTGGCCATTCAGCAATTGGCGAAATGGTTCCACCCCGAGCTGTTTACCGATCTCGATCCGGATGCCTCATTTCGCGAATTGCATGAGCGTTTTCTACCCGTGCCGTATGAGTCGGGCTATTTCGTCAGCCTGCGCAAACCCGGGGTGAAGCCATGAGCACGCTGACCAATGCCGAGGTGCTACCGCGCGAAAACTATCGGCGACTGGTGTTGCGTAAACGCCTGATCCTTGCGGGGCTGGTCGTTCTGCTGTTGTGCAGCGTGCTGCTCGACCTGGCTTTGGGGCCTGCGCGTTACAGCCTCAGTGAAGTGCTCGGCGCGTTGTTTTCGCCGGACACTGCGTCACCACAAGTGCGTGTGGTGATGTGGGATATCCGCTTGCCGGTGGCATTGATGGCCGTTGCCGTTGGCGCGGCATTATCGCTGGCCGGCGCGCAGATGCAGACAATCCTCAATAACCCGCTGGCGAGTCCGTTCACGCTCGGCATTTCCGCCGCCGCCAGTTTCGGTGCGGCGCTGGGCCTGGCATTCGGTGTCGCGCTGTTTCCGCTGGCGGCGCAATTCATGGTGCCGCTCAACGCCTTCATCATGGCCATGCTCTCGGCGCTGCTGATTCACTTTCTGAGCATGCGCCGTGGCGTCACCGCCGAAACCATCGTGCTGCTCGGCATCGCGCTGGTGTTCACCTTCAATGCACTGTTGGCGCTGGTACAGTTCTTCGCCACCGAGCAAGCCGTGGCGGCCGTGGTGTTCTGGACCATGGGCAGCCTGACCAAAGCCACCTGGCCGAAACTCGGGGTGATCTGCCTGGTGATCCTGATCACCCTACCGGTCTTCGCCAAACGCGCCTGGGCCCTGACCGCTCTGCGCCTGGGCGACGACAAGGCTGCCAGCTTCGGCATCAACGTACGTAGCCTGCGTTTTCAAACGTTGATTATGGTCAGCCTGCTGGCCTCGTTTCCGGTGGCATTCGTCGGCACCATTGGCTTTATCGGGCTGGTCGGCCCACATATCGCCCGCATGCTGATCGGTGAAGACCAGCGCTTCTTCCTGCCAGCCTCGTTGCTCACCGGTTCGCTGATTCTCTCGGCCAGTTCCGTGGTCAGTAAAACGTTGATCCCCGGCGCGATATTCCCCATCGGCGTGGTCACCTCGCTGATCGGCGTACCGTTCTTCATATCTCTGATACTCGGCGGGAAGAAAAACACATGGTGAAGCTACAACTGGACAACCTCGGCGCCCGTTATGGCCAACGCGAGATTATTCGCGGTGTATCGACGACGATGTTTTTCGGCGGTCAGGTGGTCGCCGTGGTCGGCCCCAATGCGGCGGGCAAATCGACTCTGTTCAAACGCATGGCCGGGCTGATCGATGGCCCCGGCCAAGTGATTTTGCAGGACTCCAAAAAAGGCCCGACGGGCATCAGCTACATGCCCCAAGGCCTGAACGCCAACGCGCGATTGACGGTGTACGAGTCGGTGCTGCTGGCGCGCAAGCAACTGGCGCCGAGCTGGAGTGTTCACGATAACGAGCTGAAACTGGTAGACGAGATTCTCGAGGCACTGGGCATTACCGACCTGTCGTTGCGCAACCTCGGAGAACTCAGCGGCGGCCAGCAACAGCTGGTATCCATTGCGCAAACCCTTGTGCGCGAGCCCGAAATCCTGCTGATGGACGAACCCACCAGCGCCTTGGACATGCATCGCCAGGTGCAGGTGTTGAACTTCATGCGCACACTGGCCCGGCAACGCGAGGTCATCGTGTTTATCGCGATCCATGATCTGAACCAGGCATTGCGGTTTGCCGATCAAGTACTGGTGATTGCTGACGGCACCACTCAGGGCAGTGGGCTTAGTGGTGAAGTCATTACTGAACAGATGCTGCGCAACGTTTACAAGGTTCAGGCGCGTATCGAACAGTGCAGCCGTGGACAGCGGCATATACTGATTGACGATGTGAGTTGATGATCAAACAGCCCTAAGGGGTATCGGCTCCAGGCCTGGTGCCCCAATGGCAAGGCATGGCCTACGGGGTCCAAGAGCCAGCAGAACGCGAATTACCCATAACTACGCTGCCTGGTAGCCCCTCAGGTAAGTGACCCGGCCCATGATCAGCATCGATTGCCCGCGCCGGGGCCAGGAAGCGATGCAACATCCTGTTATTCTTCACCCCCAGGAATACAAGCCCAGCGCTTTCAAGGACGTAGCAAATGAATTCGCAAAATATCGTGCGTTACTGGCACGCTGTCGAACTGCTGCAACCCCAGGCAGTCCCAAAACTGAATAAGCGCGACAGCGACTATCAGCCGTTTTTCCAAGACATCCCCGCCTCAGGCCAAACCCTGCCGTGGATGCCGGCCAACCCTCTGAGCCGGCAGCGCCTGCCGAACAAACGCGTATGGAGCCACACGCTCTACGCACACCTCTATGACAACCTGAACGTTTCCCGCCAATTGGAGGCCCTTTACGGCGCCGACCAAGGCTACAAGGAACCGCAATCCAAGCTTTGCGCCTTGTACGCGCTCAAGTTCAACGATCAAGGCGTGATGGTGGCCAACAGTTTGGTGCTGTCCAGCGAGGCCTGGTTCGTAGGCTGCGCCATCAACCGGCAAGATTGGACGCACGGCTTCGAGGAGACCCAGGACTCCCTTCGCGAACAGGCTAAAAGCTTGCTCGGTGGCGTAGTCAATGCGGCCGACCTGGCACGCCTGACAGACCATATTCGCCAGTCCCTGGGACTCGACCAGTTTTTCGCAGACGGACCGCGCGGGCATCGCTTCCGCTCGGCACCGATCAACCCGAACAAACCCGAGCAGGAAGACGACCCACTCAACAGCTTCCTGCTGAGCGACCTGGCCGGCATGGCCGAGGCCCTGGCGCGTGGCGAGACAAGCAAGCCCCTGGCCCGCTACCTGAGCCATCACGATGCCAGCCAACGCCTGCACCTCGATGGGCCCGAAGCCGACCTGGCGCTGATCGATCGCCTCGCCCCGTCGCGCTACGCGACCGGCTGCTGGCCCGCCGAAAAGCACTTGGGTCTGGTGCATTCCCAGCAATTGGCGGTCAACAGTCTGCTGCACACCCTCAGCAACGACAGCGGGATAATGGGCATCAACGGCCCACCGGGCACCGGTAAGACAACCCTGCTCCGCGATCTGATCGCGGCAGTGGTGACACAACGCGCCGACGTACTGGCCACGCTGGGCAGGGCCTCGGACGCCTTCATCAAGGACGGACGCGAAACCGCCAACGACGGTGGGCGCGAGCGCTTTGCCTATCAGCTCAGCCCGCGCCTGTTCGGCTTCGAAATGGTGGTGGCCTCCTCCAACAACGGTGCCGTGGAGAACGTAACGCTCGAGTTACCCCAGCGCGATAAGGTTGACTCGTCCTGGCTGCCCGATGCCGAGTACTTCAGCGAACTGGGCGAGCTGACCAGCGGCAAGCCGGCCTGGGCGATGATCTCCGCAGCATTGGGCAGCAAAGCCAAACGCACTCAGTTCGTCGATCGCTTCTTCTATGGCAAGCGTCCGCCCAAGACGAAGACCACCAGCGCGGAACCGGCACCTTCCCAGCCCGACGTCGACAACGCTGAGCTGGACGAGGATCTATACGAGGGCGATCCGCTACCCGACGCATCCGTGATCAACAGCGCAGACGAAGAGCCAGTTACCAAGGGCATGCGCGAGTGGCTGAGCGAACACGCCAGCCAAATGAAATTGCTCTCGTCCGCCGAGAAAAACAATCTCTGGCGCACCGCTGTCGAGCGCTATCAAGGCGCCAAAAACGCCGAAGAGAGGATACGCGCCGAGGTCAGCGACATTCTGGAGCGGGTTCAGGCGGTGATCAGCGCCAAGGCTCGAGTGCGTCAGAAGGAACAGGAGCGCCAAGCTCATCTGACTCAACGCCGCGAACTCAATGATGAACAAGCCAAACTGGAAACCCTGCAGCTCGCGCCCGCCCGCGAGCAACTCAAACGCGAGCTTCAGTTCCTTGAAGCACACCTGGCAACAAAGCCGGGGTTACTGGCCAACTTAATCAGCCTTTGGGGGGCCCACCGCACATGGGCGGCCCGGCAACGCCTGCTGGATAGCGCACACACCTTGGCCAAGGACGTCTTCGACAGCGCCCAACGCCAAGTGCAGCGACTCGTCGGCCAACTGGCTGAACTCAATCGGCAATTGGCGACCGACGAACTGGAAATCAACGAAGCCGTGGTCCACGCCGCCCTGCAGATCGACAAGGCTCGCCGCATTGCCCGCGCTGGCCAGGCCAAGCATCTGGAGCATTGGCTCGAACAAGGCCAGATCGGCCGGGGCAGCGAGATCGAACTGCTCGAACCCTGGGCAGTCGAGGGCTGGCGCCAGGCGCGGGCGACAGTATTCATTGAGGCGCTCAAGCTGCACCACGTCTTCTTCCAGATCGAAGCCTCGCGCTTGCGCGCTAACCTGGACTTCATCACCAGCACGCTCACCGGCAGCCGCTATGGCGGCGTATCCAAGGCCGTGGTGCGTTCGGCATGGGCCTCGCTGTTCATGGCAGTGCCGGTGCTCAGCAGCACCTTCGCCTCGTTCGCCCGCTCATTCGGTAGCCTTGGCTGCGGGGAAATTGGCTGGTTGATGGTGGACGAAGCCGGTCAGGCGCCACCCCAGGCCGCCGTAGGCGCGTTATGGCGTGCACAGCGGGCCGTGCTGGTCGGTGACCCGCTGCAACTGGAGCCGATCGTCACCGTATCCGATGCCGTGCTCGAGCACATGCGTACGCGCTATCAAGTCGATGCTCACTGGCTGCCCAACCGCCAGTCCGCCCAAAGCCTGGCCGACCAGGCCACGCCTTGGGGTCGCATGGCGGGGCCCAAGGATCAGAAATGCTGGGTCGGCTTGCCCCTCGTGGTGCACCGTCGCTGTGACAAACCGATGTTCGAGCTGGCGAATCGTATCGCCTACGACGGAGCAATGGTCTATGGCACCATTGCGCCCTCATCCGCCAAAGAAACACCCGCCCGCCTACTGACCGGCTGGGTGCACGCGACCGGCCGCTCCTCTGGCAATTGGGTCGACAACGAAGGAAAGGCGCTCCAACAGCTGTTGGCGATGCTGAACGACGACGGCGTGCCGCCCGATAGCATCGCGGTTATCACGCCCTTTCAGGACGTGCGCAATCAGCTCAAGGATCGGTTACACGCCAAGATCGTGCGCGGGACCATTCATACGATGCAGGGTAAAGAAGCGGCAGTCGTCATCCTTCTCCTGGGCGGGAACAGCGAAAACGGCGGCGCTCGCGAATGGGCAGTGTCCAAGCCTAACCTGCTCAACGTCGCTGCCACACGTGCCAAGCGTCGTTTGTATGTCATTGGAGATCGTAATGACTGGAAGCAGCGCAAATTGTTTTGTGAGGTTATGGAGTTGTTGCCGGTTCAGGGTGGTTGGGTAGATGAAGGCCTATCTCATGCGTGAAATGCCTTGCGTGGCAGTAGAACCATATATTTTAGGCTCTGTATGCGCGACCGCTTCCGTTTTTCCCGTACCGAACAGGTTGTGGTACGCAGAGGGTGTCGCCCTCTCAGCGCAATGGAAGCGACGAAGGATGGTTTTATGGAAGACGTTTGCAGCCGTCATCACGATATCGATCAGCGCTGATGCGATGGCGTGGTATGTCGAAAATCCTGTGGAGCGCGCGCTGACCGTCACCACACTGTTTCCGACCATGATCCTCGGCGCAACATCCGCATTTTCAGTTGACGGCCCATCAATGATGAAAAAAGCGAAGGGCGACGCTCTCGCATTCATAGGTTCTGATGGCCAGATTCGCGGAGCTCAGTTTGAGCAAGCGTCTCGCTACTATCGTTCGACCTACAACTCGCCACTGATGTCTGACATGCAACTGGCTCAGGCTATCGCAGTGAAGTATTGAGTCAAAGCTTTCACAAGCTTTTCACAGCGGGTCGATTAGGTTGTCCCAGCTCCTAGTGAACATCCCTTTAAGCCCGCTCTCCCCCTCGCGGGCTTTTCTTTGCCTGCGATTCGCTTTTAACACTAAAGCCTGCGAAATCATCTGGCAGATTTGCGCGAGTTTTGCGCAGGCACAAAAAAGCCGATCTAGCTGATCGGCTTAAGAGTCTGATTTTACTCAGGAATAATGGTCGGGACGGAGTGATTCGAACACTCGACCCCTAGCACCCCATGCTAGTGCGCTACCGGACTGCGCTACGCCCCGACTAGGCGTGTTACTGGGTTCGCTTCTTAACGAAGCGAACCGGAATATACCGCAAGCTTTTGAAATGTGGAAGTATTTTTAAAGCCTGAGTTATTTCTTCAAAACCACCAGCACATCTTCGAGTTCGGAGATCATCTGGCGGATCATTTGCTTGTATTGGGTGGTGTCGTCTCTGGCTTCATCACCGGACATGCGCTGGCGCGCGCCGCTGATGGTGAACCCCTGGTCGTACAGCAATGCGCGGATCTGTCGGATCATCAGCACATCCTGGCGCTGATAATACCGACGGTTCCCGGTGCGTTTGACGGGGTTGAGTTGAGGAAACTCTTGCTCCCAATAGCGCAGCACGTGCGGTTTTACCGCACAGAGCTCGCTGACTTCACCAATGGTGAAGTAGCGTTTGCCTGGGATGACGGGTAGCTCGTCGTTATGACTTGGTTCCAGCATAAGCCTCAACTCGGGCCTTCAACTTCTGCCCTGGACGAAAGGTGACCACACGGCGAGCCGTGATCGGGATTTCTTCTCCCGTTTTTGGATTGCGGCCAGGCCGCTGGCGTTTGTCCCGCAGGTCAAAATTGCCGAAACCGGACAATTTGACCTGTTCGTTGTCTTCCAGAGCGTGTCTGATCTCTTCGAAAAACAGCTCGACCAATTCCTTGGCCTCGCGTTTGTTCAGACCCAACTCTTCGTACAGACGTTCCGCCATCTCAGCTTTCGTCAAAGCCCCCATACGTCACTTCCTTAACGTGGCGTTTAACCTTTGTTCGAGCGAGGTGAGGATATTTTGTGTCGTAGTGTTCACCTCATCGTCATTAAGAGTGCGCGATGGATGCTGCCAGGTCAAGCCAACTGCAAGGCTTTTTCTATGCGGATCAATGCCTTTACCCTGATAGACGTCAAATAGCCTGAGGTCTGTCAGCCATTCCCCTGCATTTTCACGGATTACATCCAGAACGGCAGTGGCGGCCACTTCACGGTCGGCGATCAGGGCCAGGTCGCGGCGCACTTCAGGGAAGCGCGACAGCTCGCTGAATTTGGGCATCTTGCCGCAAGCCACTTCGGCCAGGACTAGCTCGAACACGAAGACTGGACGGTCCAGGCCAAGGGTTTTCGACAGCTCGGGGTGGATGGCACCGACGAAGCCAACCAGGCGACCTTCGCGCTCAATGCGCGCCGTCTGGCCTGGATGCAATGCCGGGTGAGTGCCCGGCACGAAAGTGAAGGCATCCAGCGCACCGGCAAAACCCAGTACCGCTTCCACGTCGGCCTTGACATCGAAGAAGTCGACGGCGTCGCGACCCTGCGCCCAACCTTCAGGCAGGCGGCTGCCGCAGACCACGCCGGCCAGCATCGGCTCTTGCTTCAGGTCGCCAAGCTGGCCGACAAAACGCAGGCCGCTTTCAAACATGCGCACGCGGTCTTGCTGGCGGTTCAAGTTGTGGGAAAGCGCTTTCACCAGGCCAGGCCACAACGACGAGCGCATGGCGGCCATGTCGTTCGAAATCGGGTTGGCCAGCAACAGCGGCTCGACGCCAGGGTTGAACAGTTCGAACTGCTTGGGATCGATGAAGCTGTAGGTCACGGCTTCCTGGTAACCACGGGCCACCAGCAGACGACGCAGCTCAGGCAGATGCGCACGCGCCTCGGCCTTCGGCTGTGGCGCCAGGCGCGCTTGCGGGTAACGAACCGGCAGACGGTTGTAGCCGTAGAGGCGCGCCAGCTCTTCGATCAGGTCGACTTCCAGGCTGATGTCGAAGCGATGGCTGGGTACTGCAACGCTCCATTGCCCTTCCCCGGCTGCGGTAATACCCAAACCGAGGGCCGACAACAGTTGCTCGATTTCAGCCGGCTCGATCACCAGTCCGAGCATTTGCTCAACGCTTTTGGCACGCAAAGTGATCGGCGCAATGGACGGCAAGTACTGCTCGTTGACAGTCTCGGTGATCGGCCCGGCTTCGCCGCCGGTGATTTCCAGCAACAGGCCGGTGGCACGCTCCATGGCTTCACGGGCGAGCTTCCAGTCCACGCCACGCTCGTAGCGGTGCGAGGCATCGGTGTGCAGGCCGTAGGAACGGGCCTTGCCGGCGATGGCGATCTGGTCGAAGAACGCGCTTTCAAGGAATACGTCGCGGGTGGTCGCGGACACACCGCTGTACTCGCCCCCCATGACGCCTGCAATCGCCAGGGCGCGGGAGTGGTCGGCGATGACCAGGGTGTCGGCACGCAGGCTGACTTCCTGACCATCGAGCAGCACCAGCTTTTCGCCTTCTTCAGCCATGCGCACGCGGATGCCGCCGTTGATCTCGGCAAGGTCGAACGCGTGCAACGGCTGCCCCAGCTCCAGCATCACGTAGTTGGTGATGTCGACGGCGGCGTCGATGCTGCGCACATCCGCGCGACGCAGGCGCTCGACCATCCACAGCGGCGCTGGCTTGGACAGGTCGACATTGCGGATCACACGACCCAGGTAACGCGGGCAGGCGTGTGGCGCCAGGACTTCAATCGGGCGTACTTCGTCATGCGCCGCGGGCACGGCAGCGACGACAGGACGGCTGACCGGGACGTTGTACAGCGCGCCTACTTCACGGGCCAGTCCGGCCAGGGACAGGCAGTCGCCACGGTTCGGGGTCAGGTCGACCTCGATGCTCGCGTCTTCCAGCTCCAAGTAGACGCGGATGTCTTGGCCCACTGGCGCGTCGGCCGGCAGCTCCATCAGGCCATCATTGCCCTCGCCCACCTGCAGTTCAGCCTGGGAGCACAACATGCCGTTGGACTCAACGCCACGCAGCTTGGCCTTCTTGATCTTGAAGTCGCCCGGCAGCTCGGCACCGATCATGGCGAACGGGATCTTCAGGCCCGGGCGCACATTTGGTGCTCCGCATACGACCTGGAAGGTTTGCGTGCCATTGCTGACCTGGCACACGCGTAATTTATCGGCGTCCGGGTGCTGTTCGGTGCTCAGCACCTCGCCCACCACGACGCCGCTGAAAACACCGGCGGCCGGCGTGACGCTATCGACCTCAAGACCGGCCATCGACAGACGAGCAACCAGCTCGTCGCGACCTACCTGCGGGCTTACCCAGCCACGCAGCCATTGTTCACTGAATTTCATCCTGCTCTCCTAAAGATTCGTTACGACTAGCGAAATTGCGCGAGGAACCGCAAGTCGTTGTCGAAGAACAGACGCAAGTCGTTCACGCCGTAACGCAGCATGGCCAGACGCTCAACGCCCATGCCGAAGGCAAAGCCCGAGAACTCTTCCGGATCGATGCCGGACATGCGCAGTACGTTGGGGTGAACCATGCCGCAGCCCATCACTTCCAGCCAGCCGGTCTGTTTGCAGACGCGGCAGCCTTTACCGCTGCACATCACGCATTCCATGTCGACTTCAGCGGACGGCTCGGTGAACGGGAAGAACGATGGACGGAAACGCACCGCCAGCTCCTTCTCGAAGAACACCCGCAGGAACTCCTCGATGGTGCCCTTGAGGTCGGCGAAGTTGATATCGCGATCCACCAGCAGGCCTTCAACCTGATGGAACATCGGCGAGTGGGTGATATCGGAGTCGCTGCGGTACACACGGCCCGGGCAGACAATGCGGATCGGCGGCTTGTTCGCTTCCATGGTGCGGACCTGTACCGGCGAGGTATGGGTGCGCAACAACATGTTCGCGTTGAAATAGAAGGTGTCGTGCATCGACCGGGCCGGGTGGTGGCCTGGGATGTTGAGCGCCTCGAAGTTGTGGTAGTCGTCTTCGACCTCAGGGCCTTCGGCAATGCCGTAGCCGATATGGGTGAAGAACTGCTCGATACGTTCCAGAGTCCGGGTAATCGGATGCAGGCCGCCCGAGGCCTGGCCACGGCCAGGCAGGGTTACGTCAATGGACTCGGCGGCGAGCTTGGCCGCAAGATCAGCGTCCTCGAGCGACGCCTTGCGCGCATTGAGCACCTCTGTGACACGCTCCTTGGCGACGTTGATCAGCGCACCGACTTGCGGACGCTCTTCAGGCGGCAAATTCCCCAGGGTCTTCATCACCTGAGTCAATTCGCCCTTCTTGCCAAGGTAGTGAACCCGGATTTGCTCCAGGGCATTGATATCTTCAGCGCTTTGCACAGCCTCAAGAGCTTGGGCAACGAGCGCGTCCAGGTTTTCCATGTACAGACTCCAGATACAAAATAGGGGAAGAGCTTGAAGGCTCTTCCCCTATTTATGACGTTTACCACCGTGGGCTGCAGCAGCAGCCCAGGATGACTGTCGGGGGTACTTAAGCCAAGGTGGCTTTAGCTTTCTCGACAATCGCAGCAAACACCGCTTTTTCGTTCACGGCCAGTTCAGCCAGAACCTTACGGTCGATTTCGATGGACGCTTTTTTCAGGCCAGCGATGAAACGGCTGTAGGACAGACCGTTAACACGTGCACCAGCATTGATACGAGCGATCCACAGAGCGCGGAACTGACGTTTTTTCTGACGACGGTCGCGGTAGGCGTATTGGCCTGCCTTGATTACCGCTTGCTTGGCAACACGGAATACGCGTGAACGCGCGCCGTAGTAGCCTTTAGCAAGTTTCAGAATTTTTTTGTGACGCTTACGGGCCATGACGCCACGCTTTACACGAGCCATGAGTTACTTCCTCTATTCTTGAACCAAAATTAACGAAGGCGCAGCATGCGCTCGACTTTTGCCACGTCAGACGGATGCAGCAAGCTGCTACCGCGCAGTTGACGCTTACGCTTGGTCGACATTTTGGTCAGGATGTGGCTCTTGAAAGCGTGCTTGTGCTTGATGCCGTTAGCAGTTTTCAGAAACCGCTTAGCAGCACCACTTTTAGTTTTCATCTTTGGCATGTTCGGTACTCCGCATTCAGTTGATAAACATAATCAGAAGGCCTGCCGTGCCCTGTTGATTACTTCTTCTTTTTCGGGGCGATGACCATAATAAGCTGGCGTCCTTCCATCTTAGGATGCTGTTCGACCGAACCGTACTCGAGCAGGTCAGCTTCAACCCGCTTGAGGAGTTCCATCCCCAGCTCCTGGTGGGCCATCTCACGGCCGCGGAATCGCAAGGATACCTTGGCCCTGTCCCCATCACTCAGGAAACGTACCAGGTTGCGCAGTTTTACCTGGTAATCCCCTTCCTCCGTCCCTGGACGAAACTTGATTTCTTTTACTTGAATCTGCTTCTGGTTCTTCTTCGCTGCGGCAACCTGCTTCTTCTTTTCGAAGATAGATTTGCCGTAGTCCATCACCCGACAAACAGGTGGGATTGCATCGGCGGAGATTTCCACCAGGTCCAGCTTGGACTCTTCTGCAATACGAAGCGCTTCATCAATCGAGACGATGCCAATCTGCTCGCCATCAGCGCCAATTAACCGAACCTCGCGTGCCGAGATATTCTCGTTGATCGGGGCTTTCGGTGCAGCTCGTTTATCTTGTCTCATTTCACGCTTAATAATAATTACTCCGAATCTGGGCGACCACGCCGGGAAACCGCTTGCGCGAGGAACTCAGCGAACTGGGCGACGGGCATCGAGCCCAGGTCAGCACCTTCACGAGTACGCACAGCGACAGTCTGCATCTCGACTTCCCGATCTCCAATAACCAAGAGATAGGGAACCTTGAGCAAGGTATGCTCGCGGATTTTAAAGCCGATCTTTTCATTTCTCAAGTCGGACTTGGCACGAAACCCGCTTTCGTTGAGAGTTTTTTCAACTTCAGCGGCAAAATCTGCCTGTTTATCAGTGATATTCATGATCACTGCCTGGGTCGGAGCCAACCACGCAGGGAATGCACCCTCGTAGTGCTCGATCAGGATCCCGACGAACCGTTCGAACGAGCCGAGGATCGCCCGGTGCAGCATAACCGGGTGTTTACGGCTGTTGTCTTCGGAGACGTATTCGGCTCCCAGACGGATCGGCAGGTTAAAATCGAGCTGCAGGGTACCACACTGCCAGACGCGGCCAAGGCAATCTTTCAGTGAGAACTCGATTTTCGGACCGTAGAACGCGCCCTCACCCGGTTGCAGATCGTACGCAAGGCCCGCACTGTCGAGCGCAGCGGCCAAAGCAGCTTCGGCGCGATCCCACAGTTCGTCGGAGCCCACGCGCTTTTCCGGACGAGTGGACAGCTTCATCTCGACTTCGGTAAAGCCGAAATCGCGATAAACGTCCATGGTCAATTTGATGAACGCGGCGGATTCGGCCTGCATCTGCTCTTCGGTGCAGAAGATATGCGCGTCGTCCTGGGTAAAGCCGCGCACACGCATGATGCCGTGCAGCGCACCCGACGGCTCGTTGCGATGGCAGGCACCGAACTCGGCCAGGCGCAGCGGCAACTCGCGGTAGCTCTTCAGGCCCTGGTTGAACACTTGCACGTGGCAAGGGCAATTCATCGGCTTGATAGCGTAGTCGCGGTTTTCCGACTGAGTGGTGAACATGTTGTCGGCGTAGTTGGCCCAGTGTCCGGATTTCTCCCAGAGGCTGCGATCGACAACCTGAGGCGTCTTGATTTCCAGGTAGCCGTTCTCGCGCTGCACTTTGCGCATGTACTGCTCGAGCACCTGATACAGGGTCCAGCCGTTCGGGTGCCAGAACACCATGCCCGGCGCTTCTTCCTGCAGGTGGAACAGGTTCAGGCGCTTGCCGATCTTGCGGTGGTCGCGCTTCTCGGCTTCTTCGATGCGCTGGATGTAGGCCGCCAACTGCTTTTTGTCGGCCCAGGCGGTGCCGTAGATCCGTTGCAGTTGTTCGTTCTTCGCGTCGCCACGCCAGTAGGCGCCGGACAACTTGGTCAGCTTGAACGACTTGAGGAAGCGAGTATTCGGCACGTGCGGGCCTCGGCACATGTCGACGTATTCTTCGTGGTAGTACAGGCCCATGGCCTGCTCGTCCGGCATGTCTTCCACCAGGCGCAGCTTGTAGTCTTCGCCACGGGCGGTGAACACGTCGATCACTTCGGCGCGCGGCGTGACCTTCTTGATCACGTCGTAGTCTTTTTCGATCAGTGCGTGCATGCGCTGTTCGATGGCGGCCAGGTCGTCCGGAGTGAAAGGACGCTCGTAGGCGATGTCGTAATAGAAGCCTTCTTCAATGACCGGGCCGATCACCATTTTCGCGGTGGGGTACAGCTGCTTGACCGCGTGGCCAATCAGGTGCGCGCAAGAGTGGCGAATGATCTCCAACCCCTCTTGATCCTTGGGCGTGATGATCTGCAGGCTGGCATCGGAGGTGATCAGGTCGCTGGCATCGACCAGCTTGCCGTCGACCTTGCCGGCCACGGTGGCCTTGGCCAGGCCGGCACCAATGGATGCGGCGACCTCGGCTACGGAAACCGAATGATCGAATGAACGTTGACTGCCGTCGGGAAGAGTAATAGTTGGCATGGCGCCTCCTCTCCTAGTGGTGACCCCTACCAAAGGTCACGTGGGTTGGGATGAGCCAGTACAAGATCCAACACCAGGCCGTTCAATGATGAACGCCTGCCTTACAGCGGCAGGAGCCTTTCGGCCAACCGATAATCG
The DNA here is from genome assembly GCF_014268345.1 of Pseudomonas sp. SWRI18. Taxonomy (NCBI): domain Bacteria; kingdom Pseudomonadati; phylum Pseudomonadota; class Gammaproteobacteria; order Pseudomonadales; family Pseudomonadaceae; genus Pseudomonas; species Pseudomonas sp. SWRI18. The sequence goes on from NZ_JACCQQ010000016.1 coordinate 39,842, forward strand.
AACCAGAGTGACTGGAGTGAGCTAAAAAGAGCCTGGCAAGGCGGCAATGGCACGCCTGGAAATAGCCAAGCGCACGATCCTAGCACAGATGAACGGTCATCGCGCCGCCGCCTTCGGGTGTAAACACAAATTCCGGCCTTTATAGCCGCAAAAGTGAACTTGAGCTGTACGCACTGCCTCCAACCCCCTGAGAATCGCCGTTCGTCCTCGACCCAAAGGAGCATCCTCATGATGCGTTTTACTTCTACCCTCGCTCTCGCCGCTTCCCTGACCCTCCTTTCCCTCGGCGCGCAGGCGGCAGCCCCGTCGAACTGGCCAGCCGGTGCCCGCGACAGCTTCGTCAGCGACTGCAGTGCAGCCGCCAGCCAGAACGTAGACGCCAAGACCGCCAAAGCCCACTGCGAATGTGGCGCTGACAAAATCAACGCCGAATTGAGCACTGCCGAAATCAAGGAACTGATGACCAACCAGAACGCCAGCGCAGACCTCAAGAACAAGGCGGTCGCCGCTATTTCGTCCTGCAAAGTCGTGAAGAAAAAGTAGGATTTGCGTCTGACCTCACAGCTTTTTCGCTGAAAAAACAGCCAAAAAACTGCCAATTCATACAAATTACACAGCTTTTACGGCTTTTTTTATCAGCTGATATTTCGAGCCAAAGCCCCGTAGATCGGGGCTTTCAGCCGATCAAAGCGCTAAACGCAACGCTATTGATTAGCAAACAATGCCCTGGGGGGGCTCCCAAGCCGAACATTTCGACTATGATAGCCCGGTGTGCCCAGTTGGCCTGAGCAGCACAGCACTACTGAAAATATATGTTTCTTGGAGATACACCATGTCTAATCGCCAAACCGGCACCGTTAAATGGTTCAACGATGAAAAAGGCTTCGGCTTCATCACTCCTCAAGGTGGCGGTGACGACCTGTTCGTACACTTCAAAGCTATCGAAAGCGACGGTTTCAAAAGCCTGAAAGAAGGCCAAACCGTTTCCTTCGTGGCTGAGAAAGGCCAAAAGGGTATGCAAGCTGCACAGGTTCGCGGCGAGTAATTCTCCGCTGAGCTAAAAAAACCCCGTCCATGTGACGGGGTTTTTTATGGCCGTTGCAAAAGCGCGGGAAGCTTAGCCGCAATTGACGCGCGTGATCACCAGGTTGTCGTCGGTGTTGAGGTTCAAGCGGTCAGAGCGGTATTCCAAGGTGATCATGTCGTTGGGCTTGAGGATTCGTGCGTTCTGCGCACCGGCACGGGTACGCGCCTGCTCCAGCAACTGGGGCGACGCCTTCTGGCCGAGAGTGAATTCGGCGGCCTTCGCCTCACAGCGGCTATGACCTGCGTCGGTCACAGCGGCGTCTTTGGCTGGCTCAGAGGTACCCGGGGTGCTGCAACCCGCCAACGCGAGTGCTGCCAACAAAGTACCGAATGATGCGAGCTTCCAAGGCATGAAGCCTCCTATGATAAAAAATGGACAGAGATGGTGCGACAGCGATTGGGCAGATTGGTTTCAAGACGTAAACCGCTGACGGCCCAGTCTGCCTGAGTCTCTGCGGGCAATCGCCCGATCAATCGTGACCAGATATGAACGAAATCAGTAGATGTCGATGTAGTCAAAAGCCGGCGTCGGCCAGTTCTGCTTCAGCGCATTGAAAATCTGCGTCACCCAGACTTCGTCACTGGCAGCCACATTTCCTACATACCCAGATCCCTTTGCCCAGGTCTCCAGGCGAAACAGCAGCCCGTCTATATCTACACCGCCTACTACCTTCCCTGAGGAGATATAGGCAATGCCGGCCTTGGTTACGCGCAACTGGGTATGTTCGTCGTCACTGGCACTGGCGATCAGTTGACGCACCGCTGCCAGGGTAAGGTTCTCGGGGTTGTTCAAGTCGATCTGCACGTGGTGTCCCAGGCAATTAAAGGACAACAGTGTCGCACAGCGCGGGCACCATGCCGAAGCGCCTCATGCCTAAGTATCAGTGCCAAACCCGACGCAAAATGGTTAACTCCCTGGGTTAGAACCGCGTTCCAGCGCACTGCACAGCACTTTCAGCCCCGCGAGATATCCATGACCACCGTAACGCTCCAAGCCGACATCAAAGCCAAGTGGCCCCTGGGACAGAGCTCCTATAGCCCCGGCAGCCCAGAGGAATTGGCGATCATCGGTATCGACCTGCTGGTCAAGGAATTGGGCACACAAGCAGCGCAGGCGTTTATCGGCCAGATATTCGAGAAATACCCGGCCGACCATATGGGGGCACAAGACCCCGAGCGCGAATAGGAACCGGCCGATGAATGCCGGCCGGTCAACACGTTACTTCAGACGCGCCAGGCGCTCGGTCAGCAGATCGAAGAAGCCCTGGGCATCGCCGTTCTCAACCCAGAACACGTTCTTTTCCTGCTTCAGGCCGTCGTACCAGTCAACGATGGTCTGGCCGAAGGTCGGGCCTTCACGGCTGTCTACCACCATATTGGCCTGACGGCCGCTGAACAGCGAAGGCTTGAGCAGGTAGGCGATCACGGTGGCGTCATGCACCGGGCCACCCGGTATGCCGTAGTGCTCCATGTCACCCTTGACGTACTCGTTGAGAATGTCGCCGACAATTTTGCTGGCTTTGTTGTTGATGTCGGCGATCTTCTTCAGGCGCGCTTCGCTGGTCAGGACCTTGTGGGTCACGTCCAGCGGCAGGTAGGTCAGCTTGACGCCGCTCTTGAGCACGATCTCGGCGGCGACCGGGTCGGCAAACAGGTTGAACTCCGCTACCGGCGTGATATTGCCGCCGTTGAAGTGCGCACCGCCCATCACCACCACTTCCTTGATGCCTTGGGTAATCTGCGGCGCCTGGGTCAACGCCAGCGCCAGGTTGGTCTGCGGACCGAGCATGGCGATGGTGATGCTGTGAGGCTTGGCAGTGCTCAAGGTCTTGATCAGGTAATCAACGGCATTGCCCTCAGCCAGGGCCTTTTGAGGCTCATGTACCGTGACGCCGGAAATACCTTCCTTGCCATGGATATTCTCGGCGTAGATGGGCTTGCGCAGCAGCGGCGCCGGCGCACCGGCGTACACCGGAATGTCCTCGCGCCCTGCCCATTCGCGGGCCAGGCGCGCGTTGCGGGAAGTCTTGTCCAGCCGCACATTGCCGGCAACAGTGGTCAGCGCGCGGATGTTCAGTTCATCCGGCGAAGCCATGGCGAATAGCAAGGCCACCACATCATCGGCGCCTGGGTCGGTGTCGATGATCAGGTCGATCTTTTCCGCCGCCTGGGCGCTTGCAGCAATGAGTGCGGACAAAAGCAGGACACTCCGGAACAGATTTTTCAGGGTTGGAAGACCATGTTGCATAAAAACACTCCTTGTCGTTGGGAATTCTAAAAGGTGACGCCGGACACCAGCGCGATATTGCAGTAAGGCTGGCATTCACCGGTGCGCACTACGGCGCGGGCCTTGCGGCTCAACTGTTTGAATTCTTCATGGCTGAGCAGGCGCCGTTCACCGAGGGCGGCCTGCTCGGTGAGCGTGTTGAGGTCGGCCAGCGCCGGCGGTTGCTTGAGCAGGATTTCTTCGGCGAGCACGTGGCTTTCCACCTGCATTTCGCTGAGCACGATGCGCAAGGTACTGATGAAGTCCGGAATGCCTTGGGTCAACGCCAGGTCGATCAGCTCGACACCCGGCGGCACCGGCAGGCCGGCATCACCGATCACCAGGATGTCACCGTGGCCCAGGGAGGCGATCACACGGGACAACGCGATATTGAGCAGAGGTGTCTTTTTCATGAGGGCACAAAACCTTGTACGTCGTGCAGCGTTGGAATAGAAGGCTGCGCGCCGGCACGAGTGACCGACAACGCCGCCGCGACCTGGCCAAAGCGGATGGCCTCGGCTTCGCTTTTGCCATTGGCCAGTGCCGCGGCGAAGCCACCGACAAAGGTATCGCCCGCCGCCGTGGTATCCACGGCCTTGACCTTCGGCGCCGACAGATGCTCAAAGCCCTGGCCGTCGGCAAACAGCGCGCCCTGCGAGCCCAGGGTGATGATGACTTTACCGGCGCCCGCCCGGATCAGTTGGGTCGCCGCCACCTTGGCACTTTCAATGGAATCGACCGTCACGCCGCTGAGTGCGGTGGCTTCGCTTTCATTGGGGATCAGGTAGTCGATCGAGGCGTACCACTCGGCCGGCAGCGGGCCGCTGGCTGGCGCCGGGTTGAGGATCACCGTCTTGCCCAGCTCACGGCCGCGCTTGAGTGCGTGTCCCACAGTGTCCATCGGCACTTCCAATTGGCAGACGATCACATCTGCCGCCTGCAGCACCGCGTCAAACGCCCGCAACGAGGCCGGCGTCAACTCGCCATTGCTGCCCGCCACGATCACAATCGCGTTCTGGCTGCTGTCATCGACCACGATCAAGGCCACGCCGCTTGAGCCATCGACGGTTCTGACGGCCTGGCAATCAATGCCTTCCACCTGCAATGCGTCACGCAACTGGGTGCCATAGGCATCGGTGCCGACGCAACCCACCATAGAAACGTCGGCACCCAGGCGCGCGCAGGCGACCGCCTGGTTCGCGCCCTTGCCGCCGGGCACGGTGGAAAACGTCTGGCCAATCAAGGTTTCACCGGCGCGCGGCAGCCGACTGGCACGGGTAACCAGGTCCATGTTCAAGCTGCCTACTACCACTACTTTTGCTGGCATACATCAGTACTCATCAATTCGGTTCAGCGGTATTGGGCGAACGTACCCGCGACAGGCGCCGTCGACTCGCGCAACACGATGCTCGGCGTCACGATGCGTTGATCGATCGGCAGTTGGGGTGTTGCAATTCTTCGCAGTAAAAGCTCGGCCGCCGTCTCGCCCAATTGGACAATCGACTGCCCGACGGTGGTCAACGCCGGGTAGACGTAACGACCCATTTGAATGTCATCGAAACCGATCACCGACAGCTCGCCCGGCACGCGGATGTTGCGTTCTGCGGCTGCACGCAGCACGCCGAAACCAATCATGTCGTTGCTGGCAAAGATCGCACTGGGCGGGTTCTGCGCCAGTAATTTCACGGCAGCAGCATAACCGCCAGTACTGGTGAAGTCGCTTTCCTGGGTGCGATCGGCAGCCACTTCCACGCCGGCCTCCCGTAGCGCGCGGTGGTAACCCGCCAGACGCATTTGCGCAACCCGGGTATGGACCGGGCCGCCGATACAGGCGATGTCGCGGTGGCCCAGTTCAAGCAAGTGCCGGGTTGCTAGGTAGGCGCCCTCCTCGTGGTCGATACGGACCAGGTCCACGTCAATGCCATCCAGCGCCCGGTCGACAATCACCATGGGCGTACGCACCGCGTTCAAGCCTGCGGCAAGCCCACTGTCATCGCCGCCCACCGACGTCACGATCAAGCCGTCGATACGCTTCTCCAGCAACACACGCAGGTAGCTGCGCTGCTTTTGCGCGTTATCGTCGGAGTTGCAGAGGATCACGCAATAGCCGTTACGCTCGCAGTAATCCTCGATGCCCCGTGCCAATTCCGCAAAATACGGGTTGAGGCTGTTGGGCACCAGCAAACCGATGGTGGCCGTGGTCTTGGCTTTGAGCGAACGCGCGACGGCACTGGGTACATAGTCGAGCTGCTTGATCGCTGCCTCTACCTTGATGCGTACCGGCTCGCTGACCGGGCGCGTCTTGTTCACCACGTGGGACACGGTGGTGTAGGAAATACCTGCAAGCGCTGCCACATCCTTGATCGTTGCCATGGTTCAGCCCCGCCGACTGGCGCGCTGGCTGCGGTAGGTGTCGAGGACCACGGCGATCACGATCACTGCACCGGTGATGATGCGCTTCGTGGGTTCCGTGGCGCCGATCTGCGCCAGGCCGGCGGCCAGGACCGAAATAATCAACACACCAAAAAAGGTACTGATCACCGAGCCGCGCCCACCCATCAAGCTGGTGCCGCCAATGACCACTGCTGCGATCACTTGCAGTTCCAGGCCGGAACCGGCGTTCGGGTCTGCCGCCTCCAGGCGCGAAATCTGGAACAGCGCCGCCACACCGGCCAACAAGCCCATGAGGCTGAACACCAGGATCTTGTAGGGCTTGGGATTGATCCCCGCCAGGCGTACAGCCTCTTCGTTGGTGCCGATGCCGATCAGGTAACGACCAAACACGGTACGCGTCAGTACAAGCTGCGCGGCGACGATCACCAGTAAAGCAATGATGAACGACGGCGAAATACCAAAGGCAATCGGATTGGACAGCCAGGCGAACGAATCACCGATGTAAGCGGTGCGCGAACCGGTCATCTGGTACGCCACGCCACGCGCCATTTCCAGCACGCCGAGGGACACGATAAACGACGGGATGCGCCAGGCCACGGTGATCGAGCCGGTGATGGTACCGGCCAATGCCGCGCAGCCCATGCCCAGCACGGCAGCCGGCAACACGCTCCAGCCCCAGCTGAGGATTGCCACGCTGACCGCCGATGCCGCCAGCGCCAGCACCGAGCCTACCGACAGGTCGATGCCGCCGATGATCAAGATAAACGTCATGCCCACCGCCAGCACCATCAGGTCTGGAATCTGGTTGGCCAGGGTGCTGAACGTGTCGTAGGACAGGAAGTGATCGCTGAGCACCGAGAACAGCGCAATCATCGCCAGCAAGGCGCCTGCCAGGCCCAGGTAAGTGCCCAGGCCGTAGAAGTTGCCGCCGGTCTTGCCGGGGGAAGTTGAAGTTTTCATGGGGTTTCCCTAAGCACTGCGTCGTTGAGCAGCGCATCACGTTTCTGATAGCCGGCGAAAGCGGCGGCAAGCAATTCATCCTGGGTCCAGCTGTCGCGCTCGAAGGTTTCGATCAAGCGCCCGGCCGACAACACGCCGATGCGGTCGCAGATCAGCATGAGTTCACGCAGATCGCTGGACACCACCACCAGCGCTTTGCCCTGGCGGGTCAATTCGCCGAGCAAGGCATAAATGTCGAATTTGGCGCCGACGTCGATGCCACGGGTCGGCTCATCGAACAACATCACCGAACAGTCGCGCTCCAGCCAGCGGCCGATGACGACTTTCTGCTGGTTGCCGCCGGACAGCTCGGACACCAGCTGCGCCGGGCCGGCACTGCGGATGCGCATGGCATCGATCTGGCGCTTGGCCAAGGCGGTTTCGTCGCGGCTGTTGACCACGCCTCCGCCGGATATTTCCGGCATGTTGCCCAGGGCGATATTGGCACTGATGGACTGGGTCAGAAGAAGACCCTCGCCCTTGCGGTCCTCGGTGATCAGGGCAATACCGTGGCCCACCGCGTCCACCGGCGAGCGAATGCTCACCACCTGGGCAGGCGAACCGAGCGCCACGGTGCCGCTGTCGGCCAGGTCGGCGCCGAAGATCAGGCGCAACAATTCAGTACGGCCCGCGCCGATCAGGCCGGAGATACCGTAGATCTCACCGGCGCGCACTTCGAAGGACACGTCGCGGACTTTGTCCGAACGCGTCAGGCCTTTCACCGTCAGGGCCGGACCACCAATGGTGCGGGGCCCCAGGTCAATGTGCTCGCCCAGCTCGCGACCGACCATCAAGGTGACCAGTTGCTCGCTGTTGTAGTTGGCCATCGGCTCGACACAGACCAGCTTGCCGTCGCGCAACACCGCAATGCGCTGGGCGACACGGGCCAGCTCTTCCAGCCGGTGTGAAATGTAAATAATCGCCACGCCCCGAGCCTGCAGGCGAGTGATCTGTTCGAACAGCATCTCGACTTCACGGGCGGTCAGCATGGCCGTGGGTTCGTCGAGGATCAGTACATGGCAATCACCGATCAGGTTACGGGCGATTTCGACCATCTGCTGATGGCCAATGCCCAGGCTGCCAACCAGGGTGTCGGGGTCGATGGCGTCCAGCCCGACCTGCGCCATGGCCTCGATCGCGGCCTTGCGCAGGTGCTTGCGGTCGATCCAGCCACAGTGGCTGGGCAGGTTATCCAGGAACAGGTTTTCAGCCACGGTTAGTGTTGGCAGCAGGTTGAGTTCCTGCATGACCATACGCACGCCCAGCTCTTCGGCCTGGGTGCGGCTGCCGGGGCGGAAGTCCTGGCCATTGAACTGCAAGTGCCCAGTGGTCGGCGTAACCAGCCCGCCGATGATCTTCGACAAGGTGCTCTTGCCTGCGCCGTTCTCACCGGTCAGCGCCAGCACTTCCCCGCGATTGAGCGTCAGAGTGATGTCGGACAGAACCGGTTGGGCATAGGTCTTGCCGATACCGCTGACCGAGAGGACAGCGTTCGGGGCGGAAGATGACATAGGAAAATCTCCAGGCGCCCGCTCAGGACGAGCGGACGCTGTTGGGCATTGCCAGGATTACTTCTTGAGGACGAGTTCGACCGGGGTTTCGATCACGCCGTCCTTGGACTCGACTTTCTCACCCTTGACCAGCTTGAGCGCGCTCTGGATACCGAACACGGCTTGCTGGGCAGCGGCCTGGTCGGCGGTCGCGAGGACGCGGCCGTCCTGCAGCATCGGCTTGATGGCTTCGATGTTGTCGTAGCCGACAACCTGGACCTTGCCAGCCTTGCCTGCGGCGCGGATTGCGGACACGGCACCCAACGCCATGTTGTCGTTACCCGCCAACAGCGCCTTGATTTTCGGGTACTCGCTCAGCATAGCGGAGGCCACCTTCTGGCCCTGGTCGATCTCCCAGTTGCCGGATTGGGTGGAGACGATTTTCATGCCCGCGGCATCCATCGCGTCCTTGAAGCCAGCGGTGCGCTGCTGGGCATTGGTGGTGGTCGGCACGCCTTCAATGATGCCGACTTCATCGCCGGCCGCCAGTTGCTTGGCCAGGTAGTCGCCCACCAGCTTGGAGCCCTTGCGGTTGTCCGGGCCAACGAAAGGTATATCAAGGTTTTTACTTTTGAGCACGTCCGGATCAAGACGGTTGTCGATGTTGACGACCTTGATACCGGCATCGGAGGCTTTCTTGAGCACGGTGACCAGTGCCTTGGAGTCGGCGGGCGCGATCACGATGGCGTTCACCTTGGCGAGGATCATCTGGTTGACGATATCGATCTGCGCGCTGGTGTCGGTCTCGTTCTTGATACCGTTGGTGATCATGTCGAAATCAGCGGCGTGGGATTTCTGGTAGTCCTTGGCGCCCTCCTGCATGGTCACGAAGAATTCGTTGGCAAGGGATTTCATGACCAGGCCGACCTTGGGTTTGGCGGCAGCGTCATCAGCGAATGCAGAAGAGAGAGGCAGGGCAGCGGATGCGGCGGCAAGCACAGCGACAGCAAGAAGACGTCCAGCAAATGGCAGCTTCATGGGTTCACTCCGATCTTATGATTATTGTGAGCAACGCTTGCACCGAAGAGCACTTCGGCAGCCTTCCCACCTGGGTAGCTGATACGAGCTGCCACGAGACTCCAAGAGAGGCCGTGAAACATCTCGCAAACGTTTGCGTTATTCAAACTATGAGAACCTTGTCGAGATTTGTCAACGGTATAAAACAGTCTTTCATCCAAGTCCCTCGCTCGTCCCGCAACAACGGCCGGCTTAAACATCGTCCACTCTCAGTCGTTCTCTAAAACGACAGATTGCGTCCCGTGCCTCATGCATGTCGATGGATTAACCACCAGGTTTTCGGACAACCGAACGTAATACGTCCATCTGTTCGGAAAGCCGGACATACACCTGCTGCAACCGCTCTTAAAAACGAATTAATTTCTTATAAATCAGAAGGTTATTTTATATCCACAAACACTCACGGCCTGGTACAGATCCTGCTCTACCCCCTCACCCCGTGGCATTCAGAACCGCCCGGGTGTTCTAGATGAACCGGCTACAGCACTCATCAAAAACCAGAGAGAAAAATAATGAAATCTGCATTGAAGACTTTTGTTCCGGGCGCGTTAGCCCTCCTGCTGCTGTTCCCCGTTGCCGTCCAGGCGAAGGAAGTCGAAACCAAGGCCAAGCTGTCCAACGTGGTCATACTCGCCACCGGCGGCACGATTGCCGGCGCCGGCGCCAGTGCGGCCAACAGTGCCACTTACCAGGCGGCCAAGGTTGGCATCGAGCAATTGATCGCCGGTGTTCCTGAGCTTAGCCAGATCGCCAATGTACGCGGCGAGCAAGTGATGCAAATTGCGTCCGAAAGCATCAACAACGAAAACCTGCTGCAACTGGGCCGCCGCGTCGCCGAACTGGCCGACAGCAAGGACGTGGACGGCATCGTGATCACCCACGGTACCGACACCCTCGAAGAAACCGCCTACTTCCTGAACCTGGTGGAAAAGACCGACAAGCCAATCGTGGTGGTCGGCTCCATGCGCCCAGGCACCGCCATGTCGGCGGACGGCATGCTCAACCTCTACAACGCCGTTGCGGTGGCCGGCAGCAAAGAGGCGCGCGGCAAGGGCGTGCTGGTCACCATGAACGACGAGATCCAGTCGGGTCGCGACGTCAGCAAGATGATCAATATCAAGACCGAAGCGTTCAAGAGCCCTTGGGGCCCACTGGGCATGGTGGTTGAAGGCAAATCCTACTGGTTCCGCTTGCCAGCCAAGCGCCACACCATGGATTCGGAATTCGACATCAAAAACATCAAGAGCCTACCCGATGTTGAAATCGCCTATGGCTATGGCAACGTGAGCGATACAGCCTACAAGGCCCTGGCTCAAGCGGGCGCAAAAGCCATCATCCATGCCGGCACCGGCAATGGCTCGGTGTCCTCCAAAGTGGTGCCCGCACTGGTGGAACTGCGCAAGCAAGGTGTACAGATCATTCGTTCTTCCCACGTCAATGCCGGCGGCATGGTGCTGCGCAATGCCGAACAACCTGACGACAAATACGACTGGGTTGCCGCACTCGATCTGAACCCACAGAAAGCCCGCATCCTCGCGATGGTCGCCCTGACCAAGACCCAGGACAGCAAAGAGCTGCAACGGATGTTCTGGGAATACTGATTCCTGAAACTGTCCGCAGGAGCGAGCTTCCTTTTCCGGCAAGCTCACTTCTGCACTTCCTACCCCGCCTTACACAAAAACTCCTGAACGGCTGTCAGACGAACTGCTTGGAATTTAAGCAGTTGCGAAATTACCTACAGTTAAATACTGTATGTGCGTACAGCTAACTAAGGAATACTCCGTGGCAAAGTCCTCTCCCGCAGTGCCAACCCCGCCTGGTGCCTACGAACGCCTGGCCATTCGTGTGCAAAAGATCATCAATTCAACCAGCGCCCAAAAAGCCAAGGCGGCCTTGATCTTCCGTCTGCCCGACGAACCAGAGGAAGAATGGGCACGTTTGCTGGAAGAAATTGCGGAGAACGACAACGTCACCCTCGCCTATCGGGACGACGGTGGCGTGCAGATTTTCTGGGTTGTGCCGAAGGAAGATTGAGTCAATGGGTGTCCGTTTTATCGCTGTACTTTGCCTGTTTTTCGCCGTCGCCGTCCATGCCCAAGCGCCCCGAACCTTCAGCGAAGCCAAGAAAGTTGCCTGGAAACTTTACGCCCCACAATCCACCGAGTTCTATTGCGGGTGCAAATACACGGGCAATCGCGTGGACCTGAAAGCCTGTGGCTACATCCCACGCAAAAACGCCAACCGTGCGGCACGCATCGAGTGGGAGCACATCGTTCCGGCCTGGCAGATCGGGCATCAACGCCAGTGCTGGCAGAACGGAGGGCGCAAGAACTGCACCCGGCACGATGACGTGTTCAAGCGCGCCGAAGCGGACCTGCATAACCTAGTGCCGAGCATTGGCGAGGTCAATGGCGACCGTAACAACTTCAGTTTCGGCTGGCTGCCGGTGCAAAGCGGACAATACGGCTCATGCCTGACCCAGGTGGATTTCAAGGCCAAGAAGGTCATGCCGCGCCCGTCCATTCGGGGCATGATCGCCCGCACGTACTTCTACATGAGCAAGCGATACGGCTTGCGTCTGTCGAAACAGGATCGTCAACTGTACGAAGCCTGGAACAAGACCTACCCGGTGCAGGCCTGGGAGCGTCAACGCAATCAGACCGTGGCGTGCGTGATGGGCCGGGGCAATGAGTTTGTCGGCCCGGTGAACCTCAAAGTCTGCGGCTGAAAGTGGGCGTAACCGCCGCCCACTGTGCGGTTACTGTGTGGCCTTGTGTTCTATGACCTGCGACACAGTGTCGGTTTTCTTGGCGCGGGCCATTTTTTCATTAAGCAGCGTCTGCTTGGCTTCAGCTTCAGCCTTGGTCGCAAACGGCCCCAGTAGCACTTCGTCCTTGCCGTCCACCTTCACAATATAAAAATTAAAACCATGCTCCAGCAACCAGGCCGTCAGGTCGGTGATCGCCTGCAGCTTGTGGTCCGGCGAGCCGACGCGCACGTCCCATTCCTGGGCGGCAACTGCGCCGGTCTGGGGCTGGCTTTCGGTCACGGCAGGCTTGGGCGCGGGGGTATCGACGCTTCTGCCTTCACCGCAACCGGCCAATGCCAACACCGCCATTGCCATCACTACTTTACGCACTGCCTCGCTCCTCTAAAGATAAAGAGGCGACTTTATCATCCACTGTCTATTCTGGCCGTCATAAACGTTAGCTTAAACAATGCGAATCATGTATCGCAGACCTGTATGATGCCGCCATGGGAATTAATGTCGCCTCTATGCGTCCTAAAAGAGGCAGTCACAGGGAAGCGCTTAGCAGTAAGCTACACACATCCGACACCTGCCCTGTCTGAAACATGTGTCCTTAAAAGTAATCAAGGAGAAGTCCATGCTGATACTCACCCGAAAAGTTGGTGAAAGCATAAACATCGGTGATGACATTACGATCACCATCCTGGGCGTCAGCGGCCAGCAAGTACGAATCGGCATCAACGCGCCCAAGGATGTGGCCGTGCATCGCGAGGAAATCTACCAGCGCATCCAGGCAGGCCTGACTGCCCCGGATAAAAACCAGACACCTTGAAGCGCCTTCAGTAGCCAGCCTTTTCGTTGACTGTAACGGCTGGCGAAAACTCCTTCGAATTGCTCTGACCGTTATTGCGTGGCGAACGTCGCCAGTGCGTTGATCTTCATGCAAAGATGAAACTGTGTTCTCGCCAGGAACTTGTCGTTTCATTTAAGGCCGAATCTACTGACTGACACTCAGCCATCCGTGTGCATTCAGGAGCACGACGATGAGGCCTACGACCGCACCACCATTTGCCTACATGTCTTGGATGATCGCCCTACTGATAGGGCTGATCTTCGTGGGGCTGGCCTATGCTTTGAGGTTTACAATCGAAGGCACTGGCCCGGCGGATGCCCATTCCTGGCTGGATTTGGCCCTACTGCTGAGTGGATACCTGTTTCTGTTTTGCCTCAAACCTATCCAGAAAGCCGTTCAGCGTCGCCTGTGCCGGCAAATGACACGCTGAGACTGCGTTCCTCGATATCAGATCGCCGGTATTTACACCGCTGCGACACGACCTATGCTTGGGCCTGCACTATCAGTTAAAGGCACTGAGCACGATGGATACCCTGACCAAATCCCAGATCGAGTCTGCGCTGGCCGCCCGTCTGCCCAGCTATAGCGTGACCTGCACATTACACGCTGACGGCACGCTTTCGGCAGTGCTCAGCGGCCCGGAAACCGACCATTTCGCAGTGACAGGGATCGTGCGTGCACACTATCGTGGCGCCGAAGCCATCGCGCGGCTGGCCAATGAAATTCTCAGGGAGATGGTGCTGTCACGCCAAGGCATGAGGAATCATCGAATGCAACCGCCCACCCCAGTCCGCTCCGGACAAGGCCGAGACCGGTAACGGGCTCAGCCCTTCAGCCCGCCGTGTTCTGCAGGTACAACAAGCCTTGCGCGTCGCGCTGTACGCTTAGCTGCTGGTACCCGTCAACCGAAGGGTGTTCGGTGACCATAGGCGCGTGATGCGTCGTCGTCACAACCATTACATCCGCCCCTGCCGCCTCGCCCGCGCGTATGCCTACCGTTGCATCTTCAAACACCAGGCAGTCCTGCACCGGGACGCCCAGGCGTTGCGCACCCAGCAGGTAACAGGCGGGGTTCGGCTTGCCGATGGCAACATCTTCAGCCGTGACCAGCACCGTCGGCGGCGCAATCCCGGCAGCCTGCAATCGACGCAACGCCAATTCCCTGGGCGCCGAGGTGACGAGTGCCCATTGATCACCCGGCAGGCTGTTCAGAAACGTGACGGCGCCGGGAATCGCGACAACCCCTCTTACATCCTTGATTTCAGCCTCGGTGATCCACTGCGCCTCGACCTCGGGATCAACGCCGGGCAGTGCTTGCCGGGTAATAGTGTCGATCGCGCGGGCGCCGTGAATGGTCTTCAAAAACGCTTCTACCTCCAGGCCATGGCGTTCAGCCCAGACACTCCACACCCGCTCGGCGGCGGCAATCGAGTTGAGCAGCGTTCCATCCATATCAAACAGAAAGGCACGATAACGACGGTTAAATACGGCTGAACCTGGGATGGACACTGCGTGGTTTCCTCTTGGGCTGGAACACATAATCGGCCCAATGCAATCTACGGATCACCCTGTTGCTTGTAAACGCCACCGGCATTAATTGCATTACAGGTTTGTAATGAAGCGGTAAGTTTTGTCAGCACCCTCACTTCATACAGTGGAGCCGTCAGTCACCCACGCCGGATGACGCCACTTCCTACTGATGAAAAGGGTCTATCCCATGAAAGCTGCAAGCAAACTCTGCCTGATCGCCGCCAGCCTGCTGATGCTGGGCACCGGCACCGCCATGGCCGGCACCGTCGCGCCGATCAAAGCCGACAACGTGGTCCTTGTGCACGGTTCCTGGGCTGACGGCTCGAGCTGGTCCGAGGTGATCACCCGTCTCCAGGCCGCCGGCCTGCACGTCACGGCTGTGCAGAACCCGCTGACCTCGGTGGCCGACGATGTCGCCGTCACCCAGCGTGTGCTGGACCAACAAAACGGCCCTACCGTGCTAGTCGGCCATTCCTACGCCGGTACCATCGTGAGCGACGCCGGGGCCAACCCGAACGTCAGCGCCCTTGTGTATGTAGCCGCCCGTGCGCCAGACGCCAACGAAGACTTCGTCGCGCTCTCGGCCAAGTACCCGGCCATGCCCGTGCGGTCCGGCGTGGAAGAACACGATGGTTACCTCACCCTGAGCCAGGACGCCTTTCTCAAGTACTTCGCCTCCGACGTCCCGCGCGCCAAGGCCCTGGCGCTGTACGCCGTGCA
This sequence comes from Pseudomonas sp. SWRI18, assembly GCF_014268345.1. Taxonomy (NCBI): domain Bacteria; kingdom Pseudomonadati; phylum Pseudomonadota; class Gammaproteobacteria; order Pseudomonadales; family Pseudomonadaceae; genus Pseudomonas; species Pseudomonas sp. SWRI18. The sequence continues at coordinate 55,006 of NZ_JACCQQ010000016.1, forward strand.
GCAACCCATCACTAAAACCTTGTTCAGCGGCCGCACCGTGAATGCCGCCTGGCACACCAAGCCTTCCTGGTACGCGGTGTCGGCGAATGACCAGACCATCAACCCGGACCTGGAGCGATTCCTCGCCAAGCGTATGAACGCGACCACCATCGAACTGCCTTCGAGCCACTTGTCGCTGGTGTCCCACGCCAAGGAAATCACCGACCTGATCCTTGAAGCCTCGGGTCGCCAGCCCTGAGCACGGCAACGCAAAAACACTTCATTACACACTTGTCATCATCCTGTTGGCTGGCTGTTTGAGGCACCTGGTTACCGTGAACGCACTGCCACGACCTTGCAGCCAACCCTAAAAGAGAGATACCACCATGAAACTGTTTACCCTCGGCTTTGCCGCTTTGCTCGCTACCGGTTCCGTGTTTGCCGCCGAACCGGTGGTCCACGACAAAACCGGCTTCTTCGTCCACCTGGACGTGGCTAAAGTGCTGTCGAGCACTGACACCTACGGCGAATGCGGCGTCGTCCCGGCGCGACTCGACTACCTGGACAGCCAGGGCCGTGAACATGTGTTGGACTACCAGGTCCTGGACACCGGTTGCGCCAGTGACAATTGATCGGGCTACACTTGCGCCACGCATTGAGACAGAGCACTTGCCATGAACATTCTCGTAGTCGAAGACGAACCCAAGGCCGGCAATTACCTGCTCAACGGCCTTCAGGAACTGGGTTACTCCGTCAGCCTCGCCCGTGACGGCGTGGATGGCCTGCACCAGGCGCTGGAAACACCATTCGATGTGATCGTGCTGGATGTGATGATGCCGAAAATGGATGGTTGGGAAGTGCTGCGCCGCCTGCGCAAGGAAGCCGACACACCGGTACTTTTCCTGACGGCCCGCGATGATATTGCCGACCGTATCAAGGGCCTTGAATTGGGTGCCGATGACTACCTGATCAAACCGTTCTCCTTCGCCGAGCTGGTGGCACGCTTGCGTACCCTGACCCGCCGCGGCCCCAGCCGGGAAGAAGAACAGCTGCAGATCGCCGACCTGCAGATCGATGTCCTCAAGCGCCGCGTAACCCGCGCGGGCGCCCGTATCACCCTGACCAACAAAGAGTTCGCCCTGCTGCATTTGTTCGCGACCCATCAGGGCCAGGTGCTGTCCCGTTCATTGATCGCGTCACGGGTGTGGGACATGAACTTCGACAGCGACACCAACGTGGTGGACGTGGCCGTGCGGCGCCTGCGCCTGAAAATCGACGACCCGTTCCAGCTCAAACTGATCCACAGCGTGCGTGGCATCGGCTACCGCTTCGATACCCAGCCATGAACAAGCGCCGTCACTATTCGATGACCCTGCGCCTGGCGCTGATTTTCGCCTTGCTCGCGTTCACCCTGCTGGCCACCCTGGGCGTGGCGCTGTACCGCGAGCTGGAGCGGGAATTGGTCATGCGTGACGATGCCGCCTTGATTTCCCGCGTCGATCAACTGCGCAACTTGCTCAACGACAGCAACACCCTCGAGCTGATCAAGACCAAGCCGGAGTTGTTCCAGAATATGCTGGGCAACCACGAGTCGGTCTTGAGCATCGCGGCGCCGGGGCAGACCCCCCTGCTGCTGGTGAACCCGGGCAACATCGACCTGCCGTCCGTGCCACCCGTCGCGAAAGACCATGCGCTGAGCCTTGCCGACGTACACCATCTGCCTGGCGTCAACGGCGTGCCCTTCTCCACCGTCGCCGCCTCCATCGATTCCGGTGACCTTGGCAGCCTCCAAGTCACCAGCGGGCGCCTGATGACCGAACGCACCGCGGTGCTCGCCAGCTATCGGTTGAGCGTTTATATCCTGGCAGGCATCGCCGCAATCATGCTGGCCGTGGTCGGCTACCTGCTCGTCTATCGCGGGCTTCTGCCGTTGCGACGCCTGGCCCGCCACGCCCAGGGTATCGGCGTCGGCAACCTCGCCGAACGCCTCGACAGCCAAGGCGCGCCAAAAGAACTGCTGCCGATGATTGATTCGTTCAACACCATGCTCGAACGACTGGCCAAGGGTTTTGTACAGCTGGGCCAAGTGTCCACCGACATGGCCCACGAACTGCGCACGCCTATCAATAACCTGCTGGGAGAAACCCAGGTCGCCCTGCAACAGAGCCGCAGCATCGAGAGTTACCAGCAACTGCTGGCGTCGAATGTCGAAGAGCTTGAACGCCTGGCGCGAATGCTCGACAACATGCTGTTCCTGGCCCGCACCGACCCGGCCAGCGCGCTGCGTCAACGCCAGGCGCTCAGTGCGGCGGATGAGGTGGAACGAATCGCCGAGTACTTTGAAGGCTTGGCGGGCGACGTGGACATCCGCATTCATGCCAGCGGAGACGGCGTGATCTGGGCCGAGCCGATGCTGCTGCGCCGTGCCCTGGCCAACCTGTGTGCCAACGCCATCAAATACGGTGCGCCGGGCACCGAGTTGATGATCCAGGCGGTGCCCACGACGGACGGCATAAACCTCAGGGTCAGCAACCGCGGCGAAACCATTGCTGCCGAGCATCTGCCGCGCCTGTTCGAACGGTTTTACCGGGTCGATGAGTCGCGGGAACGCTCGGCGCAGTCAAATGGGTTGGGGCTGTCGATTGTAGCCACCATCATGCAGTTGCATAACGGGCGGTACAGCGTGAGCAGTGACGCTGGGTTGACGTGTTTTGAATTGTTCTTTCCGCGGCGGGAGGACTGAACAGGCGGCACCAGACGCCTGGTGTTATTTTGCAAAGGTTTGTCTCTTAACGTTGGGCTGAGGCCACACTATTCTCGGTTCCCAAGCGGCTCAAGGCAGAGCCGGTAACGGGAATAACGGAGATTCGAGAATGGAAATACGATTAGGTTTACTGGAAAAGGGGCTGGCTGAAATGAACGAAAAGCTGATCACCGTTTCGAGCAGGGCAGATTCCATGGATAAGCACTTCGCTTCCAGGGCAGACCTGGCTACCACTGAACTGAATCTCATCAAGTGGTACGTGGCAACCGCATTCGCGATGACAGGTCTGGCCTGCGCCATTACCTTCGGGCTCACCCGACTGTTCGCAACCTGAGGTGAATCGGGCAGGTCAACTGACCTGCCCGCCCGCCTCTTTTGCATCCACGGGTGTATGCCACGCGGCCAGTACGGCTGCCTGCAATCCCGCCACCAACGTATGCAGTTCCATCGAGGGCCGCTGCGCTTCCGTCACCTGCTCCGGCAGAAGCGGTACGTGGATGAACCCACTGCGCACGGACGTCCCGGCCAGGGCGTGCTGCAACAGATAAAACACTTGGTTGCACACAAACGTCCCCGCCGTCTGCGATACCGAGGCCGCGATGCCCGCCTCGCGCACGGCCTTGACCATCGCCTTGATCGGCAGTGTCGTGAAGTACGCCGCCGGACCGTCCGTCACGACTGCCGTATCAATGGGTTGCTCGCCCAGGTTATCCGGAATCCGGGCATCGTTGATATTGATCGCCACCCGCTCGAACGAGATATCGCTGCGCCCCGGGCCCAGCCCGGTAGCAATTACCATGGCCGGGTGCAATTCATCGATCAGTCGGGCCAGGCACTCACCCGCGGAGGCAAACGCGCAAGGCAGTCGATGCGCAACAATTCGCACATCATCGTCCAACTGCACACCGTCCAGTTGGCGCACCGCTTCCCAGGACGGGTTCACCGAATCTTGATCAAAGGGCTCGAAGCCCGTCAGCAGTACAGTGCGCACTCTCGGCCTCACATCAACAGGTAAAGCAGGACAATATTAACCACCAGCATCATCAAAGCCGTCGGCAGTTGGGCCTTGATCACTGCGTTTTTGTCCGGCAGCTCCAGCAACGCCGCCGGCACGATATTGAAGTTGGCGGCCATCGGGGTCATCAAGGTCCCGCAGTAGCCCGAGAACATGCCGATCGCCGCCATTACCGCCGGGTTGCCGCCGTAGATACCCACCAGCACCGGCACGCCGACGCCGCCGGTCATCACCGGGAACGCCGCGAAACCGTTCCCCATGATCACGGTAAACAGCGCCATGCCCAGCACATAGACCATCACCGCCACCAACTTGAAATCCAGGTTGATATAGGTGGTAGTGACATGGGCAACGGCCGTGCCGACCCCGGCTTCGTTAAACAACAAGCCAAGCATTGCCAGCATCTGCGGAAGCACCATGGCCCAGCCCAGGGCTTCGGTGAGCCGACGGGACTCGCGCAAGGCTTGCACCGGCGTGTCACGGGTCAGCCAACAGGCCAGGCCCAGGGCGATCAGGCAGCCGATACCAAGGGAGACAAAGGTGGTGTTCTTCGGGTCCAGCAGCGGTACGCCGCCGATCTCGGTGTGCTTGAGCAATACCGAGCCGATCACGGTAGCCAAGGGAATGGCCAACGCCGGGATAAACAACTTATGGCCCAGCCGACCGGCACTGGCACGGGAATCCTTGTCATGCAGCTCGGCATGCTTGCCACGACCGACACCGCCCATACCGGCGATCAATGCCATCACCACGAGGCCAGCCCCAATGGCCACCGACGGCAGCCGCTCACCGATCAGGAACGGAAGGGCGAACAACAGCCAGAACAGCGCACTCGACCAGCGCTTGGGATGGGTTCGGTCCAGCAAGATCATGCCCGCGGTGATCAGCAGCAGGACCCCGGCCAGCCAGTACAGGTATTGAATCGAAATGATCATTGCGCGATCTCCCCACGGGCGGCGGCAGGCGTCATCTCGCGGGTGAGTCTTCGGTCAAATCGATGCAGGCGGATCGCATGAATGATAAACGCGCAAATTGCCGTCGGAATCCCCCACACCGCAATGTGCAGCGGTTCCACATCAATCCCCGAGCCAAGCAGGAAGGTGTGCATCAATGCGATCGCACCAAAGGCCACGAAGATATCTTCACCAAAAAACAGACCGACGTTATCCGTCGCGGCGCACATGGCCAATACTTTATGGCGCAACTTGTCCGGCAGTTTGCCGTAGCGTTTTTCCGCAGCGCCCTCGGCCATCGGTGCCAGCAGCGGGCGCACCATCTGCGGGTGCCCGCCCAGGCTGGTCAAGCCCATGGCGGCCGTGGTCTCGCGCACAAACAGATACATGATCAACAAGCGCCCGACCGTGGCGCGCTCAAACCGTGCGATCCAGTTCTGCGCATGCAGGCGCAGCCCATGGCGCTCCAGCAGGCCGATGACCGCGAGGGGCAACAACAGGATCAATTGCAGGGCACGGGTCTGAAGGAAACCATCGCCCATGGTGGTGAGGATTTTTTCCAACGAAAAATGGGCGGCGAATCCGGTGGCCATAGCGGCGGCGGTGACCACCAATAAAGGGTTGATGCGTAGAACAAAGCCAACCACGATCACGAGTACGCCGATCAACGGCCATAAGTTCACAACAGTTTGCATGGCGGTGAGGTCCTTTAGTGCGCGCTGCGGCGCCATTACAGCAGGATGTGAACAAAGGGTTCACAGCAGGAAGTGGCGTGCAGTCGGCTCGGTTTTTTATTGTTGACCCGAAAGGTCGAGCGTCAGTGGCGGCAACTTTGCTGCCTGGGGACGGGGGGTGTCCAACAAGAAAAATTGTTGCTGCGAACCAATAAATTTTGTGAGTGATTGCACAGTGCGCACGTAACGAGATGTGGACAGATCAAAGGGGATTCACGCATCTTAGTGCCGCCCGTTTATCAGGCGTGCGCGGGTGACTTGAGCACGCCTCCTTCAATACTGTTGTGGATATGGAAATTCAATGAAAACCCAAAAGGTCCTGATCGCTCTCTCCTGCGCCGTTGCTTTGTCCATGCTCGGTGGTTGCGCCGCCAAGGTAAAAAGCGGGGGCAGCGCCGCGCTGGCCATCCCGGACTCCGCCAAACACAACCTGGTGGTCAGCATCAAAGGCGAAGGACAGGTGGAGCAGAATCCGGATTGGAACCTGCTCAAGCGCGACTGGAACAACGCGCTCCAGGTCGAAGCGCGCCAGGCGGGCTTCAACGTCACGGAAAGTCCCGCAGTGACCCCAAGCGGTGAAGACGGCGTGGGCATCAGCATCAACGTCAGCAAGTTCCGCTACATCGAACCAGGCTCGCGGTACGTGGCCGGCGCGCTGGTCGGTAATGCCTGGGTGTTCTCCCGCGCCGACTACTCCGACCTCAAATCCGGCGCGCCGCTTGGATCGCGTACTTACGACACCTCATCGTCCGCCTGGGAAGGCATTGCCTCGGCCATGACGCAGAAACAGGTGCAGGCGATTGCCAAGCAGATGATCAGCGATATCAAGAGCGCCAAAGCCAAGTAATTCGTTCTGATGAGCGAATTTTTCGAGCTGATCTGGAAGCTGATCGACGTGGTACTCAGGTTTCTGGAGGTCGCCAGCGACTACACCCCACCCCGGCGAAAACGCGCGTTCTCATTCGGATTCGTCATGTTTCTGCTGCTGGTGGCAGTGCTTGAATGGGTGCTGCTGCAGGTATTTTTTGGCGGCGGGGGCTGAAGCTCCCCGTGAGATCGGCGCTATTTACCAGGTGAGCGATTTGCAAATGTTTTGCAAATCGCAGCCAACAAAAAAGGGCTCACCTTTCGGTGAGCCCTTCTAGACCGCCCAGCAGAGCGGATTTTGTTTGGTAGGCGCGATTGGACTCGAACCAACGACCCCCACCATGTCAAGGTGGTGCTCTAACCAACTGAGCTACGTGCCTGCTGTGAGGCGGCATTCTACGGAATTCCGGTGGGGTGTCAACATCTTTTTTGCAGCTAACCCTATGAATATGCGAATTATTTATTTGCATCGGGCATGCCCGTTGATTTTCGGGCGGCTGGCAGGCAATTTTCAACTCAGGTAGGATCGGTGCACTCGTAAAAAATATAAAACAGAGGTTCCAGGATGGCGAACACCCCCTATCCCCAGTCGTATTACGCCGCTTCCGCGAATGCCGTTCCACCTCGGCAGATGTTGCAAGGCGAGGTTGAAACCGATGTGTGCGTGATCGGCGCCGGTTATACCGGTCTCTCCAGCGCGCTGTTCCTGCTGGAGAACGGTTTTCGCGTGACGGTGCTGGAGGCCGCCAAGGTGGGGTTTGGCGCCTCGGGCCGCAACGGCGGGCAGATCGTCAACAGCTACAGCCGTGATATCGACGTGATCGAGCGCAGTGTCGGACCCCAGCAGGCGCAATTATTGGGGCAGATGGCATTTGAAGGCGGCCGGATCATTCGCGAGCGAGTGGCCAAGTATCAGATCCAGTGCGACTTGAAGGACGGCGGTGTATTCGCCGCCCTCAACAGCAAGCACATGGGCCACCTGGAATCGCAGAAACGCCTGTGGGAACGCTACGGCCATACGCAGCTGGAGTTGCTGGACGAACGCCGTATTCGCGAGGTGGTTGCCTGCGACAATTACGTCGGCGGCTTGCTGGACATGAGCGGTGGGCATATCCACCCGCTTAACCTGGCGCTCGGCGAAGCGGCAGCGGTGGAATCCCTGGGCGGTACGATCTACGAGCAATCGGCGGCGGTGCGTATCGAGCGCGGCGCCAACCCGGTGGTGCACACTGCCGAGGGCCGGGTCAGGGCCAAGTTCATCATCGTCGCGGGCAATGCGTACCTGGGCAACCTGGTGCCGGAGCTGGCGGCCAAGTCGATGCCCTGCGGCACGCAAGTGATCACGACGGCGCCCCTGGGCGATGAGCTGGCGAAGACACTGCTGCCGCAGGATTACTGCGTCGAAGATTGTAATTACCTGCTCGACTACTACCGCCTCACCCGCGACAAGCGCCTGATCTTCGGCGGTGGCGTGGTGTACGGCGCGCGCGACCCGGCGAACATCGAGGCGATCATCCGCCCGAAGATGCTCAAGGCCTTCCCGCAGCTCAAGGACGTGAAGATTGACTACGCCTGGACTGGCAATTTCCTGCTGACCCTGTCGCGCTTGCCGCAAGTGGGTCGCCTGGGCGACAACATCTACTATTCGCAAGGCTGCAGCGGCCATGGCGTAACGTATACACATTTGGCTGGCAAGGTACTGGCGGAGGCGCTCAGAGGGCAGGCGGAACGTTTTGATGCGTTTGCCGACCTGCCGCACTACCCGTTCCCGGGCGGGCAAATGCTGCGTACGCCGTTTGCAGCGCTGGGCGCCTGGTATTACGGGTTGCGGGATAAACTCGGGTTCTGATGGTGCAAGGGCTTGCCTGCGATGCGCAGACGCGAATCCCAATGAGACCGCGTCGATCCTATCGCAGGCAAGCCAGCTCCCACATTGACCGCGCCTGACTTGGACTCAAATCGCGGACACAAAAAACCCCGGTCTCTCGACCAGGGTATTTGCTATCGGATCAAAGTAGCCAATGGCTTTCTTTGTGCTTCAAGGCGTTCAGCGGGCCTTGAGGCAGATATGGCGCAGCGGACGGGACTCGAACCCGCGACCCCCGGCGTGACAGGCCGGTATTCTAACCGACTGAACTACCGCTGCGTATCGCTTGACCGGCTGAGCCTAAACTCTCAACCGCCTTGAACATCTGATCGATCAGCTTTTGCTGTTCAATCTCAAGCCCGATAAATCGAACCTGGAAATATGGCGCAGCGGACGGGACTCGAACCCGCGACCCCCGGCGTGACAGGCCGGTATTCTAACCGACTGAACTACCGCTGCGCGTCGGTGCAACCTTTAACGTTGCGTCTTGCCCTGGGGCAAAACTCTCAAGAAGTGGTGGGTGATGACGGGATCGAACCGCCGACCCTCTGCTTGTAAGGCAGATGCTCTCCCAGCTGAGCTAATCACCCTTTGCTTCGTTGAGGCCGCGAAATTTACGCAGGTAGCGGACCTAAGTCAATAGCCCGCTTGAAGTTTTTCTGAAAAAGACAAATTTGCTTCAAGACCGCTCCCTGCCCTACTCGCTGTAAATCATCTTCTTGCTCATGCCGCCGTCCACGACAAACTCCTGCCCGGTGACAAACCCCGCTTGGCGCGACAGCAGCCACGCCACCATCGCCGCCACGTCCTCCACGGTACCTACCCTGCCTGCCGGATGCTGGGCATGATCGGTGTCGCTCAACGGCTCGGCGCGACGGGCTGCAGGATCACGTGCGTCGATCCAGCCAGGGCTGACGGCATTGACCCGCACTTCGGGCCCAAGGCTCATCGCCAACGCATGCGTGAGGGCCAGCAAGCCACCTTTGCTCGCCGCATAGGCTTCGGTATCCGGCTCCGACTGACGCGCCCGGGTCGACGCCAGGTTGACGATGGCACCACCATGGGCGCGCAGATACGGCGCGCAGTGCTTGGCCAATAACATCGGACCGCTGAGATTGACCGCCATCACCCGGTTCCAGTAGGCCAGGTCCAGGCTTTCCAGGGTGATGTTGTGCGGGTCGGCCACCGCCGCATTGCACACCAATGCGTCGAGGCGGCCAAACTGCCCCAATACCTCGGCGACACCTTGAGCCACTTGTTTCTCGTCAGCCACGTCCATGGTGATAAACCAGGCGTTTTCGCCCAGCACCTTGGACACCTTGGCGCCGCGCTCGCGGTCCAGGTCGGTCAACACCACCTGCCAGCCTTCGCTGATCAGCCACGCCGCGATCCCGAGGCCAATGCCCCGCGCCGCGCCGGTCACCAGCGCGACACGCCCGTTACTGGCTGCCGCGGCTTCCATGGACCACTCGATCACAAGGCGGCCAGCCCGCGAGCCAGGTCGGCCTGCAAGTCAGCCACGTCTTCAAGGCCCACTGCAACGCGGATCAGGCTGTCACGGATACCCGCCGCCTCACGCTCCTGAGGCGCCAGGCGCCCGTGGGAGGTGGTGCTCGGATGGGTAATGGTGGTCTTGCTGTCGCCCAGGTTGGCGGTGATGGAGATCAGGCGCGTCGCATCGATAAAGCGCCAGGCACCCTCTTTGCCGCCCTTCACTTCGAAGCTCACCACGGCACCGAAACCACGCTGCTGGCGCTGGGCCAATGCATGTTGCGGGTGGCTCTTGAGGCCGGCGTAGTGCACCTTCTCGATACCGTCCTGCTGCTCCAGCCACTCGGCCAGGGCCTGGGCATTGGCGCAATGGGCTTTCATGCGCAGGCTGAGGGTTTCCAGGCCCTTGAGGAAGATCCAGGCGTTGAATGGGCTCAAGGTCGGGCCAGCCGTGCGCAGGAAGCCAACCACTTCCTTCATCTGCTCGCTGCGCCCCGCGACCACGCCGCCCATGCAGCGACCCTGGCCGTCGATGAACTTGGTGGCCGAGTGCACGACGATGTCCGCGCCCAGCTTCAGCGGCTGCTGCAGCGCCGGGGTGCAGAAGCAGTTGTCGACCACCAGCATAGTGCCCTTGGCATGGGCCACTTCGGCCAACGCGGCGATATCCACCAGCTCGGCCAACGGGTTGGACGGCGATTCGACGAACAGCAAGCGGGTGTTAGTCTTGATCGCGGCATCCCAACCGGACAGGTCTGCCAGCGGCACGTAGTCCACTTCAATGCCAAAGCGCTTGAAGTATTTCTCGAACAGGCTGATGGTCGAGCCGAACACGCTGCGCGACACCAGTACATGGTCGCCGGCGCTGCACAGACTCATCACCACCGCCAGGATGGCCGCCATGCCGGTCGCCGTAGCGACCGCCTGCTCGGCGCCTTCCAGCGCCGCGATACGCTCTTCGAACGCGCGCACGGTCGGGTTGGTGTAGCGCGAATAGACGTTGCCCGGCACTTCACCGGCAAAGCGCGCAGCCGCATCGGCGGCCGTGCGGAACACATAGCTGGAGGTGAAGAACATCGGGTCACCGTGCTCACCTTCCGGGGTGCGGTGCTGGCCGGCGCGCACAGCCAGGGTATCGAAAGCTACGCCATCGAGGTCGCTGTCCAACCGACCGGCATCCCATTCCTGACTCATGCTGCCCCTCCTTACTCAATTCTTTATTTAAGATACAAAACCGGCCCCTCAGGGCCGGTTGTCACTCAGTTGTTATACAGATCGATGATCGCACTGACCGCCTGGGTCTTGATCTTGGACGAGTCATTGCGCGCCTGCTCGATCTTGTTCAGGTAGGCCTCGTCGACATCACCGGTCACGTACTTGCCGTCGAACACGGCGCAGTCGAACTGGTCGATCTTGATCTTGCCACCGCCGACCGCTTCGATCAGGTCCGGCAGGTCCTGGTAGATCAGCCAGTCAGCGCCGATCAGGTCGGCAACGTCCTGGGTCGAGCGGTTGTGAGCGATCAGCTCGTGGGCGCTCGGCATGTCGATACCGTACACGTTCGGGTAACGCACCGCAGGCGCCGCGGAACAGAAATACACATTCTTCGCACCGGCTTCGCGGGCCATCTGGATGATCTGCTTGCAGGTGGTGCCGCGCACGATGGAGTCATCCACCAGCATCACATTCTTGCCGCGAAATTCCAGCTCGATGGCGTTGAGCTTCTGGCGCACCGATTTCTTGCGTGCAGCCTGGCCCGGCATGATGAAGGTACGCCCGATGTAGCGGTTCTTCACGAAGCCTTCGCGGAACTTGACGCCCAGGTGGTTGGCCAGTTCCAGCGCAGCGGTACGGCTGGTGTCGGGAATCGGGATTACGACGTCGATATCGTGCTCGGGACGCTCGCGCAGGATCTTATCGGCCAGTTTCTCACCCATGCGCAGGCGCGCCTTGTACACCGAAACCCCGTCGATGATCGAATCCGGACGCGCCAGGTAGACGTGTTCGAAGATGCACGGGGTGAGTTTCGGCGCGACGGCGCATTGGCGCGTGTGCAGCTTGCCGTCTTCGGTGATGTACACCGCTTCGCCCGGCGCGAGGTCGCGGATCAGGGTAAAGCCCAGCACGTCCAGGGACACGCTTTCGGAAGCGATCATGTACTCGACGCCTTCGTCGGTGTGACGCTGGCCGAACACGATCGGGCGAATGCCGTGCGGGTCACGGAAGCCGACGATGCCATAACCGGTGATCATGGCCACCACGGCGTAACCACCCACGCAACGGTTGTGCACGTCGGTGACGGCGGCGAACACATCTTCTTCGGTCGGCTGCAGCTTGCCGCGCTGGGCCAGCTCGTGAGCGAACACGTTGAGCAGCACTTCCGAGTCGGAGTTGGTGTTGACGTGGCGCAGGTCGGACTCGTAAATCTCCTTGGCCAGCTGTTCAACGTTGGTCAGGTTGCCGTTGTGCGCCAGGGTAATGCCATAAGGCGAGTTGACGTAAAACGGTTGAGCTTCGGCCGATGTCGAGCTACCGGCAGTCGGGTAACGCACATGGCCAATACCCATGTGCCCGACCAGGCGCTGCATGTGACGTTGGTGGAACACGTCACGGACCAACCCGTTGTCCTTGCGCAGGAATAACCGGCCGTCGTGGCTGGTCACAATACCGGCAGCGTCCTGGCCGCGGTGCTGGAGGACGGTTAGCGCGTCATACAGCGCCTGATTCACGTTCGACTTACCGACGATACCGACGATGCCACACATGCGACGCAACCCCTACTTAATGAATCTTGACTGAACACAGCTTACTGAGGCGTTTTGGCCGGTAAGAGGTGCTCCTTGAACGGAAGATCAGCGGGTACGCTGATTCCGCTGGCCAGCCACTGACTGCTCCACCCCAGAATGAGGTTCTTGGACCAATCTGCAACCAATAGAAATTTTGGCACGAGTACCGACTCTTGCCACCATGCATCCTGCTGTACCGGCCCCAGGCTCAACAGCCCGACCGCCACGACGACCAGCAAGGCGCCACGCGCAGCGCCGAAGACCATACCGAGGAATCGATCGGTCCCGGAAAGGCCGGTGACACGTATCAACTCGCCAATAAGATAATTGACCATTGCCCCCACCAGCAGCGTGGCGATGAACATGATGGCGCAGCCCGCGATGACGCGGGCCGAGGGCGTCTCGATGTACCCGGCCAGGTAGACCGACAATGAACCGCCAAACATCCAGGCTACGACTCCTGCGATGATCCAGGTCAGCAACGACAATGCTTCTTTTACGAAGCCGCGGCTTAGACTGATCAAAGCGGAGATGGCGACGATTGCAACAATCGCCCAATCAACCCAGGTAAATGGCACGTTTGAGCCTACGGACGGATGAGGCGGCGCATTTTAGCAGAGCGTCGGGCTATCGGTAAGCGGTGATTGCGGCTGCTTTGCAAATCAATAGTTTGTGGCAAGCACGGTGCATTTCAAGCCCACCCCAAAACGAATGTGGGAGCGGGCTTGCTCGCGAAGGCGGCGTGTCAGTCACTAAGTATATTGACTGATAGACCGTATTCGCGAGCAAGCCCGCTCCCACATTTAGATCGCATTGCCAACCGGAGTTGGCAATTGTTCAACCACGCTCAGGCTGGAAACGCGTCACGAAACCCTTGAGGTTCTGCTGGCGATCGAGCAAGTCGCGCAGGCGATCCGCTTCGGCACGCTCGATCAGCGGCCCGATAAACACCCGGTTCTTGCCGTCGGCGCTGCGGATATAGGCGTTATAACCCTGGCTACGCAGTTTCTTCTGCAAAGCGTCGGCGCCTTCGCGATTACCCAGGCTGGCCACTTGAATCGACCAACTGATCGGCAAGCCATTCGGGTCGATACGGCTCTGCCCCACGTCCGGCTTGCCCGGTGCGGCAGGTTGCGGCGCTACCGGCTTGGGTGCCGGCGCCGGGGCGGCGGGCTTGGCCGCTACGGTCGGTGCCGGAACCGGCTTGACGACCGGCACGCTTGGCTGCACCGGCATCGACGGCGCTTGCTGAGCGGCCACCTCGTCATCGGTCGGCACAGGTTCTTCTTCCGGCAACGCCTGCGGCTCAGGCACCACCACCGGCTCAACCTGTACCTGGGGCACCGCGGGCGCCTGTGGAGCGGCCGGGGCCTCGACCACGACCTGGCGCTCTTCATCCTGGCGAGAGAACAGCATCGGCAGGAAAATCACCGCCAACGCCACCAGGACCAGGGCTCCAACCATTCGCTGCTTGTATGCGCTATCGAGTAATGCCATGTGCAGCTTCCTCCGTGGAGCGCCGGGCCAACCACTCGAGCGCCTCGGCAACACAATAAAATGACCCGAACAACAGAATCTCATCGTCGGGCGTGGCAACGGCGCACTGCGCTTGAAGGGCATCGATCACGCTTGCATACGACGCCACGGGCGCGCCAAGGTTCTGCAAGAACATCGCCAGTTCCGCGACAGGACGGCTGCGCGGTGTATCCAGCGGTGCCACGGCCCACGCCTGGACAGTGTCCAGCAAGGGTGCGATCACACCTTCCAGGTCCTTGTCGGCCAGCAGGCCGAACACGGCAAGACGACGACCAACCGGCGGCGTGCGCGACAAGCGTTGCGCCAGGTACTCGGCCGCGTGGGGGTTATGCCCCACATCCAGCAACAGATTCAAGCGTTTACCCTGCCATTCGACCTCGCGACGGTCCAGGCGCCCCGCCACGCGCGTTGCCAGCAGGGTGGCAGCAATCTGCGCGGCGTTCCACGGCAGATCCAGCAGCAGATACGCCTGCAGCGCGAGCGCGGCGTTTTCCATCGGCAGGTTCAGCAGCGGCAGGCCGCGAAGCTCCACGACCTGGCCGCGGGCATCGCGTCCACGCCAGTGCCAGTGCTGCCCGTCGATCTCAAGACCGAATTCACGCCCGCGCAGGAAAAACGGGCAATTCAGCTCGCGCACCTTGTCCAGCAAGGTCTGCGGCGGGTCCAGGTCCCCACAGAGCGCAGGTCGGCCCTGGCGGAAGATACCGGCTTTTTCATAGGCCACGGACTCGCGGGTATCACCCAGGTAATCGGCGTGATCCACACCAATGCTGGTGACCAGCGCCAGGTCGGCATCCACCACGTTGACCGTGTCGAGGCGCCCGCCCAGGCCGACTTCCAGCACCACCACATCCAGTTGTGCACGCTCGAACAGCCAGAACGCTGCCAGGGTGCCCATCTCGAAGTACGTCAGGGATATCTCGCCTCGGCCCGCATCCAGCGCGGCGAACGCTTCGCAGAGCTGCTCATCGGTGGCTTCGCTGCCATTGAGTTGCACCCGCTCGTTATAACGCAGCAGGTGCGGGGAATTGTAGACGCCGACTTTCAGGCCTTGAGCCTGCAGCAGCGCCGCGACAAAGGCACAGGTGGAGCCCTTGCCGTTGGTGCCAGTCACCGTGATCACGCGCGGTGCCGGCCGGCCCAACCCGAGGCGGGCCGCTACCTGTTGCGAGCGCTCCAGGCCCATGTCGATGGCGGACGGATGCAACTGCTCAAGGTAGGCGAGCCATTCGCCCAGGGTCCGCTGGGTCATAGGTTTGCAGGCACCGGCGGCACGACAATCGGCTCAACTTTAGGCGCGACGTACACAGGGGTCGGCAAGCCCATCATCTGGGCCAGCAGGCTGCCCAGGCGTGGACGCAGTTCACCGCGCGGAATGATCAGGTCAATCGCGCCGTGCTCCAGCAGGAACTCGCTGCGCTGGAAGCCTTCCGGCAGTTTTTCGCGCACGGTCTGCTCGATCACGCGCGGGCCGGCAAAACCGATCAACGCTTTCGGCTCACCGACGATCACATCGCCCAGCATCGCCAGGCTGGCGGATACGCCGCCGTAGACCGGGTCGGTCAGCACGGAAATGAACGGGATGCCTTCTTCGCGCAGACGTGCCAGTACCGCAGAGGTCTTGGCCATTTGCATCAGCGAAATCAGGGCTTCCTGCATGCGCGCGCCACCGGAGGCCGCGAAGCAGATCATCGGGCAACGGTTTTCCAGGGCGTAGTTGGCGGCGCGAACGAAGCGCTCGCCGACGATGGCGCCCATGGAACCGCCCATGAAGGAGAACTCGAACGCCGACACCACAACCGGCATGCCCAGCAGCTTGCCGCTGACGGAAATCAGCGCGTCTTTCTCGCCGGTCTGCTTTTGTGCAGCGGTCAGGCGGTCCTTGTACTTCTTGCCGTCGCGGAATTTGAGACGGTCCACCGGCTCCAGGTCGGCGCCCAGCTCGTTGCGGCCTTCGGCGTCAAGGAAGATGTCGATGCGGGCGCGGGCGCCGATACGCATGTGGTGGTTGCACTTGGGGCAAACGTCCAGGGTCTTTTCCAGCTCCGGGCGGTACAGCACCGCGTCGCAGGATGGGCACTTGTGCCACAGACCTTCAGGAACCGAGCTTTTCTTCACCTCGGAACGCATGATCGAAGGGATCAGTTTGTCTACTAACCAGTTGCTCATGCTTTCTTTCTCCAGTACCGGTGGCTTGAACACAGCCCCGCGTATGCCCTTGAGCTAAATTCATATGTGGCGATGACACATGCTGGACGGGGTCAGACGTTCGACCGGCCTTTTCCCGCACGTATCCCTCAGCCTTCCAGACAACCTGCCAGCGCAGGGTTGCCACTTCGTTTCCGGGCCACCCGCAGGCGGCGCCAGGCTGTTTTACACAGTGGTAGTTATGGACGGCGGCAGACTGCCAGCCGTCACATCCCACCACAGCTGTTGCGCACGGCCTGCACGAATGCGCGAATCTTGCCGTGGTCCTTGATGCCCTTGCCCTGCTCTACCCCACCGCTCACATCCACGGCGTACGGTCGCACCTGCTTGATCGCCGCTTCGACATTGGCCGGGTCGAGCCCGCCGGCCAGGATGATCGGCTTGGTCAAGCCCGCGGGAATCAGCGACCAATCGAACGCTTCGCCCGTACCGCCGGGCACGCCTTCTACATAG
This sequence comes from Pseudomonas sp. SWRI18, assembly GCF_014268345.1. Classification (NCBI taxonomy): domain Bacteria; kingdom Pseudomonadati; phylum Pseudomonadota; class Gammaproteobacteria; order Pseudomonadales; family Pseudomonadaceae; genus Pseudomonas; species Pseudomonas sp. SWRI18. The sequence continues at coordinate 71,659 of NZ_JACCQQ010000016.1, forward strand.
GTGTCCAGCAGAATCCCGCGAGCACCCGCATAGGCTGCGCACGCAGCCGCAATGTCTTCGCCGGCCTTGACGCGCAACGCCTTGATATAGGGACGCTGGTAGCTTTCACATTCGTCCGGCGTTTCGTCGCCATGGAACTGCAACATGTCCAGCGGTACGGCATCCAGGGTTTCGTTGAGTTCGCAGCGGCTGGCGTTGACGAACAAGCCCACGGTGGTGACGAACGGCGGCAGTGCGGCGATGATCGCCCGCGCCTGCAGCACATTCACCGCTCGCGGGCTCTTGGCATAAAACACCAGGCCGATGGCATCTGCACCGGCCTCGACTGCCGCCAGCGCGTCTTCTATGCGGGTAATCCCGCAAATCTTGCTGCGAACGGCTGACATGTCGTGGGAACCTCAGGTGTTGGGCCGAGAAAGTCCCGGATGGTAACAAAAGCTTTTCCAGGCGTCAGCCGCCAAGTTCGCTGAAACCTGTCAGGAAATGTGGCCCGATGAAACGCTCCGGCAGCTCGAACTCGTCACGGTACTCCACATCCACCAGGTACAGACCGAACGGATGCGCCGTGACCCCGCCGGTGCGACGCACGCGGCTTTCCAGCACTTCCTTGGCCCACTCCACCGGGCGCTCGCCGGTGCCGATGGTCATCAGCACCCCGGCGATGTTACGCACCATGTGATGCAGGAAGGCGCCGGCACGGATATCCAGCACGATCATCTTGCCGTGGCGGGTCACTCGCAGGTGGTGGACTTCCTTGATCGGCGACTTGGCCTGGCACTGGCCGGCACGAAAGGCGCTGAAATCGTGCACGCCCACCAGATGCTGGGCAGCTTGAGCCATGCGTTCGGCGTCGAGCGGGCGGTGGTTCCAGGTGATTTCCTGGTTGAGGTGCGCCGGGCGGATCTGGTCGTTGTAGATCACATAGCGGTAACGCCGGGCGATGGCCTTGAAGCGCGCATGAAAGTGCGCCGGCATGACCTTGGCCCAGGTGACGCTGACGTCATGGGGCAAATTGATATTAGCGCCCATCACCCAAGCCTTCATCGACCGTTCAGCCTGGGTATCGAAGTGCACCACCTGGCCGCAGGCATGCACACCCGCATCGGTACGCCCGGCGCACATCAGCGATACCGGAGAGTCGGCGACTTTCGACAGCGCGTTTTCAAGGGTTTCCTGCACCGTCAGCACGCCGCTGGCCTGACGCTGCCAGCCGCGATAGCGCGAGCCTTTGTATTCCACGCCCAGGGCGATGCGGTTAAAGCCTGCGGCCGCCATTTCGGCGGCCGCGTTATCTATATTTGCCAAGAACTGAGAGCCTGATGGGTTGCGCAAAGGCGGGCATTATGCCGGATTGTGTGGGAGCTGGCTTGCCTGCGATGCGGGCGCCTCGGTCCTCCAGCCAAACTGAGGTGACCCTATCGCAGGCAAGCCAGCTCCCACACAAAGCAAAACGGCGACCCGAAGGTCGCCGCTGCGCTAAAGGTTGGCGGTTACACCAGCCGGCCGAGCATCTCTTTGGCCTCGCCACGCTGGGTCTCGTCCCCTTCGGTCAGCACTTCGGAAAGGATGTCCCGTGCGCCGTCCGCATCGCCCATGTCGATGTAGGCCTGGGCCAGGTCCAGTTTGGTGGCCACTTCGTCGGTGCCGGACAGGAAATCGAACTCCGGCTCATCATCCCCCAATGCCGCGTCTTCTGCGGTAAAGGAGGGCTCGATGGGCGGATGCTCCAGGCTCTGGGACAGGCGATCCAGCTCGGCGTTGACATCATCCAGCTCCGAGGCAAACGCATCGGGCTTGGCGGCCTCTTGCGGTTCATCGGCCAGGGACAGGTCGAAATCCTCGGGCAGGTCGAAGTCATCCGCTGCAGCCGGGGTCAGGGTCGGCGGTTCGACGGCAGGCACGTCCTTCATCTGCTCTTCCAGGCCGGAAAGGAAGTCGTCATCGGATTGCGCCGACGCCGGGGCATCCAGTTGCAGGTCCAGGTCGAAGTCCGACAGGTCATCCGCTTTGGCATTGGCTTCGGTCTGCTGCTGCAGCAACGATTCGAATGTCTGCTGATCGTCCTCGATTTTGGCCGGGGAAGCTTCTTCCAGCTCGTCCAGGCTCAAATCGAAATCGGTGTCGAAGGCCTCTGGCGTCGCGGCGGCCGGTTTGTCTTCGAGCAATTCCTTGACGTATTGAGCGTCCAGGGCAGCGGCGGCAACCGCAGCACTCACGCCCGCCGCCAACACGGCCATCGCCGGGAAGCGGCTCTTGAGTTGCTCGACCTGGGCGTGGTTTTCACCATTGGCCACCAGTTGACGCTCCTGGGTGACAAAGCCGTCCTTGTCGTTCTGCAGGCCGTAGACTTCCATCAGCTTCAAACGCAGGTCGCTGCGCTTGGGCTCATATTTGATCGCCTGCTCCAGCACATCGGCGGCCTGGTTCAGGTGGCCCCGGTCGATATGAGACTGAGCCTGGGCCAGCGCATCGCTGGAGTTCACCGGAGCGACGGCAACCGCCAGCGGCGCAAGCACGGAAGCCACGGTGGGCACGACAACTGCCGGCTCTACCGCTGGAGCCGGTACGGGCGCGGCGGCCAGCTTGACGTTGGGCAGCGGCACTTCCAGGCCTTCGAAGCTGTCCGGTGGCAGGTCGTGGTCAATGTTGGAGGTGAATTCTGGCTCTTCAGCCAGGGCCCGCGCCATGCGCAGGTGCTTTTCCTCTTCGCGGCGGGCATTGCGATGGCGCGCCCACAGCAGCAGGAGCAGCAGCACCAACAAGAGCGCGGCGCCACCGAGCACGCCAAGCACGACCGGGTTGGTCAGCAGCTCGTTGAACTTGCCCTCGGTGCTCGCCGGTGCAGGCTCCTGCGCCTTGACTGGCTCAGGGGCGGGCGCAGGAACAGCGGTCGCGGCATCCGGCGTTGCAGCGGCGGTAGCCGGCTCGCCTGCCAACTGAGCGGGCATTGCGGCTGTCGCCTGCGCGACCGGGAGGCCTTTTTCTGCCTGCAAACGCGCGAGTTGATCGTTTTTCAGTTGAATCAGTTTCTGCAGCTTGTCCAGCTGACTCTGCAAGTCCGCCGCGCGGCTTTTCAGCTCTTCGTTGTCGCGACGGGTGGTGTCCAGTTGCTCCTGGGTCATCGCCAGTTTGTCGCTCAGCGCCGCGCTGTCGCCCGCCTTGCCTTTGACGCCCTGCTTGGCCGCTTCGGCCGACACCAGGCTCAGGTTGTCGTTGGCATTGGTGCTGGCTGGCGCGTTGCCAGCCTGGTTGCGCTTGGTGGCGTCCAACTGCTGCTTGCCCGCCGCCGGATTGGTGGCGGCACGGCGGCCCTGGCGCCAGGCGGCATTCTGCGCGCGAACTTCCGCAATCGCCTGGGGTTGCGGCAGCGCGGTGCTTTGTACGGTATCCGGCAGGCGCAGGACTTGGCCGGTTTTCAGGCGATTGATATTGCCGTCGACAAATGCGCCGGGGTTCAGCGCCTGGATCGCCAGCATGGTTTGCTGGACGGAGCCGCCGTTGCGGTTCTTCGCCGCGATTTCCCACAGGGTATCGCGGGATGTGGTGGTGTGCTGCGCGGCCTTGCTCGCAGTCGGCGCGGTAGTGACCGGCGCGGCCAGGCGTGGTGCGGGCGCGGCGCTGGTGGGTGCAGGCTGGTCGAATTTGGCCGGGTCGAGCAATACGCTGTAGTCGCGCATCAGACGACCGTTGGGCCATTGCACCTGCAGCAGGAAGCGTACGTAGGAATCCGGCAGCGGCTTGCTGGAGGTGACACGCACCACGCTGCGGCCGTTGGGGTTGACCACCGGGGTGAACGTCAGGTCATCGAGGAACGCCTGGCGATCAACGCCCGCATCCACGAACGCCTGGGACGAGGCCAGGCTCGGGGTGATCTCGGAAGCGGTGAGGCCGCCGACATCGAGCAATTCGATTTCCACCGCCAACGGCTGGTTCAACTTCGACTTGAGGGTCATCTCCCCCAGCTGCAGCGCCTGCGCCATACCGGAGGACAGCGCCGAGGCGGCCGCTATTGCTAACACCAGTTTGCGAACTTGAACCATAGCCTCATCCTTTGTTTGAACACTCCCCGGCCTGCGAGAAGGTTGGTAACCGCTGCCATAAGGCATGGCGAGCCGATAGGTTACCGACGCGCTTCTGTTCTGCTTTGGGCCAAGCATAGCGCCTGGTTAGAATCAATCTACAAATTGCCGCCAAGTATCTTTTACGCAAGGCCTTTTATCAACAACTGCGCCAGCTGTACGGCATTGAGTGCGGCGCCTTTGCGTACGTTATCTGACGTCAGCCACAGATTTAGTTCCGCCGGGTCATCCACGCCTGCGCGAACCCGTCCTACATAGACCACGTCCTGGCCTACCGCATCGCCCACGGCGGTTGGGTAGTCGCCCTCCTCCACACGCTCTACGCCCGGCGCTGCGTCGAGTGCGCGGTTCACGGCGGCGAGGTCGACCGGTGCGCCCAGCTGCAGCGACACAGTCAGGCTATCGCCAAAAAACACCGGGGCTTGAACGCAAGTTGCGGAAATCTTTAGTAAAGGTAATTCCAGCACTGCGCGCAACTCGTGTACCAGGCGCTTCTCCAGGGCGGTATGACCTTGGCTGTCCGGCGTGCCGACTTGTGCCAGCACATTGAAGGCGACCTGCCGATCGAAGAACGTCGGTTCCAGCGGGCGCATATTCAGCAGCTCGGCGGTTTGCCGGGCCAGTTCGCTGACCGCCTCTCGTCCCTGGGCCGACATCGCCAGGTTGGCGGTGACGCTCACGCGCTGGATATCCAGCAGGCCCCGCAGTGGCGCCAGCACCACGGCCAGGTTGGTCGCCGATGGGCTTGGGCTGCCGAGCCGGAACGGTTTTTCCAGGCCATCGAGCACATGGGCGTTGGCTTCGGGCACCACGGGCGGCGCCTGCTCGGCCGGCAGCGCGCCGGACAAGTCGATCACCGAGCAGCCCACCGCCGTCGCACGCGCGGCGAAACTCAAGGTCACCGCGGGCCCCGCCGCGAAAAACGCCAGTTGCGCCTTGCTGAAGTCGAATTCATCGACTTCCTTGACCCGCACGTTCTTGCCGCGAAACGGCACCGATGCGCCAGCCGAGTTATTGCCCGCCAGCAGATACAGGGTGCCCACCGGGAAAGCCAGCTCTTCGAGGATCTGCACCAGGGTTTCGCCAACGGTACCGGTGGCGCCGATCACGGCGATATCAAAGGTCTGGGTCATGGGGCTGCCTCGGGCATTGCGGGGGGAGCGGCACTTTACCGGGTGGCTGGGGGGTGAGGCAATTAAGCTGAGATATGGGGTATCGCTGATGGCCTCTTCGCGAGCAAGCCCGCTCCCACATTTGACCGCATTCCAAAGATCGAACTCGGTCAAATGTGGGAGCGGGCTTGCTCGCGAAAGGGTCCTGAAACCAATAAAAAACCCGCGCCTGTTACCAGTACGCGGGTTTCTCCCATTGCCTCAAGCGATCAACGCTCCAGCAGGATCCGCAGCATGCGACGCAGCGGTTCAGCCGCGCCCCACAGCAGTTGGTCGCCAACCGTGAACGCACCAAGGAACTGGCTGCCCATGTTCAGCTTGCGCAGACGGCCCACCGGTACATTCAGGGTGCCGGTGACCTTGGTCGGGCTCAGCTCCTGCATGCTGATATCGCGGTTGTTCGGCACCAGCTTGACCCACGGGTTGTGCTGGCTGATCAGCCCTTCGATATCGGCGATCGGCACGTCTTTGTTCAGCTTGATGGTCAGCGCCTGGCTGTGGCAGCGCATCGCGCCGATACGCACGCAGATGCCGTCCACCGGGATCGGGCTCTTGAAACGACCAAGAATCTTGTTGGTCTCGGCCTGGGCCTTCCACTCTTCGCGGCTCTGGCCATTGGGCAGCTCTTTGTCGATCCACGGGATCAGGCTGCCGGCCAGTGGCACACCGAAGTTTTCGGTCGGGTAGGCATCGCTGCGCATGGCTTCGGCCACGCGGCGGTCGATGTCGAGGATCGCGCTGGCGGGGTCGGCCAGTTGATCGGCAACGGCCGCGTGAGTCGCACCCATCTGCTTGATCAGCTCGCGCATGTTCTGCGCGCCGGCACCGGAGGCCGCCTGGTAGGTCATGGCGCTCATCCACTCGACCAAGCCGGCTTCGAACAAGCCGCCCAGGCCCATCAGCATCAGGCTGACAGTGCAGTTGCCGCCGACGTAGTTCTTGGTACCGGCGTCCAGTTGCTGGTCGATGACCTTGCGGTTGACCGGGTCGAGGATGATCACCGCATCGTCCTGCATGCGCAGGCTCGATGCGGCGTCGATCCAGTAACCCTGCCACCCGGCTTCGCGCAGCTTGGGGAAGACTTCGCTGGTGTAGTCGCCACCCTGACAGGTCAGAATCACGTCGAGGGTTTTGAGCTCATCGATGTTGTAGGCGTCCTTGAGCGGGGCAATGTCCTTGCCCACGGACGGGCCTTGGCCACCCACGTTCGAGGTGGTGAAAAACACCGGCTCAATAAGATCGAAATCCTGCTCTTCCAGCATCCGCTGCATGAGCACGGAACCGACCATACCGCGCCAACCGATCAGACCTACACGTTTCATCGCAACTACACCTTGTTAAAAAGTGGGCCGCCTTGCAGCAACAACTGCAAGCGGGCCCGAGAGATTACAGATTCCGCAGCGCGGCGACTACTGCGTCGCCCATTTCTTGCGTACCGACCTTGGTGCAACCCTGCGACCAGATGTCGCCGGTGCGCAAGCCCTGATCGAGCACCAGGCTTACGGCTTTCTCGATCGCGTCCGCCGCATCCGCCAGGTTGAAGCTGTAACGCAGCATCATCGACACCGACAAAATGGTCGCCAGCGGGTTGGCAATGCCCTGCCCCGCAATGTCCGGCGCCGAGCCGTGGCAAGGCTCGTACATGCCCTTGTTGTGGGTGTCCAGCGACGCCGACGGCAGCATGCCGATGGAGCCGGTCAGCATCGAGGCCTGGTCGGACAGGATGTCGCCGAACAGGTTGTCGGTGACGATCACGTCGAACTGCTTCGGTGCGCGCACCAGTTGCATGGCGGCGTTGTCAACGTACATGTGGCTCAGTTCGACGTCCGGGTAGTCCTTGGCCACTTCTTCGACGATTTCACGCCACAGTTGGCTGGAGGCCAGTACGTTGGCTTTGTCCACCGAGCAGATCTTCTTGCCCCGCACGCGCGCCATGTCGAAACCGACACGGGCGATCCGGCGGATTTCGCTCTCGCTGTACGGCAGGGTGTCGTAGGCCTGGCGCTCGCCATTTTCCAACTCCCGCACACCACGTGGCGAGCCGAAGTAGATACCGCCGGTCAGCTCACGCACGATCAGGATATCCAGGCCTGCCACGACTTCCGGCTTGAGGCTTGAGGCGTCGGCCAGCTGCGGGTAGAGGATGGCCGGGCGCAGATTGCCGAACAGGCCCAGTTGCGCGCGGATCTTCAGCAGGCCGCGCTCGGGGCGGATGTCACGGTCGATCTTGTCCCACTTCGGCCCGCCCACGGCGCCGAGCAGCACGGCGTCGGCGGCGCGGGCGCGGTCCAGGGTTTCGTCGGCCAGCGGCACGCCGTGTTTGTCGATGGCCGCGCCGCCGATCACGTCATGGCTCAGCTCGAAGCCCAGGCTGTACTTGCTGTTGGCGAGTTCCAGCACCTTGACCGCTTCGGCCATGATTTCAGGACCAATACCGTCGCCAGGGAGAATCAGAATCTGCTTGCTCATGGGTTCCTCATTTCATCGAGCGACCTGCCCGCGGGCAGGTCGGAAAAATTCAATCAGCGTTCGGCGAAGGCCACCAGCACATCGGTGCTGAAGGTGCCGTCGGCCTGGATTTCGTAGTAATCGCGCACTTCCTGGCCCATCGCCCTTTGCAGCTCAAGGATGGCGGCGCGCAATACCTCTGGCGTGCGCATGCGGTCGACCCACGAGGTGTATTCCAGGCGCAGGCGCTGGCGGCTGCTGTTGCGCACGTGCAAGCCGGCTTCGCTGAGCTGGCGCATCCACTCGGCGGCGGAGTAATCGTGCACGTGGCTGGTGTCGCGCAGCACTTCGACCGTTTGCAGGTAAGTGTCCAACAGCGGGCTGCCCGGTGACAAGACGTCGACGAACGCCGCCACGCCACCCGGCTTGAGCACCCGCCGCACCTCGCGCAGGGCCAGGCCGAGATCGCTCCAGTGGTGGGCTGAATAGCGGCTGAACACAAAGTCGAATTCACCGTCGGCGAACGGCAGGCGTTCGGCGGCGCCGTTTACGGTGCCGATATTGGTGAAACCGCGATCTTGCGCAGCGGCGGCTACCACATCGAGCATCTGCTGGGACAGGTCGTAGGCCACCACTTCTTTTACCAACGGCGCCACATGGAAACTCACATGACCGGCGCCGCAGCCCAGGTCCAGCAACCGTGCGCTGCCCTGCCCGGCCAGTTCAGCCTGGAGCAGCGCGAATTCGGTGCCCTGGGCGTGCACGGCACTGCTCAGGTAGGCCGCGGCCTGTTCGCCGAATTGTTTTTGCACGACTTGGGTGTGGGCGGTGGTGGTCATGGTGGCTTTCCTTGGGGCTTGGGGTGTTTTTACTGCCGTCTTCGCGAGCAAGCCCGCTCCCACATTTGATTGCATTTCAATTGAAGAAACTCGGTCGAATGTGTGAGCGGGCTTGCTCGCGAAGGGGCCAGTGCGGCCTACAAAGATTCAGGCATCACGAAACAACCAAGGCTGGCTCGCCCGGTGTTTGGCCTCAAACGCCGCAATCGCATCGCCGTCCTGCAAGGTCAGGCCGATATCGTCCAGGCCGTTGATCAGGCAGTGCTTACGGAACGCGTCCACCTCGAAGTGATACACCTTGCCATCCGGTCGGGTCACGGTTTGCGCGGCCAAATCCACGGTCAGTTGATAGCCAACCTCGGCTTCCACCTGCTTGAACAGCTCGTCGACTTCTTCGTCAGTCAAGATGATCGGCAACAAGCCGTTCTTGAAGCTGTTGTTGAAGAAGATATCGGCATAGCTCGGCGCGATGATGCTGCGAAAGCCATATTCTTCCAGGGCCCACGGCGCGTGTTCACGGCTGGAACCGCAGCCGAAGTTTTCCCGGGCCAGCAACACGCTGGCGCCCTGGTAACGCTCGGCATTGAGCACGAAATCCTTGTTCAGCGGGCGCTTGGAGTTGTCCTGGTAGGCATAGCCCACGTCCAGGTAGCGCCATTCGTCGAACAGGTTCGGGCCGAAACCGGTGCGCTTGATCGACTTCAAGAACTGCTTGGGGATGATCTGGTCGGTGTCTACGTTGGCACGGTCCAACGGCGCAACCAAACCTGTGTGTTGTGTAAAAGCACGCATCGGGTATTCCTCAGATCAATTCGCGAACGTCGATGAAACGACCGTTGACGGCAGCCGCCGCAGCCATGGCCGGGCTGACCAGGTGGGTACGCCCGCCGGCGCCCTGACGCCCTTCGAAGTTACGGTTGGAGGTGGACGCGCAGTGCTCGCCGCTCTCCAAACGGTCCGGGTTCATCGCCAGGCACATCGAGCAGCCCGGCTCACGCCATTCAAAACCGGCTTCGAGGAAGATCTTGTCCAGACCTTCCGCCTCGGCTTGCGCCTTGACCAGTCCCGAACCCGGCACCACGATGGCTTGCTTGATGGTCGACGCCACCTTGCGGCCCTTGGCGATCACCGCCGCGGCGCGCAGGTCTTCGATCCGCGAGTTGGTGCAGGAGCCGATGAACACGCGATCCAACTGGATATCGGTGATTGCCTGGTTGGCTTTCAAGCCCATGTACTTCAGGGCGCGCTCGATGGAACCGCGCTTGACCAGGTCGGTTTCCTGGGCCGGGTCCGGCACGTTCTGGTCGACGGCCAACACCATTTCCGGCGACGTGCCCCAGCTGACTTGCGGCTTGATCTGGGCAGCGTCGAGTTCGACCACGGTGTCGAACACCGCGTCGGCGTCGGACACCAGGTCTTTCCAGGCTTCTACCGCGGCATCCCAATCGGCGCCTGCGGGTGCGAATGGGCGGCCCTTAACGTATTCAACCGTCTTTTGGTCCGCTGCCACCATGCCCACGCGGGCACCGGCTTCGATGGACATGTTGCAGATGGTCATGCGGCCTTCGATGGACAGGTCGCGAATGGCACTGCCGGCGAATTCGATGGCATGGCCGTTACCGCCGGCGGTGCCGATCTTGCCGATCACGGCGAGGACGATGTCCTTGGCGGTCACGCCGAACGGCAGCTTGCCTTCAACGCGCACCAGCATGTTCTTCATTTTCTTGGCCACCAGGCACTGGGTGGCGAACACATGCTCCACCTCGGAGGTGCCGATGCCGTGGGCCAGGGCGCCGAACGCACCGTGGGTGGAGGTGTGGGAGTCGCCGCAGACCACGGTCATGCCCGGCAAGGTGGCGCCCTGCTCCGGGCCGATCACGTGGACGATGCCTTGGCGCACGTCATTCATCTTGAATTCGGTGATGCCGTATTCGTCACAATAATCGTCGAGGGTTTGCACCTGCAGACGCGACACGGTGTCGGCGATGGCGTCGATGCCGCCCTTGCGCTCCGGGGTGGTCGGCACGTTGTGGTCCGGGGTGGCGATGATGGAGTCGACGCGCCAAGGCTTGCGCCCGGCCAGCCGCAGGCCTTCGAACGCTTGGGGCGAGGTCACTTCATGGATGATGTGACGGTCGATATAGATCAGCGACGAGCCATCGTCGCGCCGTTTCACTTCATGGGAATCCCAAAGCTTGTCGTAAAGCGTTTTGCCGGCCATCAGTTGGTCCTCATCACAGGTCTTTCTATGCCCGGGGCCTTGAAACATTCAATAACCCTTTGGCTTGTGAGGCTGATGGTATGGCGCTACATTAAATAACTCAAATTCATATTTTTTATGCTTTGGATTACCAACTGGAATACCTCAATGGACTTGGCCAACCTCAATGCTTTTATCGCCATCGCCGAGACCGGCAGCTTCTCTGGCGCCGGCGAGCGCCTGCACTTGACCCAGCCCGCCATCAGCAAGCGCATTGCCGGCCTGGAACAACAATTGAAGGTGCGATTGTTCGACCGCCTGGGTCGTGAAGTAGGCTTGACCGAAGCTGGACGCGCCCTGCTGCCGCGGGCTTATCAGATCCTCAACGTGCTGGACGATACACGCCGGGCCCTCACCAATCTCACCGGCGAAGTCAGCGGGCGTCTCACCCTGGCCACCAGCCACCACATCGGCCTGCACCGCCTGCCGCCGGTGCTGCGTACCTTTACCCGGCAATACCCGAACGTGGCGCTGGATATCCAGTTCCTCGATTCAGAAGTCGCCTACGAAGAAATCCTCCATGGCCGTGCCGAAGTGGCAGTCATCACCCTCGCGCCGGATCCTCACAACCTTGTGCGCGCCACCCCGGTGTGGGACGACCCGCTGGATTTCGTGGTGGCGCCGGAGCACAGCCTGATCAGCAATGGCAATATCAGCCTGGCCGATATTGCCGGGCACCCGGCGGTTTTCCCCGGCGGCAACACCTTTACCCACCATATCGTCCGCCGGCTGTTCGAGGCCCAAGGCCTAACCCCGAACATTGCAATGAGCACCAACTACCTGGAAACCATCAAGATGATGGTGTCCATCGGCCTGGCCTGGAGCGTATTGCCGCGCACCATGCTCGATGATCAGGTGGCAAGCATCGCTTTGCCGGGCATACAGCTCAGTCGCCAGCTAGGCTATATCGTGCACACCGAAAGGACGCTGTCGAACGCTGCGCGGGCTTTCATGAGCCTATTGGATGCACAGGTCGATCTGCCACGGATACCGGCATGACACCGTGCGGCCTCAAGGCTTGATTAAAGCCGCGCCGAACGCCCATCGAGCCAAGGCCCTGTGATAATGCCCAACCCCGTCGATTCCGTACCGCCCCTGCCGCGTATCTACGCCCTGGACCCTCAAGAGGCGGAACAAAGCTGGGAAAGTGCCCCGCAATTGCTGGCCGCGCTCAATGCTGCGCGGCTGGGCGCATGGTGCTGGGAAATCGACACCGGCCGGATCAGCTGGTCGCGGGGCACCCAGGCGCTGTTCGGCTTCGACCCGCGCCAGCCGTTGCCCAAGGACCTGGACTACCTCGATCTGCTGGCGCCGGAGGACCGGGCCAGGGTGGTGCGGGCGTTTCACGCGGTGCTGGCGGGCGAGCCGACCGAGCACGCCATGCACCACCGCATTGCCTGGCCCGATGGCACCCAGCACTGGCTGGAGATCAGCGGCAGCTTGGCGCCCGACAAGTCCGGCCGGCGCCGAATGATTGGCGTGATCCGCGAAATTACCCAGCGCAAGAACGCCGAGCAGGCGCTCAAGGACAGTCAGGAGCGCCTCGACCTGGCCCTGGATTCGGCGCAACTGGGCACCTGGGACTGGCACATCCCCACTGGCATGCTCTATGGCTCGGCACGCGCCGCCCAACTGCACGGCCTGCCGCCGGAACCGTTCCATGAATCCTTCGAGGCATTTTTCGAAGGCATGCCCGACGAAGAGCGCGAAAACATGCGCAACGCCTACCGCACTCTGCGCGAGGGCCCGGCCGGCAGCTACCAGCTGACTTATCGCGTGCCCATGGAAGACGGCAGTTCGCGCTACCTCGAAAGCCGTGCGCGCCTGTACCGCGATGAACGCGGCGCACCGCTGCGCATGGCCGGCACCTTGCTGGACATCACCGACCAGGTGGAGCGCGAACAGCGCCTGATCGCCTCCGAAGAGAAATTCGCCAGCCTGTTCCAGGCCAGCCCCGACCCGATCTGTGTGACCTGCCTGGACAACGGCGCGTTTATCGAGATCAACCCCGCCTTTACCCAGACCTTTGGCTGGACAGCCGCCGAGGTGATCGGCAAAAGCGCCGAGCAGATCGGCCTGTGGGACGAGTCGAGCAAGCGCCTGCAACGGATCGAGCGGGTCATCCGCGAGCAGGCGCTGAGCAATGTGGCGCTTGTGGTGCGCCACAAGGACGGCCAGAGCCTTACCTGTGTGATCTCCAGCCGCCTGATCAAGGTCGGCGACCAGCCGTGCATTGTCACCACGCTGCGGGACATCACCCAGCAACAACGCTCGGAAGCCGCCCTGAAGGCCAGCGAAGAGAAGTTCGCCAAGGCCTTCCATTCCAGCCCCGACGCGATTTCCATTACCGAGCGCGACACCGGCCGTTATGTGGAGGTCAACGACGGCTTTTGCCGCCTGACCGGCTACCGCGCCGAGGAAGCCATTGGCCTGACCTTTTACCAGATCGGCATCTGGGCCGATGAAAACCAACGCGCCGCCTTATTGGCCCAATTGCAGATCAAAGGCCGTATCAACCACCTGGAAATGCTCTGGCATAACAAGCGCGGCGAGTTGCTGGCGGTGGAAGTTTCGGTGGAGCCCATCACCCTCAATGAAACCCCGTGCCTGCTGCTGACCGCGCGGGACGTGAGCCTGCTGAAAAATGCCCAGGCGCAGATCCGCCACCTGGCCTACCACGACCCGCTGACCAACCTGCCCAACCGTGCCTTGCTGATGGACCGCCTGAGCCAGCAGATCGCCCTGCTCAAGCGTCACAACCTGCGCGGCGCGCTGCTTTTCCTTGACCTTGACCATTTCAAGCATATCAACGACTCCCTCGGGCACCCGGTGGGCGACACGGTGCTGAAGATCGTCACCGCACGCCTGGAAGCCAGCGTGCGCATGGAAGACACCGTGGCACGCCTGGGCGGCGATGAATTCGTGGTGCTGCTCAGCGGCCTGGAGGGCTCGCGCATGGCGGTCAGCCGCCAGGTGCAGGGGCTGGCCGATACCCTGCGCGAGCTGCTCTCGGAGCCGATGTTTCTCGATGGTCACCGCCTGCAGGTTACGCCGAGTATCGGTGTGGCGCTGATTCCCGATCACGGCTCCACGCCGGCCGACTTGCTCAAGCGCGCCGACATTGCCCTGTACCGCGCCAAGGACTCAGGGCGCAATACCACGCAGATGTTCCACAACAGCATGCAGAAAACCGCCAGCGAACGCCTGCGCATGGAGACCGACTTGCGCCTGGCCCTGTCGCGTGGTGAGTTCAGCGTGCACTTCCAGCCGCAAGTGGATGCACGTGGCGACAAGATAGTCGGCGCCGAGGCCCTGGTGCGCTGGCAGCATCCGCAACTGGGCGCGCAATCGCCGTCCGAATTTATCAAGGTGCTTGAAGACAGCGGCCTGATCCTTGAAGTCGGCACGTGGATCCTCGATGAAGCCTGCGCCGCCTTTGAACTGTTGATCGCGGAAGGCTTGGTCGACCCGTTGAATTTCAGCCTGTGTGTGAACATCAGCCCCCGGCAGTTTCGCCAGAACGACTTCGTGGAACGGGTGGAACGCAGCCTCAAGCAACACCAACTGCCGTTCAGCCTGCTGAAACTGGAAATTACCGAAGGCATCGTGATCCAGAACCTGGACGACACCATCAGCAAAATGCGCCGCCTGAAAAAACTCGGCGTCAGCTTTGCGATGGATGACTTTGGCACCGGGTATTCATCGCTCACTTACCTCAAGCGTTTGCCGGTGGATGCACTGAAGATTGACCAATCCTTCGTGCGTGACGCCACCCACGACCCCAACGACGCAGAAATCATCCGCGCCATTGTGGCCATGGCCCGCAGCCTGAACCTGGAGGTGATTGCCGAAGGTGTGGAAACCCTGGAGCAACTGGCCTTTCTGCAGGGCCTGGGTTGCCATTTGTACCAGGGGTATCTGCACAGCCGGCCGTTACCCTTGATCGGGTTTCGGGAGCGTTTGATTGGCGCGAGGGCAGGCCCTACACCAATTTGAGTGCGCGGCCGCGCTGATGCATCCAGTGCGAGCCGTTCAGACCGCGCTTGGCGCCATAGTCATCGTAGGCGCCCTCGACCACGGCCACCGAATGTTCGAAATTCGCCAGGGTGCCTGGCACGCCTGAGGCCAGCTCTTGCACGCTGCTCTTGCGAGTAAAGGCGTACAGGCCAAGACGGCGCAATGCGTCGCCGGGGACCTCACCATCGTTGAGCGTTTGCAGGGCCACATCAAAGCCGGCACCGGCGCGAAATTCGTGATTCTCCAACTGGGCACGCTTGGCGCTCGCGGCGTAAAGAAACACCGCATCGTCAATCAGGCCTTTATCCGCGCCATGGAAGTTGGCAGCCGTGCGCGCCGCTTTCAGCTCATCATGGGTCAGCCGAACCGTGCAACCGTCACGCATGGTGAGGGTGTAACCGTCCGCCGCTTCCGTGACGTGCTTGAAGATGCCTAAGGGGTTTTGCCCATACTTCATCATGGCGGCCTTGATTGCCGATACCGTGACACAGTTACCTTCCACGCCCTGATAGAAGCCACGCCAGATATCGGCAGGTTTGACGCCAATGGGTGCCGCCGGGAACTGCGCGGGCCTGGCGTCCGGCTCGACTGGAATGTCTGCGGCAAGCTGAAAGCCGTAGTCTTTGACGATGGGCGCTTGCTCGCCGCCACCATGCTTGATGCCATCCACCACCAACGCGCTTGAATAGTTAAAGGTGGAGGTCACGGCGACGCTGCCTGGCGCGCCTAGCTTGTCGGGCGGCGCAACCCGTAGAAAACCGACCAGCCCCATCCCCTTCAAGGCGTTATAAGTAGACTCTCCGCGCAAAGTGCTCGACAACGCCGCGTCAAACGGGACATTGCCCTCTGCCGCCTTGCGCTTGGCAAAGGCCGCCAGCATGAAATTGGCGTCTTTGACCATTTGTATGTCAGAACCGGTAAATCGCGAGGCTTCGGTCGTGCGCTGCAGCTCCTGCGTGGAGACTGTCACTTCAAAACCATCTTTCATGGTGACGCTGTGTCCCTCCTCAGTGGCCTCGACGTGCTCGAACATATCGGAGAGGGACGGGCCAAACCTGAGCATCATCATCTTGATCACTGCGGTATGGCTGCTCAGGTCGAACGCTTCGCCGAACTTTCGCGATGGCGCCGTGAAACCCGGCAAAATCTCGGCAGCCTCTGGGCGTACCTGCGTCGTGGTCGGTTCAACCATGGGCACGATGCGAGGCGTTACGGGGGCCGGTAGGATGCGAGGCTGCGGCGCGCCATCCTTCACCAACGTGTAGGTATAGCTACGATCCGGCGAACCCTGCCTGCCGAAAAGATGCGCCTGGCCGGCATGAATCAGCGCGGAGCCAAAATCGTAGCTGTCTGCCACCCCCGTTGCGCCAGTGCCGACCACCGTCGCAGTGGGTCCGTACTGGAGATGGCCGGACAACCCCATGCCCTTGAGCATGTTAAAGGTGGTTTCGCCCTGCAACGACCGGGTCAAGGCCGACTCGAAACCCGACAGATCATCGGCGTTGCCGCTGCGCAGCTGTTTGCGCTTGACGAACACCGCCAACGCGAAATGGGCACTGCTCAGTGCCTCACTGTCAGTGCCGGTAAAACGTGACGCAGCGGCTGCCTGTTGCAACTCCTGCCTGGAAACATGCACCCGGTAACCGTCCTTCATGGTCACGTCATAACCGTCGCCATTGCCCTGTACCTCGTTGAACATATCGCCGGGGTGCGCGCCAAACGTCAGCATCATGAGTTTGATGACTGCGCTGTGCGAGCTGGCATTGAAATGCTCACCGAAACGACGCTGCGACGCTTCAAAAGCGGGGATACCGGACGGATCTTTTGATGGAGGGCCCCACAGCTGTTCCGTCATGGGATCCAAGCGGGAAAAAGATCCAATTTCATAAGTAGACATAGCGTTAACTCGTTTATGAAAGAGTTGGACGAGTCCGTGGGAGCAAACTCGGCGCAAACGGTGTTAGATCAACGCAATCGCTTGCCCACCTGTGGGCCGTCCGCGTTTTTTGCCATAGATCTCCTCGCTTCCATCCACCACAGCAACCGAGTGGCCGCGCCTGTTGACCATGCCGATCAACGACTTGTCAGCGAAGGCCAGTGCCGAGACGCGCGCCATATGATCTTTCAATCCCAGGCGCTTGAAGCCCTCCCCTGGGCCCCGCTCATCCTCACCGTTATTAAGACTTTGTATGGCGGCATCCAGACTTCTGCTCGCCCATCCATCGTTGTTTTCTATCTGCGCACGCTTGGCGGAACATGCAAAAAGAAAGTGCGCGTCCTTGAGCATTTCAGGGTCATTCAACAGAACGAAGTCGGCACCGCGAATGGCCTGATCCAACTCGGACTGCTTCAACTGCAACTCGAAGCCATCGCGCATGACGACCTTATAACCATCCGCGACTTTCTCGACAGACCTGTAGATATCCGTCGGGCTTTGGCCGAACTTCGCCATCGCTGCCTTGATGGCCGAAATCGTTACGCAATTGCCTCGCCTTCCCTGCCGAAAACCGTTCCAGATATTGCCGGGCTTCGCACCGTTACGCTTACTGGACAGCCCAGGAATGGGTTGTTTTGGTTTATCGATGACTGCCGGATCGGGCGCGGGCTGCACGCGCGGTAGCGGTAAGTCGTCGCGTCTCGGCGCCGGCGGCTGAATGTCTCTGCTCAGCAGACTCTGCAACTGATTGAAGAACTGCTTGAACAGGTCAGTCAGCATGCTGATCAAGGCGACAGGTTCGAGGGTGTTACCGAAGCTATCGGGCTCGACGCGCGAGCCTGAGGAAGGTGGCGCGGTACGAAAGGTGTCCCGGTATTCAGGAACCGACGACGCACGGGCCGAACAGTCAGGCGTTCGGAAAGGGTCAGTGGTTGGCCGCGCGTAAGGGCTAAGGCTTATCAATGGCATGTATCAACTCTCATTGAGTGCTCCCTGACCGCAGGGCCAGGGAGCGAACATTCAGGTTCAACGTCTCAAGACGACAGGCTCAGAAGCGTTGGCGCAGGCTTGGCTTGGGAGCACAACGTTCTTCGGATGAGCCCCGGGAGAGCCCATGGAAAGTGCCGATTCGTTCATCAGGTGCGGGGGACGTAAGGTCTGGAGTGGTTCGGGCCTCAGGTTTTGGAAGCACCGTGGTCGAGGCAGGCGCATCCGGTTTTACGGGCGGCTTGGGTTCTGGCGTGTGAAGGGTCGTTGGGGAAACTTGAGGCTGCAGCGATGGCGAGGCATCGAGCTTTGGAATGACCGTTGACGTCGGCGACGGATGTTTTTCGACGGGTGGCGCCACGACGACCGGTATCGCGGGCTGAACGTCGGTCCTTGGCGTGAGCCCCGGCTCGCGCGCCATTTTTTCGCCTGTATGCGGGCAATGGCAGCTCTGGACCTGCACCGTCACATTGATATCAGCCGGCAGCTTGTCATTGCGTGCCCTATCAGTGAGCGCGGTTGTCGCCGGTTTGGGACTGAGCTTGGCTTGCGGTGTGAGGGTCACGTGGGCACGTCCGTCGGGGGTGACTTTCACTTCCGGGCCTTGCTTGACCTGGGGCTTGCTGTCCGTCTGCGACTCGACCTTGGGCTTGACGTCTGTATAGGCAACGACCTTGGGATCAGGGCCAGGTTTGACTTGTGTCCCAGCGTCCGTTTGCGGCTCGATCCCGGGTTTAACGCGGGTGTCCGCAATCACTTTGGGATCAGGGCCCGGCTTCACCTGTGTCCTGGCATCCGTTTGCGACTCGCCCCCAGGTTTAACGTTGGGCTGCGCAACGACCTTGGCATCAAGCCCTGGGTTGGCCTGGGGCTGGGCATCCAGTTCGCCGGGCAACTTGGGCAGTACCCCCATGCCGGCGAGCATGCTACGCATCGCCTTTACCGCGAACTCAAACATGGCAAACAGCTTTTCCAGGGACTCCTTGTTCACCGTCCCATTGTGTTCTTTTGGCGTCGAACTACTGTCCTTCAGAAATTGATTTACACGGTCCGTCGACGCAGAAGCTTTGAGCGGCTTAGTCACTTGCACTGAGGGTTGATTAAGGGGTGCATAATTCGTATTCATCGGCACGAACTGTTGGGTCGACACATTAGACATATTTTATTTCCTCAAGCAGCGCCTAACTTCCGCACAAAACAGAAGAAAGCACTTTTGGTTTAGGGTTTGGGAACAACAGTGAGCTCTACAAACTCGCAAGGTTCGTGGGGCGTAACGGCGATGAGTTCCGAAAAATCCGAGCTTATATAAGGAAACCAAATAACCGATTGCGATGTTCGCCTATGGACATTTATCTGCAGACCCAGGCCTTACGGGCGCTGCAAGCGCACTGAAATAAGACACTTAAGGCAACAACCCAGCACAAAGGCAACTTGAGAAAAACAACGAACCTGTTTGGCAACTACAACTTATGTTAGTGGGCGCGCACGACTACCTGGATAACCCACTAACTTTCCAGCACACTAAAACCTCGTAGCAATCCAGCCGGACACTCATGATTACTTGCATATATTGCGCAACAACCCAACTTTCATCTGAAGTCGACAATCAACTAAGCCAACCCCAACAGCACGCCGTCAACGCACACGTAATCTTTCGGACAAGAAAAAGGCGCCTTTCGGCGCCCGTTACAGAAGAGGATGAAACATTTATATATGTAAACCTAATCTTGCAATGCCCCCGGCCGCTCGCGCTGACCGGACATGCCCAGCAAGCGAGCGACCTGTTCCAGATCAGTCTCCCTGCGCATCAACGTAAACAGTTCCACCGCTTCAGGATAATTGCGTGTCAGCATCGCCAGCCATTGCTTCAAGCGCCCCGGCGCTTGACGCTCGGTCAGTTGCGCCACCGACTGGGTCCAGAAATCCTGGAGCATCGGCTGCATCTGCGCCCAGGTCATCTCGACCACCTCTTCGCCCGCCCGCGCCGCAGCAATCTGCCGCGCCAGGTCCGGACGCGCCACCAGGCCACGGCCCAGCATGATGTCTTCGGCACCGCTGATTTCGCGGCAGCGCTTCCAGTCTTCGACGCTCCAGATATCGCCATTGGCGAACACCGGCACCTTGACCACGTCCTGCACCCGTGGGATCCACTCCCAGTGGGCCGGCGGTTTGTAACCATCGGTCTTGGTGCGCGCATGTACCACGATATGCGCCGCGCCGCCTTCGGCCAGGGCGGTGGCGCAGACCAGGGCACCGTCCGGGCTGTCGAAGCCCAGGCGCATCTTGGCGGTCACCGGAATATGGGCCGGCACCGCGCGACGCACGTGTTCGACGATCTGGTTGAGCAACTCCGGCTCCTTGAGCAGCACCGCCCCGCCACGGGACTTGTTGACGGTCTTGGCCGGGCAACCGAAGTTCAGGTCAATCACTTGCGAGCCCAGCTCGCAGGCCAGGGCGGCGTTTTCCGCCAGGCACACCGGGTCGGAACCCAGCAATTGCACACGTAGCGGCACGCCGGCGGCGGTGTGGGCGCCGTGCAGCAGTTCCGGGGCGAGCTTGTGGAAGTACGCGGGGGTGAGCAGGCGGTCGTTGACGCGGATGAACTCGGTCACGCACCAGTCAATACCCCCCACGCGGGTCAGCACGTCCCGCAGGATGTTGTCGACCAACCCCTCCATGGGCGCCAAAGCAATTTGCATGGGAAACACTCAACAAAAATCGTGGCGCAGTTTACTGGGTTTCCCACAACAACCGTTAACCCCCTGTCAGGGCAGGGCCATAACCGTCGAGAAACGCAGGCGGCATGCGCTTGGGCTTGCCGCTGGACAGTTCTATGCAGACAAAGGTGGTGTTCGCGCGCAGCAAGGTGACCCCATCCCGCGGGCGCAACAGCTGGAAGCGTCGGGTCATCTTCAGGCGCTGGTCCCAGTCGACGATCCAGGTGGCCAGTTGCAGTTCATCGCCTTCGTAGCCTGCGGCCAGGTAGTCGATCTCGTGGCGCACCACCGCCATGGCACGGTCGAGGCGGCGATACTCGGTAAGGTCCAGTCCCAGGCGCTGGGAGTGGCGCCAGGCGCAGCGCTCCAGCCAGGACACATACACCGCGTTATTGGCGTGCCCCAAGCCGTCGATGTCTTCAGGCGCAACCTGCAGATCGATGATAAACGGCGTTGCCAAATCCCAGCCCATGCCTTGCTCCCCGTCGATTAATGTCGGCGGGGAGAGTGTATCAGGCCGTTTGCAGCGTCTGTAAACCACAGCCGGCCAGCAGCGAAAGCGTCGCGTCGATCACCCGTGGGTCGGCCAGCACTTTCTGGTGGCCGCCCTGCTCCAGGCGCAGCAGGCGGCTGTCGAACCAGGCTTCGTGAATGGCTTGAGAGGCTTTGACCGGGACGAAGGTATCGTCTTCGGCATGCACGATCAGGCCGGGGATATTCATCTGATAGTGAGCCACATCCAAATGTTTGAGCGGCATTGCGAAGGTCATCTCGACTTCCCGGATAAAGGCTGAACGCGCCCGCGCCGGCAAACCGACCATCGTGGTAAAGCCGCGCAGCGCATCCAGAAAGCGCGACGGCGCGGCGATACTCACCAACGCCTCGGTGCGCAAACCCAACTGCACCGCCAGCATCGCGCTGGCGCCGCCCATGGAGTGGCCGATCACGGCGCGCAGCGGCGGCAACTCGGCGGCGGCCTCCAGCATGGCGCGGGCGAACAGCAATACATGCGCCTCGCGCCCCGGCGAACGACCATGGGCGGGGCCGTCCAGGGCAATCACTGAATACCCCTTGTCGACCAACGCGGTGATCAGGCTGGCGAACTGCGTGGGCCGGCCTTCCCAACCGTGCATCAACAGCACGGTGGGCCCCTGCCCCCAACGCAAGGCCGACAAGCCGAAACGCAAGGTGATGCGCTCCGATTGCGCCAGCAGCGGCAGTTCCCAGTCACGCGGCGGCAACGTGCGCGGCGTCATGAAGACACGACGCATTTTGTTGGCCACGGTTTGCGGGGCCAGATGCCCCAGTGTGCCGTTGATGCGACGAATCCAGGTCAGCGTGCCCATCAGCAGAGCCCTCTTCTAGCGTACGGCGGACTTGGCGGCGCGCAGCACGCGGTCAGACAATTCACCCGGCCCCAATGCGCGGGCCAACGCCAGGCCACCGATCATCAGCGCCATGTCAGCCAGGGCTTTGTCGGTGTCTTCAGGGCTGACGGCGAGCTGCGCGGCCATCAGTTCGCAGTGCTCGTTCAGCGCCTGGCGGAATGTATCCGGCAAACGGCTCATCTCGCCGACGGTCGCCGGGATCGGGCAGGCCTGGGCCGTGGAGTCACGGTGCTTGCGCGACAGATAAAACGCCGCCACCAGGCTTCTACGCTCCTCACCGGTCAGCTGTGAGTCCATGTCATCGATCGACGCACGACGCTTGGCCAGCAATTGGGTGAACGCCTCGAGCATCAGCGCGTCCTTGCTTTCAAAGTGCGCGTAGAAGCCACCGACCGTCAGCCCCGCCGCGCCCATGACCTCACCCACGCTCGGTTCGGCCGGGCCACGCTGGACCAACGCGGCACTGGCGGCCTGCAGGATACGTTCGCGGGTTTGCGCTTTTTTATCGCTCATCAAAGCCTCCGTTTCTCATGGGTTGAATATTATTACCATAATAATATTTAGCAAGCGACAGGCATGACCATTGGTCAGAAGAGAACATGCAGAGGGAGAAGAAGAATTGGCCAAACGCCAGACAAACAAAAGGGCCATTCAATAATTGAATGACCCTTAAAAATCCCGCAGAGCGGGTAATCGTGGCGTCCCCTAGGGGACTCGAACCCCTGTTACCGCCGTGAAAGGGCGGTGTCCTAGGCCACTAGACGAAGGGGACACAAACCTTCTGTACAACCTGATCAAGCAAGGCCTGATCTGTTCAAGGACGGTGTGGCCAGACCCTGAACCTGTAAATTGGTGGAGCTAAACGGGATCGAACCGTTGACCTCTTGCATGCCATGCAAGCGCTCTCCCAGCTGAGCTATAGCCCCGGATTTTTCGTCTCGCGACGCAGCAGACCTTTCGAGCTGCTTGTTGAAACTGGCGTCCCCTAGGGGACTCGAACCCCTGTTACCGCCGTGAAAGGGCGGTGTCCTAGGCCACTAGACGAAGGGGACAAAACCTTCTGTACAACGGATCAGCGCTGAGAACTGATCGATTCAAGGCCGGTGTGGCCAGGCCTTGAACCTGTAGATTGGTGGAGCTAAACGGGATCGAACCGTTGACCTCTTGCATGCCATGCAAGCGCTCTCCCAGCTGAGCTATAGCCCCTCATCGGTGAGGACGGGGCGAATCTTAATGGCGGTTTGGAAGTGTGTCAAATTTATTTTCAACAATTTCCAAAATTTTTTGCCGGGATAACAATCACTTACCGGTGAAACCCCGGAAAACCGGGGTTTCACCGTTACGACGGCCTGCTTAAGCGATAGCGCCCAGCAGTTTTTCCCATTCCTTGTTTTCTTTCTTCGACACACCACCCAGCAAATCAAGGGCTTGGCGCAGACGGAAACGGGTCAGGTCCGGGCCGAGGATTTCCATCGCATCGAGTACCGACACCGAACTGGCCTGCCCGGTGATCGCGGCAAACATCAGCGGCATGGCGTCGCGCAGCTTCAACTCCAGGGACTCCACCACCGCCTGGATCGTCGCGGTGATCGCCTCCTTCTCCCACTGGCGCAGGCTTTCCAGTTTCCACAGGATCAGCTGCATCAACTGGCGGACCTGATCACCGGAGAGCTTCTTGGATTCGAACAGCTTGGCATCCGGGTTCACGCCACCGGCAAAGAAGAAGCTGGCCAACGGTGCGACCTGGCTGAAGGTCTCCACCCTGCCCTGCACCAACGGTGCGATCTTCATCATGTACTCGGGGTTCAACGCCCATTGCTGCACGCGGCTGGCGAACTCCTGCACCGGCAGGTCACGCAGCCACTGGCCGTTGAGCCAGGACAGCTTCTCGATATCGAAGATCGGCCCGCCCAGGGACACGCGGGACAGGTCGAAGTTATCGACCATTTCCTGCAGCGAGAACTTCTCGCGCTCGTCCGGCATCGACCAGCCCATGCGGCCCAAGTAATTGAGCATGGCTTCCGGCATGAACCCCATGCGCTCGTAGAAGGTCACCGAGGTCGGGTTCTTGCGCTTGGACAGCTTGCTCTTGTCAGGGTTACGCAGCAGCGGCATGTAGCACAGCTGCGGCTGTTCCCAGCCGAAGTACTCATAGAGCAGGATCAGTTTCGGCGCCGATGGCAGCCACTCTTCGCCACGCAGTACGTGGGTAATGCCCATCAGGTGGTCATCGACCACGTTGGCCAGGAAGTACGTCGGCAGACCGTCGGTCTTCATCAGCACTTGCATGTCCATGCGGTCCCACGGGATCTCGACGTCGCCGCGCAGCATGTCCGGCACCACGCAAACGCCTTCGCTCGGCACTTTCATGCGGATCACGTGGGGCTCGCCGGCGGCCAGGCGCCGCGCCACTTCTTCTTTCGACAGCAACAACGCGCGGCCGTCGTAACGCGGGGTTTCGCCACGGGCCATCTGCTCGGCGCGCATCTGGTCCAGTTCTTCAGCGGTGCAGAAGCACGGGAAGGCGTGGCCCATATCAACCAATTGCTGGGTGTACTGCTTATAGATGTCGCTGCGCTCGCTCTGGCGATACGGGCCGTGGGGGCCGCCGACGTCCGGGCCTTCCGCCCAGGTAATGCCCAGCCAGCGCAGGGCATCGAAAATCTGCTGTTCCGACTCGCGGGTGGAGCGCAACTGGTCGGTGTCTTCAATCCGCAGGATGAACTCACCGCCGTGCTGCTTGGCAAAGCAGTAGTTGAACAAGGCGATGTAAGCAGTGCCGACGTGGGGATCCCCAGTAGGCGATGGCGCGATGCGCGTGCGGACGGTGGTCATGGCAGGTCTCGAATGGGCGATATAACTGAAAAATTTAAACAAGGGGCGGATGGTAACACCAGCTTGGGTGATTCCGGGAGACCGAGGCGCCTGCATTCACGAGCAAGCCCGCCCCCACACTTGATCGCGTTCATTCAGTTGGAATGCAGTCAAATGTGGGAGCGGGCTTGCTCGCGAAGGGGCCAGCAAGGTCAGCGCAATCAAACAGCCAGAAGGCGCTCGCGCAACTTGCCAATCTCATCACGCGTCTGCGCCGCCGCCTCGAACTCCAGGTCCCGCGCCAACTGGTACATCTTCTCTTCCAGTTGCCGAATACGCTTGGTGATTTCACTCGGCGAGCGCAGTTCGTTTTCGTACTTGGCGCTCTCCTCGGCGGCCTTGGCCATGCCCTTGCGCTTCTTGCTGCGCGAACCAGGCACGGTGGCGCCTTCCATGATATCGGCGACATCCTTGAACACGCCCTTGGGGATGATGCCGTTCTCCAGGTTGAACGCGATCTGCTTGTCGCGACGGCGCTGGGTCTCGCCAATCGCGCGCTCCATGGAGCCGGTGATGCGGTCCGCGTAGAGAATCGCGCGGCCATTGAGGTTACGTGCCGCGCGACCGATGGTCTGGATCAGCGAGCGTTCGGAACGCAGGAAGCCCTCCTTGTCCGCATCGAGAATCGCCACCAGCGACACTTCCGGCATGTCCAGGCCTTCGCGCAGCAGGTTGATCCCCACCAACACGTCAAAGGTGCCCAGGCGCAGGTCACGGATAATCTCCACGCGCTCCACGGTGTCGATGTCCGAGTGCAGGTAACGCACGCGCACGCCGTGGTCGGCCAGGTAGTCGGTCAAGTCTTCGGACATGCGCTTGGTCAGCGTGGTGACCAATACCCGCTCCCCGAGGGCAACACGCTTGCCGATTTCCGAGAGCAGGTCGTCGACTTGGGTCAGCGCCGGGCGGATTTCGATTTCCGGGTCCACCAGGCCCGTCGGGCGCACCAGTTGCTCGATCACCCGGCCGGCATGTTCGGCCTCGTAGTTGCCGGGCGTCGCCGACACAAAGATGGTCTGCGGGCTGATGGCTTCCCACTCATCGAAGCGCATCGGCCGGTTATCCAGCGCCGACGGCAGGCGGAAGCCGTACTCCACCAGCGTCTCTTTACGCGAACGGTCGCCCTTATACATGGCGCCGACCTGCGGCACGCTGACGTGGGACTCGTCGATCACCAGCAGCGCGTCGGGCGGCAAGTAGTCATAAAGGGTCGGCGGCGGCGCGCCGGATTCGCGGCCCGAGAGATAGCGCGAGTAGTTTTCGATGCCGTTGCAGTAGCCCAGCTCCAGGATCATCTCCAGGTCGAAGCGCGTGCGCTGCTCCAGGCGCTGGGCTTCGACGAGCTTGTTGTTGGCGCGCAGGTACTCCAGGCGCTCGGCCAATTCGGCCTTGATGCCCTCGATGGCGCCCATCAGGGTTTCGCGCGGGGTCACGTAGTGGCTTTTCGGATAAAAGGTGAAGCGCGGCAGTTTGCGGATCACCTCACCGGTCAACGGGTCGAAGGCCGACAGGCTCTCGACTTCATCGTCGAACAGCTCGATGCGGATCGCTTCCAGGTCGGATTCGGCCGGGTAAATGTCGATCACATCGCCCCGCACGCGGAACGTGGCGCGGGCAAAGTCCATGTCGTTGCGCGTGTATTGCAGGCTGGTCAGGCGGCGCAGCAGCTCGCGCTGGTCGAGTTTGTCGCCGCGGTCGACGTGCAGCACCATCTTCAGATAGGTTTCCGGGCTGCCCAGGCCGTAGATGCACGACACCGTGGTGACGATGATCGCGTCCTTGCGCTCCAGCAACGCTTTGGTCGCCGACAGCCGCATCTGCTCGATGTGGTCGTTGATCGACGCATCCTTCTCGATAAAGGTATCGGAGGACGGCACGTAGGCTTCGGGCTGGTAGTAGTCGTAATAGGAAACGAAGTATTCCACCGCGTTGTTCGGGAAGAACGCCTTGAACTCGCCGTACAGCTGCGCGGCCAGGGTCTTGTTCGGTGCCAGCACCAGCGTGGGACGGTTGATCTGCGCGATCACGTTGGCGATGCTGAAGGTCTTGCCCGAACCGGTCACCCCGAGCAGCGTCTGGTGGGCCAGGCCGGCCTCGATGCCTTCGACCATCTGGCGAATGGCTTCCGGCTGATCGCCAGCGGGTTCAAAGCGGGTGACGAGTTGGAAATCCGACATAACGTACCTCGTGTAATCACCCCCGGACTGTAAACCCGTCGAGGACGAAATAGACCACCGCCCGCGAAAATCCAAAGCGGGCAGTAGGAAAAAACCATGATAGCCATAGAAGTGGTGGCGGATGTGTCGGGTTTCAAGGTAATCGTCCTACGTGCCCTGTCCGATCTCTATTGCAATAAGACTAACGGTCGGCAAATAAACCGAAAAACTTGGCCGAAAAGCCGTTTAGGCTGTCGCCCTCGGCGGTGATGGCCTCTATACTAGCTCCCCGTTTGTGCACCGCTCTAGTGCATTCGGCTGGAGCGCGACACGTCCCTCCCTTCCCCCATAGAGCTGCCGCAAAAATGAGCCTGTTCTCCGCTGTCGAAATGGCACCACGCGATCCAATCCTGGGCCTCAACGAAGCATTCAACGCCGACACACGAACCACCAAGGTCAACCTTGGCGTGGGCGTTTATTGCAACGAGGAGGGGAAGATTCCACTCTTGCGTGCCGTTGCCGAAGCGGAAGCCATTCGCGTAGCGCAACACGCCGCCCGGGGCTACTTGCCGATCGACGGCATCGCGGCCTACGACAAGGCTGTGCAAACCCTGCTGTTCGGCGCGCAATCGCCCCTGCTCGAAGCCGGCCGCGTCGTCACCGTGCAAGCCGTTGGCGGCACCGGCGCGCTGAAGCTGGGCGCCGACTTCCTCAAGCAACTGCTGCCAGACGCCGTCGTCGCCATCAGCGACCCGAGCTGGGAAAACCACCGCGCCCTGTTCGAAACCGCCGGTTTCCCGGTGCAGAACTACCGCTACTACGACGCCGCCACCCACGACGTAAACCGTGCCGGCCTGCTCGAAGACCTCAACGCCCTGCCGCCACAGTCCATCGTGGTGTTGCACGCGTGCTGCCACAACCCGACCGGCGTCGACCTGAGCCCGGCCGACTGGCAAAACGTGCTGGACGTGGTCAAGGCCAAAAACCTCGTGCCGTTCCTCGACATGGCCTACCAGGGTTTTGGCGACGGTATCCACGAGGACGCCGCTGCGGTGCGCCTGTTCGCTGAGTCCGGCCTGACCTTCTTTGTGTCCAGCTCGTTCTCCAAGTCGTTCTCCCTGTACGGCGAACGCGTCGGTGCGCTGTCCATCGTCGGCGACTCCAAGGAAGAAAGCGCGCGCATCCTGTCCCAGGTCAAGCGTGTGATCCGCACCAACTACTCCAACCCGCCGACCCACGGCGCGGCCATCGTCGCGGCGGTGCTCAACAGCCCAGAGCTGCGTGCCCAGTGGGAAGCCGAGCTGGCCGAGATGCGCCTGCGCATCCGTGCCATGCGTGAGCAGATGGTCGCCGAATTGGCCAAGGCTGCGCCGGGCCACGACTTCAGCTTTGTCGGCCGCCAGCGCGGGATGTTCTCCTACTCCGGCCTGACCGTTGAGCAAGTCACCCGCTTGCGCAGCGAATTCGGCATCTACGCCTTGGATACCGGACGTATCTGCGTGGCGGCGTTGAACCAGTCGAACATCAATGCGGTCACACAGGCAATCGTTCAGGTGCTGTAAACGGTAGCGGTGGCACAAGGAGGGGAAGCCGATGGCTTCCCCTTTTTCGTGTCCAGCCCCTAGACTGAACCTCGACCGCCCCTTTGCTGTGAGAACCCTATGAGAAACGACGACCTGGACCTGCGTGCCGACCGCGACGAACTGGACCACTTCACCCCACGCGCGCCGCAAGCCAAGCGCCAGAAAAGCCTGGTGCTGCAAGTGGCGCTGGGGGTGTTTTTGGGTGGGTTGGCGCTGTGGTTGGTGCAACTGGGCGCGACGGCGATCATGGCCAAGTTAGCCATGGGCACCCTGCAATTCGGCGGCTGATAAGGCCACAAACTGTGGGAGCTGGCTTGCCTGCGATGCCAGCACCTCGGTGTATCAGGCAAACCCGGCTGATGCTATCGCAGGCAAGCCAGCTCCCACATTGGATCTATGGCGCTACCAGATCGCGCTCCTCCAGGAGTTTCACGAAGCTGTTCAAACTCTGCGACACCGTGCCCCGGCGCCAGATCAGCCAAGTGTTCAACACGCGGTAACTGTCGGCCAACGGCCACACACTCACCGCCGCAAAGCCCGGCATGTTTTCCAGCATGCTGCGCGGCATCAAGGCCAAACCCGCCCCGGCGCTGACACAGGCGAGCATGCCGTGGTAGGACTCGATCTCGAAAATCCTGCCAGGCGCCGCGCCATCCTGTGAAAACCAGCGTTCAAAGTGGTGCCGGTATGAGCAGTTCGAGCGAAACGTATAGATATTCTCGCCATTCACGTCCTGCCCGCGCGTGATCGGCGCGTGGTGCAGCGGCGCGACCACCACCATTTCCTCCTCGAACACGGCCACGCCCTCCAGCGTCGAGTGCAGCACCGGGCCATCGACAAAGGCCGCGGTCAGGCGTCCCGACAGCACGCCTTCGATCATCGTGCCAGAAGGCCCGGTGCTCAGGTCCAGCTCGACCTTGGTGTGCTTCTGATTGTACGCCGCCAGCAAGGCTGGAATGCGCACGGCCGCCGTGCTTTCCAGCGAACCGAGGGCGAACGCGCCCTGGGGCTCCTCCCCCGCCACCGTGGCTCGGGCTTCCTGCACCAGGTCGAGAATACGCCGCGCATAGCCGAGGAAATTCCAGCCGGCCGGTGACAGGCGCAGGCGGCTTTTCTCGCGGATAAACAACTCCACGCCCAGATCCTGCTCCAGTTGCTTGATGCGCGTGGTCAGGTTCGACGGCACGCGATGAATCAACTGCGCGGCGGCGCTGATGCTGCCTTGCTCAGCAACGGCCTTGAAGATTTCCAGCTGCACCAGGTCCAAGTCATTCTCCAATCGTGAATGTATCGCTTAATATTATTCAGTTTCCAGAAAAGATACAGCCCCGTAGGCTGGGTCCATCTCATTCATTCAGCCGGACGGTGCCATGAACGCTATTTCCCACCAGACCCACGCCTTGTCGATCAACCCCGCCAATGGCGAAACGGTTGCCAGCTACGCCTACGAAAACGCGTCTCAACTGGACGCCGCCCTTGAGCGTTCCACCCAAGCCTTCCGCACCTGGCGCCGCCAGCCGGTCAGCCAGCGCGCCGAGTTGCTGCTGAGCCTGGCCAGCGCCTTGCGTGAGCAGGCAGAAGAAATGGCCCAGACCATCACCCTGGAAATGGGCAAGCCCATCGCCCAGGCCCGTGCCGAAATCGAAAAATGCGCGCAACTGAGCGAATGGTACGCAGCCCACGGCCCGGCCATGCTCGCCTCGGAACCAACCCTGGTGGACAACGGCAGCGCCCGCATCGAATACCGCCCGTTGGGCCCGATCCTCGCCGTGATGCCGTGGAACTTCCCGGTGTGGCAAGTGCTGCGCGGCGCCGTGCCGACCCTGCTGGCCGGTAACACCTACGTGCTCAAGCATGCGCCGAACGTGATGGGTAGCGCCTACCTGATCCAGCAGGCATTCCACAAAGCCGGCTTCGCCGAAGGCCTGTTCGAAGTGATCAACGTGGCCAACGACGGCGTGTCCAAGGCCATTGCCGACCCGCGCATCGCCGCCGTCACCCTGACCGGCAGCGTCCGTGCCGGCATTGCCATTGGTTCCCAGGCCGGCGCCGCGCTGAAAAAATGTGTGCTGGAACTGGGCGGCTCCGATCCGTTCATCGTGCTCAACGACGCCGACCTCGACGCCGCCGTGCAAGCCGCGCTGATCGGCCGTTTCCAGAACAGTGGTCAGGTCTGCGCAGCCGCCAAGCGCCTGATCATCGAAGCGGGTGTGGTGGAAGCCTTTACCGCCAAATTCCTTGAAGCCAGCCGTGCCCTGGTGATGGGCGACCCGACTTCAGCCTCCACCTACATCGGCCCGATGGCGCGCTTCGACCTGCGCGACGAACTGCACGGCCAGGTCCAGGCCACGCTGGAAGAAGGCGCGACGCTGCTGCTGGGTGGCAACAAAGTGCCCGGCGCCGGCAACTACTACGAGCCTACGGTGCTGGCCAACGTCACCGACCAGATGACCTCGTTCAAACAGGAACTATTCGGTCCCGTGGCGTCGATTATCACCGCGCGCAACGCCGACCACGCCGTAGCCCTGGCGAACGACAGCGAGTTCGGCCTCACCGCAAGCATCTTCACCACAGACCCGGCCAAGGCACGCGACATTGCCGATCAGCTGGAAACCGGCGGGATCTTCGTCAATGCCTTCAGCGTTTCCGACCCTCGTGTGGCGTTTGGTGGCGTGAAAAAGAGCGGTTTCGGGCGCGAGCTGTCGCACTTCGGCGTACGCGAATTCTGCAATGCGCAGACCGTGTGGCTGGATCGTAAGTAAGCCAAAAAAGAACTGAAAACACCGGAGATCAATTGTGGGGGCCTCTGTGGCGAGCGGGCTTGCCACAATAAGCCCGCTCACCAACAGACTCAGCAGCGCACATGCCGCCGCACACACTGCACCAGCCCGTCCAGCGCCTGGGACTTCACCGGCGCCAGCACGCAAACGGTATGCGCCTGCTCGCCTTCCGTCACGGTCAGGGTGTAATGCACCTGGCCGGGGTTACCCGGAGCCGGCGCTTCACTTTGCGGCAACTGAAAGAAGTCCGACGCCTCTATCAGCTGCCGCAACTCCTGCTGGTCGGGTTCCGGTAGTGCATCGAGCGTCAGGGTACGTGGCTTGGCCAAGCCTGGGAAAAACCCAGGCCCGCCGTTTTCCTTGAGCGAAATTTGCATGGTTGTTCCTCACGTCAGACCGTAATGCCGACCGCTTGCCAACCGTCCTTGACCGCCTGCTGCTCTTCCTTGCCCACGCCGTAGAGTCGACCGGCAATATCATAGGTGATGCGTGCAAAGCGCAGGAACCCGGAGTTCGGGCGCAGCCGCGCATCGCGCAACGCGTCGTACCAGATACGCCCGGCGCGCTCCCAGGCGAACCCGCCGAGCTTCGTCGCCACCTGGTAAAACGCATGGTTGGGAATGCCCGAATTGATGTGCACCCCGCCATTGTCCTCGTAAGTCTGGACAAAATCATCCATGTGCCCAGGCTGAGGGTCCTTGCCCAGCAGCTTGTCGTCAAACGCGGTGCCGGGGGCTTTCATCGAACGCAACGCGGTGCCTTTGATCTTTTTGGTGAACAGACCCTTGCCGATCAACCAGTCGGCGTCCTGCGCCGATTGCTGCAACGCATATTGCTTGATCAGTGAACCGAACACGTCCGACAGCGACTCGTTCAGCGCCCCGGACTGATTGAAATACATCAGCTTGGCCTCGTCCTCGGTGACGCCATGGGCCAATTCATGACCAATCACGTCGAGGGCGATGGTGAAGCGGTTGAACAGTTGCTCATCGCCATCGCCGAACACCATCTGGCTGGAGTTCCAGAACGCGTTGTTATAGTTCTGGCCAAAATGAACCGTGGCGTCCAACGCCATACCGGCATCGTCGATGGAGTTGCGGTCGAAGACCTGTTCGAAAAAATCAAAGGTGGCGCCCAGGCCATCATAGGCCTCGTCCACCGCTGCGTCACCGCTGGCGGGCTGCCCTTCGCCACGCACCAGCGTGCCCGGCAGGCTGTCGGTGCCCTCGGCGCTGTAGATCGAGCGACGCTTGCCGGCGCCCATCGCAAGGGCCATGTGCGCGGGCCCTTTGGCCGGCACCGCGACCATGCGCAGTGAGCGGAACGTGCTGTCCTTGGCGCGGGTGCGTAATGCAACGTCGCGTTGGGTTTTATCGCCGTTGCGCGCGATCTGGTCGAGCATGTACGGCGGGATCAGGCAGAAAATCGGATGACGGTGAGGCTGGCGAACACACATGGGCTGACTCCCTTTGGCATGTGACAACGTCCAAGTAATCGATTCAGGATAGCTTCCCGGGTTCAATGCGCCTCATCAATTGTCATTAAGCTATGTTGCAGTCGTGTTTATTCAAGGAGGACTTACCGATGCCAGCACGTAAAGCCAAGATTGATCTTTCGCACCGCCCAAGGCTCGCCGACCTGCACCCGCTGCTCGCGCCCAGCCCTGCCCTGCTGGAGGCCAGGGCGGCGACGCCCCGCGTCACCGCCGCCAAGGACCTCAAGGACCGGCGCGGCTATGCCGAGGATTTCCTCGGCGGCTTCGCGGTGCCCTGGCCCACGGTCGAGCAACGCCTTGCGAGCGATGTACAGACGCAGAAAAACGGCGGCGAACGCCTGGACTACACGCACTTCTCGGTAACGATGTCACGTTCGCGGCGGCTGGCGCTGTATGTAGGCGCCAACATCGATGGCGCGCAGCATGTGGACGTGGCCCGCAGCAACGACACCTGGGCCTACGACGGTCGCCTGCCGATCGACGCACAGGTGGGCGAGGACCTGTACGCTGGCAACGGTCTGGATCGCGGCCACCTGGTACGCCGGCAAGACCCCAATTGGGGCGACGAGGCGAAGACCGCCAACTTCGACACCTTCCACTTCACCAACTGCTCGCCGCAGATGAGCGGGTTCAACCAGAAGACCTGGCTGGAACTCGAGGACTACATCCTCGATAACACCCAACGCTGGAAAGCCCGCGCAACGGTGTTTACCGGCCCGGTGTTCAGCGACGACGACCGGGTGTACCGGGGCGTCAAGATCCCCAAGGCGTTCTGGAAAGTCGTCGCTTACCTCAGCGATGATGGCAAACCCTCCGCCAGCGCCTACATGATTGACCAGAGCCGCGAACTGGGCCAGCTCGACCTGATGTTCGGCCAGCTCAGGACCTACCAGCGCAGCGTGATCCAGATCGAACGCCTGACCGGCATCCGTTTCGCCAACCTGGCCGACTACGACGGCTTCAGCAACGAAGAGCGCGCCACCGGCACGCGCATCGAAGCGCTGATCCAGGGCCCGGACGACATTCGTCTCTGACGGGACGCGCCTTGGGCTATTTCGCCAGGCGCTAATCAACTACCATACCGCGCCGGTTCCCAAACGGGACTAATAGGGAATCCGAAGCGCGGTACACCCGCGCCAATCGGAACTGCCCCCGCAACTGTAGGTGCCGAGCCTGCTCCTTGATGCCACTGGACCCGTCCGGGAAGGCTGGAGCGTGGCGACGACGCATCAGTCAGGAGACCTGCCGGCGCAAGCTCTATCACTAACCGGCGGGGTGTCCGGGAAGGACATTCTTGCCTGCCTGTACCACAGCGCTCGAGCGTCTATTTCCAATACCGTACCTCCCCAGTTCCACGTACGGTTCACCCGGAGATCGCTCCATGCTGCCACGCGTTACCGCCCTGCTCGCCGGCATCGGCTTCTGTGCCCTGGCCCACGCCGCGCCCACCCACTACCCGCTGAGCGTGGAAAACTGCGGCAGCCACCTCAGCTTCCAGCAAGCGCCCGCCCGCAGCGTGACCATCGGCCAGGCAGCTACCGAGATGCTGTATGCCTTGGGCGTGGGCGACAAAGTGGTCGGCACGTCGCTGTGGTTCAACAGCGTATTGCCGCAGTTCAAGACGCAGAACGACACCATCGAGCGCCTGGCCAACAACGAGCCGAGCTTCGAAGCGGTGATCGCCAAGCGCCCGCAACTGGTAGCCGCCGAGCTGGAATGGGTGGTCGGCGCGCACGGTGTAGTGGGTACGCGCGAGCAATTCCATGAACTGAAGATCCCGACCTATCTGTTGCCTTCCGACTGCGAAGGCAAGGACAACCTGGTGGGCGCCGACGGCACGCGACTGCAGCCGTTTCGCATCGAGACCATTTACAAAAGCATCAGCCAACTGGCGCAGATCTTCGACGTACAGGATCGCGGCCAGCAGTTAAATGACGAACTCAAGGCGCGTCTGGCCAAGTCCATCGCCACCGTGCAAAACAAAGGCCTCAAGCACGCCAGCGCACTGGTGTGGTTCTCCAGTTCCGAAATGGCCAGCGACCCGTACGTGGCCGGCCATAAAGGCGTTCCCGAATTCATGCTGCAGACGCTGGGCTTGCACAACGTGGTGCAGTCCGATGAAGAGTGGCCCGCCGTCGGCTGGGAAACCATTGCCAAGGCCAACCCGACCTTCCTGGTGATCGCACGCATGGACCGCCGCCGCTACCCCGCTGACGATCATGAAAAGAAACTCGCTTTTTTGCGCAGCGATCCGGTGACGCGCAACATGGACGCGGTTAAAAACAACCGCATCATCATTCTCGACGCCATGGCGTTGCAGGCCAGCATTCGCACGTTCGACGGCCTTGAACAATTGGCGGCCGCCATCGACGGCTACGACCTGCGCAAATGATCCGCGCCCTACTCGCCCTGGCCTTGCTGCTGATCGCTGTGCTCGCCGGCGTGGCCATCGGCGAAACCGCCATCTCGCCGCAAGTGGTGCTGCAGGTACTCGCCAACAAACTATGGGCTGCCGGTTATGTGCTGGACCCCATCGATGAAGGCGTGGTGTGGAACTATCGGCTGACGCGCACGCTGGTCGCCGCCGCCTGCGGTGCCGGGCTGGCGACGTGCGGGGTGATCCTGCAGTCGTTGTTGCGCAACCCGCTGGCCGATCCGTACCTGCTGGGCATCAGCGCCGGCGCCTCGACCGGCGCGGTGCTGGTGGCATTGATGGGCGTCGGTGGCGGGCTGGTGTCGCTGTCGGCCGGTGCGTTTGCCGGGGCAATGGCGGCATTCGCCCTGGTGATCCTGCTCGCGCGCGCCAGCGGTTCCTCCAGCGGCACCGGCCAGATCATCCTCGCCGGCATTGCCGGTTCGCAGCTGTTCAATGCGCTCACCGCGTTCCTGATCACCAAGTCCGCCAGTTCCGAACAGGCGCGCGGCATCCTGTTCTGGCTGCTGGGCAACCTCAGCGGCGTGCGCTGGCCCTCGGTGTGGCTGGCGGTGCCGGTGGCGGTCGCAGGGTTGGCGGTGTGCCTGTGGCACCGTCGGGCGTTGGACGCGTTTACCTTCGGCAGCGACTCGGCGGCGTCCCTCGGTATTCCCGTGCGGCGCGTGCAGTTCGTGCTGGTGGGTTGCGCGGCCCTGGTGACGGCGGTGATGGTGTCGATTGTCGGCTCCATCGGTTTTGTCGGGCTGGTCATTCCCCACGCCGTGCGCCTGTTGCTCGGCACCGGGCATTCGCGCCTGCTGCCGGCCAGTGCGTTGGGTGGCGCGCTGTTTTTGATCGCGGCGGATGTGCTGTCGCGCACGCTGATCAAGGGCCAAGTGATTCCGGTCGGTGTGGTCACGGCACTGGTCGGCGCACCGGTGTTCGCGCTGATCCTGATCGGCCGGAGGAACGCGCGATGACGGTACTCAGTTGCAGCGGGCTGGGCTTCAAGGTGCGTGAAGCCCAACTACTGCGTGATATTCACCTGGACGTGCACTTGGGTGAAACCCTGGGCATCGTCGGGCCGAACGGCTCCGGCAAATCCACCCTGCTCAAACTGCTCGCCGGCTTGCGTACGCCGGCCTGCGGTGAGGTGCGGCTGGGCGGTGCGCGATTGGGCGAGCTGTCCCGTCGCGCCATCGCGCAGACACTGGCGGTGGTGGAGCAACAGGCCGACACCGACGATGCGATCCGTGTCTTTGATGCCGTGGCACTGGGGCGCACGCCGTGGCTGTCGGCGCTGAGCCCGTGGTCCAGCGAGGACGACGCCATCGTCAACCAGGCCCTGCATGACGTCGACGCCACCCACCTGAGCCAGCGCGCCTGGCGCAGCCTCTCCGGCGGCGAACGCCAGCGCGTGCACATCGCCCGCGCGCTGGCGCAACGCCCGCAGATCCTGCTGCTGGATGAGCCGACCAATCATCTGGATATCCAACATCAACTGGGGATATTGAAGGGGATACAGGGGTTGCCGGTGACCACCTTGGTTGCGCTGCATGATCTGAACCAGGCGCTGACCTGTGACCGGCTGGCAGTCTTGGATCACGGCCGGCTGGTGGCGCTGGGTCAGCCGCTGGAGGTGCTGACGCCGCAACGGCTGCAGCAGACGTTTGGCGTGCAGGCTCACTACCTCACAGACCCGTTCGATGGGGCGCAGATACTGCGGTTGCGCCCTAACTAGCGCACGCTTACGAAAACACCAAAAATCCAATGTGGGAGCGGGCTTGCTCGCGAAAGCGGTCGATCAGTTGATTAATTATTGACTGATACACCGCATTCGCGAGCAAGCCCGCTCCGACATTTGATCGCTGTTGCCTTGATATCTGCAGCAGGTGCTGGGCCTTTCGTTATAGCACCTCGATCTCGGTTATCCCCATCACCCGCGCCTGCTGCAAAACTTCCTCCGGCGTCGCATCCGCAGGAGGCAGGACCAATCCATTCTCCGCATCGCCCAAATGCAATTGCAGCAAGTGCAACGCCGCCTCATGCACGGGCAACTCGGGTTGCTTGAGCCCGAATGTGTGGGTACGGGGTTCGCCGTTGAACAGGTAGTTGAGCGTGTAATCGCGCATGGAAAAGTCCTGATAAGGGAAACGGAGCTGCTTAATTAGCTGACCAAGTGATCAACTTTTAAGTTCAATTGCCCTATGCCCGGTCTACCCGGCCCGAGAAACACCCACGCTTGGCGAGCCGCTATAAGGCGGGATCCCGGACACCTGCGGCTATCCGATTCCTGCGGTTATACCTTCGTCAAGGGCTGACAAATCTCCCTGTAGTGAGCGGGCTTGCCCCGCGCTGGGTGGCGAAGCCGCCCCAATCGGACCGCCGCTGTGTGTCAGGTAAAATTATGGCGCCTGGTTTTGGGGCCGCTTCACGCCCAGCGCGGGACAAGCCCGCTCACTACACGTTTATCAGGAGCATCCGCTGCGCTATCCATGTGTGGCTGCAGGCGAGCACACTGGCTGCCATCGCCACCGGAAAATGGATGAACCCATGCGCCGACTCCGGCAACAGATGCGCCTCTGCCTCTGGCCAATGTTCGGCGATCAACAGCGTGTCATCCTTCAGCGGATCCAGTTCACCCACAAACATCAACGCCGGCGGCAACCCGCAAAAATCGCCATACAGCGGCGACAACGGCGGCTGGCGACGCTCGTCGTCACTCAACCCCGGCGTCAGCATCCGCAGCGCCTCGACCATGCCCGGCCCATCCAGCATCAGCGTCTGCGGCCCCGCCGTGCGCACGCTGGGTGTGCCGGTCAGATCGTAGACGCCGTAATACAACACCGCCCCGCTTACCCGTTTGAGCAGTTCGGGCCATTGTTTCAAGGCCAGCAAGGTCGCCGCCGCCAGGTGCCCGCCAGCCGATTCGCCAACAACGAACACCGGCAGGTCGGCGAACTCATCGGCGGTCAGCAACCACCGCGCGGCCGCCAGGCAGTCTTCCATCAACCCTTCGACCGGCGTGTCGACCGCCAGCCGATAATCCACCGACACCACCGCTACATCGCATGCGTTGACCATGCCCAGGTTGAGGTCGTCATCCATCTGCGCATTGCCAATCACCCAGCCGCCGCCGTGGATGTCCAGCACAACCCCCTTGGGCCTGCCACCCGGCCGCAGGATCCGCACCGGAACCCCGTTCACCCGCTTTATTTCCACCGCAGGTGCGCGCTTGATGGTTTGGCTGGCACGCAACAGCGCCTGGATCAAACGCGGCGTGACGCGATTGCGGATCTTGAAGCGCGGCAACCAGGCAAGTGTCTGGTTGAAGCGGCGCATCTGGGCCAGTTCGGGCTCACTGGCGGGCCAGGGCGTGAAGGCCATTAACGGTTATTTCGCAGGATCGAGAAATTCAGCGCCGCCGCAACGCACAACCACGCCAGGTAAGGAAACAGGATCAAACCGGTGATCAGGTCCAGGCGCACCGCCAACACCACCATCGCCGCCACGGTAAGCCACAGTACGGTAATAATCACCATCCCCGCGAGGACGCGATGAGCGCCGAAGAACACCGGCGTCCACAGTGTGTTCAAGGCGATCTGCGCCGCCCACAAGGCCAACACGATCTGGCTGCCCGGGATCAGGCTGAGGCGATAACCGGCCCAGGCCAGCAGCAAGTAGATGATCGTCCAGGCCACCGGGAACAGCCAATTGGGCGGGGTGAAGCTGGGCTTGGCCAACGATTCATACCAGGCACCCGGCTTGAAGATAATGCCGGTGCTGGCGGCGGCGGCGCAGGCGAGCAGGAAGATAAAAAAGGTCATCGTCAGTCCTTGAGGTGAAGTAGTTAGAAAGCAACGCTCTGCTTGAATGACTCGAACCCGAGCGCAAAAATTCAATGAAGGCCGAAAAAATGCCATCTCTTCTGCGCGTCATCAAAATTGGTTATGGTGCCGGGAAGCCCTCCCACAGCTTAGCCCTCTACCCGAGATCCAACCTTGGCCAACCCGCTCGCCTCCTCCTCCAACAGCCCTTGGTCGGTGTTCCTTATCTTCCTGCGTCTGGGCCTCACCTCGTTCGGCGGGCCCATCGCCCATTTGGGCTACTTTCGCGCCGAGTTCGTGACCCGGCGGCGCTGGCTCAGCGAACGCAGCTACGCGGACCTGGTCGCGCTGTGCCAATTCTTGCCCGGCCCGGCCAGCAGCCAGGTGGGCATTGCACTGGGCCTGTCCCGCGCGGGTTACGGTGGTGCGGCTGCTGCCTGGGCCGGGTTTACACTGCCGTCAGCCATTGCCTTGATCCTGTTCGCCACGGGCCTTTCCCATTACGGCAACGCTATTCCCTCCGGCGTGCTGCACGGTCTTAAAGTCGTGGCCGTGGCGGTGGTAGCCCAGGCCGTTTGGGGCATGGCGCGCAACCTGTGCCGGGGCGTGGTGCGTATTACGCTGATGCTGATCGCGGCCTGCGCGGCGCTGCTGGAACCGTCCGCCTGGGGCCAGGTCGGGGTAATCGCCCTTGCGGGCCTCGCCGGTCTGCTGCTGTTTAAGCCAGCGCCAAGTACCGAGCATGACGCGCTGCCGATCGCCATCAGCCGCCGCGCAGGCGCCTTGTGGTTGGGGCTGTTTGCGCTGTTGCTGGCGGGCCTGCCGATCCTGGCCGGTTGGCTGCCCAACCCGACCCTGGCCTTGGTGGATGCTTTCTATCGCACCGGTTCGCTGGTATTCGGCGGCGGCCATGTGGTGTTGCCACTGCTGCAAACCGAAGTGGTGACACCGCAGTGGGTGAGCAATGATGTATTCGTCGCCGGCTATGGCGCCACGCAAGCCGTGCCGGGCCCGCTGTTCACCTTCGCCGCCTTCCTCGGCGCGTCGATGAATCATGCGCCGACGGGCTGGCTGGGGGGCGTGATTGGCCTGTTGGCGATCTTTGCCCCGTCGTTTCTGCTGGTGATGGGCGCGCTGCCCTTCTGGGCTACCCTGCGCCGCAGCCCACGCACCCAAGCCGCACTGGCCGGGGTCAACGCGGCGGTGGTGGGGCTCTTGCTCGCGGCGTTGTACCAGCCGGTGTGGACCAGCGCGATTTTTAGCGTGGCGGACTTCGCCCTGGCGCTGATCGCCCTGGCAGCGTTGACCGTTGGGCGGCTGCCGCCCTGGCTGGTCGTGGCCGGCTGCGGCGCAGTGGGAGGGTTACTGGGCTGAACCCGGCTCGATGATCTTCAGCCAAGGCCAACGCGCCTGGTAACTGCGCGCCTTTTGCGCAAACAACGCAGGCTCCGCATGCAGCGGGTTGATGCGCAGCACGCCCTGCGCCACATCCTCCAAGCCATACGGCGCATACAGTTCACCCGTGGCAATCTCCAAGCCGATGCACGTACCCGCTACCAGGTAACGATCAATCCCCTGCTTGGCCGTATGCAACTGCGGATACGGACGGCCAAACCGCTCGCCATACCAGAGGTGGACCCGCGCCTGGTTCTTCACTTCGACGTTGACGCCCAGGTCTTGGAACAGTGCATCGGCTGCGCGGATCACGGCGTCCTCAGCCTCGTAGGACAGGTCGGTATCGAAGTAGAAAACGTCGTAGTCCTTGACGTCATGGGCGGCCGGCAGGTTCGACTGATGATTCCACACCGCCTGGAACAGACAGCCCGCCGTGAGAAAGCACTGGTCCACGCCGAGGTCCGGCAAACGCGCGGTGATTTGGGCGTTGATCGGGTTGGCCATGGCCAGGTCGAGCAGGGTTTTGACGGTCAATGTCATGGGCATTCCTTGTGCTTTCAGCGGCGTTCGGGCCGCTGAGCCTACACCAACGCCGCGTGCCTTTTACACCGCGTGTATGGACCGGACACATCGTGGTGTAGTGAGCGGGCTTGCCCCGCGCTGGGGGGCGAAGCCGCCCCAAACCAGGCGACTCGGTTTTATCTGTAAATCGGCGGCGACTGTATTGGGGCGGCTTCGCCACCCAGCGCGGGGCAAGCCCGCTCACTACAGATCGTATGGATACCCAGGGTCCTTCAGACAAATCCCAAACCCACCCGGCACCTTGCCCCATTGCCTACGCGTACGTCAGAATCCGCCGGCTTGTGCGCTGGGGTGGCCGTCTCTAAGGTGCTCCGGTCGCCGACGTCTCGGTGATCGGGTTTAGTAGCCCACGGTTCAACCTAACAGGTGCACAAGCTTCATCGATCAGACGTTCCCGTCTACGCTTGATGGTGGCTGTGCGCAGGGCGCCCTCGGGCGCGCCGGTTTTGTTAGGTTCCACCGGTCTACTAACCTGCGTACAGCCACCGCCCTATTGTTTAGTAGCGACCGGGTCGTGGCCTCAAGCAAGGAACTTAACAATGGCTACAGATCCAACCGCCCTCTTCAGCGTCGCTCCCAACGCCAGTAACGAAACCCTCATCACCAACAGCTACGAAACCTTCACCTCCGTCAGC
Organism: Pseudomonas sp. SWRI18; assembly: GCF_014268345.1. Lineage (NCBI taxonomy): Bacteria > Pseudomonadati > Pseudomonadota > Gammaproteobacteria > Pseudomonadales > Pseudomonadaceae > Pseudomonas > Pseudomonas sp. SWRI18. The sequence goes on from NZ_JACCQQ010000016.1 coordinate 113,242, forward strand.
ACCCTGCTGCTCGACCTGTCCGAAGACCTGTGCGGCAAACACCGCGACATCGCCCTGGCCATCCACCAACTGAGCGAACTGGGTGTACTGCTCACTGCCAAACTCCTGGACCGCGAAGCGCCCTGCTCCGCTTAATTGCCAGCCTTTCAACTCACCGCCTGATGACTCGCCGCGTCGTCATATGCCACATACAACGACGCGGCGATCCAGCAGACGCGCAGTGCTCACTCAACCCTAACGCCAACGCCTGTAGTGAGCGGGCTTGCCCCGCGCTGGGTGGCGAAGCCGCCCTAATACAGTCACCGCCGATTTACAGATAAAACCGAGTCGCCTGGTTTGGGGCGGCTTCGCCACCGCGCGGGCGGTGCGACGATTCGACAAGCCCGCTCACTACAAAGGTGCCGGAATAAGTCCGGCAAACATCACGACTCAGCAATCAAGCAAACGACGGTACTCAAATCAACCCCAACGTCAACGCCTTGAGCGTCGCCGCCGCCCGCGTGGTGCAGTGCAGTTTGCGAAACACACTCTCCACATGAGTGCGCACGGTGCTCGGGCTGATGCCGAGCTGGCGCGCGACTTCCTTGTTGCTGCCGCCCTTGCTGATGCGCTGCAAAATCTCGGTTTCGCGCTCGGTGAGCGGGCCATTGCTGGCCTTGCAGGCTTTGACTGAAAGCTCGCCACGCGCCGCAGCGATCACGGTTTGGCAGGCGCGCGTGTCGAAGCGGCCCTGTTGCGCCTCATCCAGCATCAGGCGTGCCGCATCGTCCTCGCTGAATGCCGGGCGCCAGGGGCGATCACTGCGCAACGCGGTCCAGGCCAGGGTGGCCGTCAGCAAGCGGTGCTCGTCTGTGAGCGCGTCGCCGCTGAGGCTGCGGAAGTAGCCGCTGCCGTCGAGCCGCTCGTAGGCATGGGCCGCCAGTTGCCCGGGCACGGTGAGCGCCGGGATCTGGCCGCAGACGCGTGAGGTCCAGTAAGGCACCAATCGGGCCTGCTCGAGGTCGCCGTCGAGCAGTGCACCGGGCGTATTCCAGATACGATTGGGCACTGCGGCGCGGCCGATGCCGTGGATCAACGCCGCCTGGCTCAGGTGATTGGCGCTGGACTGGGACATTCCGGACAGCCCCGCCGCCACGCGTACCAATTCTGCCGAGCGCCGCGAATAACCGGCAAGCCAGGGCAACTTGAGATCGATCACGTCGCCCACCAACGTTAACGGTACCTCACGCTGCTCGGCGCGCGCACAAGCCGGCCACTCTTGCACTGAACGCAACTGCTCCAGCCAATCCCCGGCATGGCGCGTGAGTTCGGCGATCAGCGCGGCCGGATAGCGTTGATCACGCTGGCCTGCGATCCATTGCAGCGCCATTTCCAGGCCATGAACCCGCGACAGAATCTCCAGGTCGCCCGCCAGCACCACCAGGTAAACCACTTCGGGCACCTGCGGGTGGCGCAAGCCGAAGGGCCTGCCGCCGCCGTCGAACTGCTCGAACACATTGCGCAGGCCCTGTTCCACGCCAGCATTGAGCCCCAAGGTCCGGGCGATATCGCCGGACACCTCGCAATGCACCTGCGCCAGCGACGTCGCCTGGCCTACGGCGCGTGCGCCTGCTGCGTCGAGGGTCTGGCTGAGCATCGCGTTGCGCCCCTGCACGTCGTCGCCCAACAGTTCGCTGAAACCGTCCGCATTCGCCGTGCAGCCCGACCACCGCAGCAACGCCACCTGGCGGCCGATGTCGATGTGGTCGCCGTCACCGTGGCAGGCCTGGCCCAGCAACTGCACCAGGCGCGCCGTTCGCCGCGACTGGCCAAACGGCTGGCCCATGCTCAGGTCGCCGACCATGGACAGGGCCAGGATCGCGCCGTCCATTTCAATGCAGTCCGTTTCGTCCATTTGTTTCTCCGCACTCATTAAATGGCCGGCCTCGGATAAACGACCGATACCCGTACCGCCGCGCAATGCCGACACTGGCGACACCCCAACAGGAGACACCGCCATGTTCAAGCCCAAAGCAATCGCTCTCGCACTCGCCATGACCACCTTGATCTTCGCCAGCGCCAGCTTCGCCGCCCAACCTTCGGTGGTGATCGTGCACGGTGCCTTCGCCGACGGCTCCGACTGGGCCAAGGTGGTGCCGCTGCTGCAGACCCAAGGCATCAAGGTCACCGTGGTGCAAAACCCGCTCACCTCGCTGGCAGACGATGTCGCCGCCACCCAACGCGTGCTCAATAACCAGGACGGCAACGTCGTGCTGGTCGGGCATTCGTGGGGCGGCACCGTGATCAGCCAGGCCGGCACCGACCAGAAAGTACGCAGCCTGGTTTACGTCGCCGCCTTTGCCCCGGATGCCGGCCAGGCCAGCAAAGACCTGGGCAAAGACTACCCCGCCCCGGCCGGCGTCAAAGACATCGCTGCCGATAAAAACGGCTTCCTCTACATGACCGCCCAAGGCATGGCCACCGGCTTCGCCCAGGACCTGCCGGCAGAACAGACCGCCGTGATGGCCGCCACCCAAGGGCCGATCCGCGCCTCGGCGTTTGACGACAAAACCAGCGCCGCCGCCTGGAAAGGCAAGCCGTCCTGGTACGTGGTCGCCCGCGACGACCGCATGATCCAACCTGACCTGCAGCGCGCCTTCGCGAAAAAAATCGGCGCCCAGGTCACTGAGATCCAGGCCAGCCATGTGCCTCAACAATCACGCCCGGCCGATGTGGCCAAGGTGATCATCCAGGCGGTGCAGCAAAGCCAGTAACGCCCGGCATTCTTACCATGGGCCGGGCACTTATCAAGAACGCACGGAAAAGTAAGTGCCTGGCCTTGCGCATATCAAACGGATGGAAATGGATTCATGCCTGACAACACGTTCGACTTCATTGTATGTGGCGCCGGCGCATCCGGCTCCGTGGTCGCGGGCCGGCTGGCAGAAAACCCCGAGGTACGCGTGCTGCTGATCGAAGCAGGCAGCGACGACGAACACCCCGATATCGAGCAGCCCAGCCACTGGCCCATGAACCTGGGCAGTGAGCGCGACTGGAACTTCACCGCCGCCGCCAACCCGCATATCAATGACCGGCAGATCCCGCTCAACATGGGCCGCGGCCTGGGCGGCGGGTCGAGCATCAACGTGATGTTGTGGGCGCGCGGGCATAAAAACGATTGGGAGGACTTCGCCGCGGAAAGCGGCGACCCGGCCTGGAATTACGCCTCCGTGCTCAAGTTGTACCAGCGCATCGAGGACTACCAGGGCAACGCCGACCCCAGCCGACGCGGCACCGGCGGCCCGGTGCATGTCCAGCCTGCCGCGCCCGCCCAGCCGATCGCACACGCCATGCTCGACGCCGCCAGCGCAATGGACATCCCCACCTTCGACAACCCCAACGGCCTGATGATGGAAGGCCGAGGCGGCGCGGCCTTCAACGACCTGATCATCAAGGACGGCAAGCGCCATTCCATCTACCGCGCGTATGTCCACCCACGGCGCGGCCAGCCTAACCTGACTGTCTTGACCGATACATGGGTGAGCCGGCTGCTGTTCGAGGGCCAGCGCGTGGTGGGGGTTGAGGCGCTGAAACAGGGGCAACCCCAGTGCTACTTCGCCGGCCACGAGGTAATCCTGTCCCTCGGCGCGATCAATACGCCCAAGGTGCTGATGCAATCCGGCATCGGGCCTGAACAGGCACTGCGACGCCACGGCATCCCGGTGGTCCAGCACCTGCCCGGTGTCGGCGCCAACCATCAGGACCACGTGTCGTTTGCCGCCATCTTCGAATACACCACGCCACAACCCATCGGCCACGGCGGCTCCGAAGCCACCTTGTACTGGAGCAGCGACAACGCCCTGCGCCTGCCGGACATGTTCCACTGCCAAGCCGAATTCCCGGTGCCCAGCGCCGAAAACGCCCACCTGGGCGTGCCTGCCCACGGCTGGACCATGTTCGCCGGCCTCGCCCACCCGCAGAGCCGTGGCCACGTCACCTTGTCCGGCCCACGCTATGACGACGCGCCGATCATCCAGCCCAACACGCTGTCGCACCCGGACGACCTGCGCAGCGCCTTGGACAACCTGCGCTTCGTCCAGGAACTGGGCGCGCAGGCCGCCTTCAAAGGCCTGGTCAAAGGTGAATGCTTGCCGGGCAACCTCGACGCGCGCGCGTTGGAACACTACGCACGCAATGCCGCCATGACCTATTGGCACCAATGCGGCACCGCGAAAATGGGTCGGGATTCGATGTCGGTGGTCGACAGCCGCCTGCGGGTGTACGGCGTGCAAGGCCTGCGGATTGCCGACGCCTCGATCATGCCGCACGTGACCAGCGGCAACACCATGGCGCCGTGTGTGGTGATCGGGGAGCGGGCAGTAGAGGAGATTCGTGCGCTGTATCAGGTGTGAGGCCAGGCTCTCAGCCCTTCAACTCACCCGCCCGATTACTCGCCGCGTCGTCGTAAGCCACATACAGCGACTCGGCGATCTGGCTTTTAATGGCCTTGGTGGACTCAAGGCCCAGCACAAAACCCTCGGCTTTACCGCCGGCGCGGTTGAGTTCTTCATGGGTGGACGCGCCGGTGATGGCTTCAAGAAGCTTGATGGCGTGAGGGCCTACGCCTTTAGGCAGGGAGATTTGATCGATGGACATTGCAGCACCTTTTAAGAATGGGGTCGGTAGCGCGTGAACCACTGCCGGGGCTGGCATGGTAGACCGGTTGCGAAAAAAAGGGGCCGCTTTGTGCCGAAATAGGCAGCAGGCGCGCGCCTACACGGCATCGAACAGGCGTTAGCCGCGGGCTTCGGCACATTACTTGCTGCCCTTTCCAGCCATCCCCTGGCTGGAAGTCGCCATGTTGCATTCCCATCTCACCACCCTCAATGCTGTCTCGCTGGTACTCAGCACGTTCGAGGCGCAAGGCTGGCCCGCCGCGACGCTGCTGGCCGGCAGCGGTATCTGCGCGGCGGACTTGAGCCGTGCCGATACGCGCATCGCCACGCATCAGGAGATGCAAGTGTGCGCCAACGCCGTGGCGCTGCAGCGTGATATCGGCCTGAGCGTGGGCCGGCGCATGCATGTCTCGTCGTACGGCATGCTCGGCTATGCCCTGCTCACCAGTGCCACTTTCGGTGACGCTTTGCGCCTGGCCCTGCGTTATCCGGCGCTGCTGGGAACACTGTTCGAGCTGAGCCTTAAGGAGGACGGCGAACGGGTCTGGTTTACCGCTGGCGACTACCGCGAAAACCCGGCGCTCACCGCCTTCAATGTGGAGCTGTGCCTGGCGTCGTTGAAGGTCATCTGCGACGACTTGCTCGGCCATCCGCTGCCGTTGCTGAGCGCGCGGTTCGAGTACGATGCGCCGGATTATCGCGCGCGCTACGCCGAGTGTTTCGACTGCCCGTTACAGTTCCAGGCCACGACCAACGCGTTTGCCTTTGATAAACATTGGCTGGAGCAACCTCTGCCACTGGCCGACGCCGTAACCCATCACGCCATGGCCGAGCGCTGTCGCAAACAGAACACCGAATTTACCGGGCGCGAGGCCTGGCTGGGGCGCATCCGCCAGTTGCTGGCGGGGCAACTGCGCGCCGCACCTGGGCTGGACGGGCTGGCCGTTCAAATGAACTGCTCGGCGCGCACCCTGCGTCGACATTTGCATGAGCTGGGCTGCAGCTATCAGGAACTGCTCGACGAGCTTCGTTTCGAACGCGCCAAGCAACTGCTGGCCGAAGACCACTGGCCAATCCATCGAATCGCCGAGACCCTGGGCTTCAGCGAGACCGCAAGCTTCAGGCACGCCTTTGTGCGCTGGAGTGGCGTCGCGCCAAGCCGATATCGCGGGTAACGCCCCATAAAGGGTCGAATTGCGGACAAACACTTTGGCCATATTTATCCCCTTTTGGCCGCTCCCGACGTTCTCAAAAACCGCGCCCACCGCAAGACTGCATGCACCGATACAGCCTGCGGAGAACAACAACATGCTGACCATCTACTCCGATGATCACCACCTGCATCACGGCCGCTGTGAACTGATGGACGGGCAACTGATGCCCTGCTTTGAAATGCCCTCGCGTGCCGACCATGTGCTGCAACGGGTCAAGCACCGTCATCTGGGGCCGGTGCAGGCACCGCAGGATTTTGGCCTGGCACCACTGCAACGCATCCACAGCCGCGACTATCTCGACTTTTTCCAGGGGGCCTGGGCGCGCTGGACCGAGTTCGGCCAGGACGGCGACCTGCTGCCCTACACCTGGCCCGCGCGTACGCTGCGAGCGGTATTGCCCACCAGCCTGCACGGCCAGTTGGGCTATTACAGCTTCGACGGCGGCGCACCGATTACCGCCGGCACCTGGCAAGCAGCCTACAGCGCTGCGCAGGTTGCCCTCACCGCCCAGGCCGCTGTCCAGCAAGGCGCCCGCAGTGCTTTCGCCCTGTGCCGCCCGCCGGGGCATCATGCCGCCGGTGATCTCATGGGCGGTTATTGCTACCTCAATAATGCCGCCATCGCCGCTCAGGCGTTCCTCGACCAGGGCCACAAAAAGGTCGCGATCCTGGATGTGGATTACCACCATGGCAACGGCACCCAATCGATTTTCTATGAGCGCAACGACGTGCTGTTCACCTCGATCCACGGGCACCCGGAAGCGGAGTTTCCGTTTTTCCTGGGGTATGCGGACGAGCTCGGGGAAGGCGCCGGGGCAGGCTTCAACTTCAACTACCCGCTGCCGGCAGGCACCGGCTGGCAAGCCTGGAGCGCCGCGCTTGAACAGGCCTGCGCAGAGATCGAGCGCTATGGCGCCGACGTCATAGTGGTCTCCCTGGGTGTGGACACGTTCAAGGACGACCCGATTTCGCAATTCAAGCTCGACAGCCCGGACTACCTGGCCATGGGAGCCCGCATCGCCGGCCTGGGCAAGCCCACGCTGTTTGTGATGGAAGGCGGCTACGCGGTGGAAGAAATCGGCATCAATGCCGTCAACGTTCTCGAAGGTTTTGAAGGGGCAGCCCAATGAACATGCTCAAGTCACTCGTGCTCTGCGCGGCCGTTGCCAGTGGCATGGCCCACGCCGAGGACAAAACCCTCAAGGTCTATAACTGGTTCGACTACATCACGCCCAAGGCGCTGGAGGACTTCAAGGCGCAGAACCCTGCGATCAAGCTGGTGTACGACATCTTCGATACCAACGAAGCGCTTGAAGCCAAGCTGCTCACCGGCAACGCCGGCTACGACGTGGTGGTGCCGTCCAACGTATTCCTGGCCAAACAGATTGAAGCCGGGGTGTTCCAACCCCTGGACCGCAGCCAGTTGCCGAACTGGAACCACCTTGACCCCAAGCTGATGAAGCTGATCGAGGCCAACGACCCCGGCAATAAATTCGCCGTGCCCTACATGTACGGCACCATCCTGATCGGCTTCAACCCGGACAAGGTCAAGGCCGCGCTGGGGGCCGACGCGCCGGTCGACAGCTGGGACCTGATCTTCAAGGAAGAGAACATCAGCAAGCTCAAACAGTGCGGCGTGGCGCTGCTCGATTCGCCCTCGGAAATCCTGCCACTGGCGTTGCAACACCTGGGCCTGGACCCCAACAGCAGCAACCCCAAGGACTACGTCAAGGCCGAGGCGCTGTTGATGAAAATCCGTCCTTACATCACCTACTTCCACTCCTCCAAGTACATGGCCGATATCGCCAACGGCGACATTTGCGTGGCCGTTGGTTACTCCGGCAGCTTTTCCCAGGCTGCCAACCGCGCCAAGGAAGCCAAGAACGGCGTCACCGTGGACATGCGCCTGCCCAAGGAAGGCGCGCCAATCTGGTTCGACATGCTCGCCATCCCCAAGGGTGCCAGCAACCCGCAGGACGCCTACACCTTTATCAACTACCTGCTGCAGCCGCAGGTGATCGCGCCGATCAGCGACTTTGTTGGCTACCCCAATCCCAACAAGGACGCCACCGAACAGGTTGATCCGGCGATTCGCAACAACCCCAACCTGTACCCCACCGAGGCAGCCATGGCCACGCTCTATACCCTCAAGCCCCTGGGCCGTGATGCCGAACGCGCGCGCACGCGGGCGTGGACGAAGATCAAGTCGGGCAGATAAGTACCGACCCTCTCGCAGCCTGGCCGGGACTCGACAGCTCTGTAGTGAGCGGGCTTGCCCCGCGCTGGGTGGCGAAGCCGCCCCAAACCAGGCGACGCGGTTTTAATCTGGCATTCGGTGGTGTCTTTATTGGGGCTGCTTAGCAGCCCAGCGCGGGCAAGCCCTAATGCCGATCAGTTAAGCGAACGCAATGCTTAAAGCAACGAAGATCAAATGTGGGAGCGGGCTTGCTCGCGAAGACATCGGCACAGCAAACATTGATGTTGACTGACCCACCGCTTTCGCGAGCAAGCCCGCTCCCACAGGGGATTGCGCTTAACTGACTGGCATTAGGGCAAGCCCGCTCACTACAGGTTGCGTAAGATACCGCTGGGTCAGTGAAGCGCTGATGACCCTGCATCACGCTCAATCCCCCGCCTGCGACAACGGCCTGGCCACGCTCTCCAAGGCCTGGCGCTCCGCCGCCACGCCCCAGATCGCTTGCACCAGCGCCGCGCCGCACATCAGCGCGGCCCCGATCAGATACCCGATCAACAAACTCCCGCGCTGCTGTGTCTGGATCAACTGCCCAAACAATGTCGGCCCGATGATCCCGCCCAGCCCGGTGCCGAACGCGTAGAACACCGCAATGGCCAGCGCGCGGATTTCCAGCGGGAACGTCTCCGCCACGGTCAGGTAAGCCGAACTGGCCGCCGCCGAGGCGAAAAAGAAGATCACCATCCACGCCACCGCCTGCTGGGTCACATCGAACCAGCCTTGCTGGAACGCATAGCCGCTCAGCGCCAGCAACACGCCGGAGATCGCGTAGGTGGAGCTGATCATGACGCGGCGGCCGACCACATCGAACAGCCGTCCCAACAGCAGCGGGCCGCAGAAGTTGCCGAGGGCCAGCGGCAGGACGTACCAGCCGACTTTCTCGGCGGGCACTTGGTAGAAGTCGGTGAGCACCAGCGCGTAGGTGAAGAAAATGGCGTTGTAGAAGAACGCCTGGGCGGTGAGCAGGGTCATCCCCACCAGGGCGCGGCGGCGGAAGCTGACAAACAGGGTGTGGAAGATTTCGCGCAGCGGCGTGTGGTCGCGGGCATGCAGGCGCAAGGGGGGGCTGCTGACGGCGGGCAGGTCGTGGCCTTGGGCGCGCAGGCGGGTTTCGATGCCTTCGACGATGCGGCGCGCTTCGTCGTGCTGGCCGTGAATCATCAGCCAGCGCGGGCTCTCCGGCAGCCATAGGCGCATGATCAGGATGATCAGGCCCAGCGCCGCACCAATGCCGAAGCACAGGCGCCAGCCGAGGTCGCCGCCGACCACGTGCGGGTCGAGCAGCACAATGGCCCCGCCAGCGCCGAGGGCTGCACCGAGCCAGAAAGTGCCATTGATGGTCAGGTCGACCCAGCCGCGATAACGCGCCGGGGTGAATTCCTGGATGGTCGAGTTGATCGCGGTGTATTCGCCGCCGATGCCCATGCCGGTGAGGAAACGGAACAGCAGGAAGGTTTCCAGGTTGAAGGAAAACGCGGTGGCCGCCGTGGCGCCGATATAGAGCCACAAGGTGATGAAGAACAACTTGCGCCGGCCCAGGCGGTCGGTGAGCCAGCCAAACAGCAAGGCACCGAGCACGGCGCCGGCAATGTAGACCCCGCCGGCCAGGCCGATGTCGACATTGCTCATCCGCAGGCCTGGGCTGTCTTTCAGCGCGCCGGACACCGAACCGGCCAGTGTCACCTCCAGGCCGTCGAGCAGCCAGGTGATGCCGAGCGCGAATACCAGCAGCGTATGAAATCGGCCCCAGGGCAGCCGGTCCAGTCGCGCCGGCAGGTCGGTTTCGAAGACCGCACCGGGCTTGTGGGTGTGAAGCTGCTGATCGATCATCGCGGCGTCCTCGTCCTATGAAGCACGTTATGAGTTAGGAGTGGGCGCCGGGAGTGGAGTTCAACTACTGAGTGTGCGTTGGAGCTCCCGAGCTTTAGCGAGGCTGCGATAGCGGTGGGTCGGCCGATAAAGATGCCAGCAGTGCCGCCGCCTTCGCAGCCTCGCTGGGGCTCGACAGCTCCCACATTTGATCTTCATCGCGGCTGAATACTGTGTTTGCAGGTACAACCGGTCCCGCCCACACAGCAGATCTCCTGTGGGAGCTGTCGAGCTTTAGCGAGGCTGCGAAAGCGGTGGGGCAGGCGATAAAAATGCCGGCAGTACCGCCGCCTTCGCAGCCTCGCTGGGGCTCGACAGCTCCCACAGTTGATCTGCGTTGCTCTAGAGATTGCGTTCGCAGGTACAACCGAAATACCGCCGACAAAGTAGATCCCCTATGGGAGCTCCCGAGCTTTAGCGAGGCTGCGATAGCGGTGGGTCGGCCGATAAAGATGCTGGCAGTACCGCCGCCTTCGCAGCCTCGCTGGGGCTCGACAGCTCCCTCAGTTGAGCGCTATCGGTGCTGAGATTGCATCGCATCCTCTGAACGAAGCGCCCCTCATCGCAGTCCGAACACCATCACCCCGGCCAAGATCCTGCCCATGCCCCTACGCCTCGCTGTCCTCGCAACCTTCTTCGCCCTGGCCGCAAGCACAAGCGCCGTTGCCCAGGAGCCCTTGCGCCTGGAAAACCTGAAACGCTGCGGCGACCTGTTGGAAAACCGCCAGCAGGACTGGTGCCTGAAGGTAGGCGGATTGGGCGATGCAACGCCGCAACTGAAACTGGCCGGCAAGGCGCTGCCGTCGGGTGCGCTGCAACGCGACGGCAATCAGCTGCGCTTGCGCCTGGACAGCGCGCAGCACCAGAGCGGCCCGCTCTGGCTCGAAGACGGCGCCCGCCGCAGCAACGCGGCCTGGCTGACCCTGCGCAACAGCCATGTAGTCGCGGCGACGCCGGGCGAAGTGGCGAAGAACATGGACGGCCTGACCACCTACGTCGACCTGGTCAGCGTGCTGATCGAAGAAGACCACGACGGTCGCCAGGAAGCCGAGCGCCTGGCCCACAAATACGGGGCCACTGTGGTCGGCAGTATCGCGCCGTTGAACCTGTTTCAACTGCGCCTGCCGGCCAAGGACCTGGTTCAGCGTGACGCCCTGGTGCTGCGCCTGGGCAGTGAAACCAGTGTGGATGCGGTGGTGATCGAAGAGTCCGCTGCCGAAGAATCCGAGCACGCCGCGACGCCTCCCAAGGCACCGAGCAAACCCGCGGCGGACTCTGATGAATGGGCGGCCAACCGCTTTCTCGACGCGGTCGCCTACTACCAGCGCCGGCTTCCGGGGCAGCACACGCCGATTGTGCCGCAGCCGGTGCGTGTGGGCGTGATCGAGCGCGGTGTGGATTTCGACACAGCGGATTTCGCTGACTACCTGGGCGGCTGTTCGCCCAAGCGCACCTGTGTTTACGCGCGCGACACACGTGCTCCAGACGGGCATGGCACCACCGTGGCCGGGATTCTTGCGGCGAAGTGGGACGATGGCGGCAACACCGGTTTCCTGCGCGGGCTGGATAAGGCCAGCGGTGGTTTCGATGTGATTGTCGACCGCAATTCCGACGCCGGCATCACGGCCAATATCGCCGCATCGGTCAACCTGGTGGAGGACGGTGTGCGGGTGCTCAACTGGAGCTGGGGGATTCATCGTGTCGGCGCCAGGGACGTCAACGGCGATGAGGTGGATTCGCTGCTGCGCTCGGGTATCGCCATGAGCGGGTATGAGGAGTTGCTGGAGGAGTTTTTCCTGTGGCTGCGCAAGGAGCATCCGGACGTGATCGTGGTGAACTCCGCGGGCAACGGCTCGGCATTCTCCGGCACGGATGACTACCGGCTGCCCTCCTCTTTTATCACCGAACAACTGCTGGTGGTCGGCGGGCACCAGCGCAGTGAACGCGGCGGGGTCGCCATCGATGACCCGGCTTACGCGGTCACCCGCAGCTCTTCGAACGTGGACATGCGCGTGGACATCACCGCCGCGGCCTGCGCCCATGCGTCGACGGCAAAGGCGGGTGAGGACGGCGCGGTACATTGCGGCACGTCCTACGCTACGCCGATGGTGGCGGGGTTGCTGGCGGCGATGCTGTCGATCAACCCGCAGCTTCAGCCCGAGCAATTGCGCATGTTGCTGCGCCGCAGCGCCATGAGTATCGGTGACAACAATGACTTCGAACGCAGCGACGCGCAGGACCTGACCGCGCCGATCCTGCCGTCGGAGCGTAACTATCAGCTCAACGACAAGGACGTAGGCCGTTCGGCGCGGCTGGACATGCAAAAGGCGTTGGATCTGGCGGTGCAGAGCCGCACGCGTGTGCGGTGAGACGGGCCTCAGCCATGCATCGGCAAGGCCACCCCGAACAGCACGAAGAACCCGCCGCAGGTTTTATTGAACCGTCGCCCGGTTCGCGCCAGCCAAGGCCTGACCTTGTGCGCTGCGCTGGCGACCGTATATTCGACAACAAACTCGACGACGGCGTAGGTCAGCGCGATCGCCGCCGTCTGCGCGACAATGCTGCGGTGCGGGTCCAGGAAGGGTGGAATAAACGCAGTAAACAGCAGCAGCGCCTTGGGATTTGAAATGGCTGAGACCAGCCCTTGGCGGAACAGCGACCAACGTTGCAGGCCGGTCGTAGCGGGGGCATCGAGGTTGATGGGAGCCGAGCGCCACAGGCCCAGGCCCAACCAGATCAGGTAGAGCCCGCCGGCAATTTTCAAGGCCATGAACCAAGTGGCGCTAGCCTGGATCAAGGCGCCCAGGCCCAACGCGCACAGCGTCAGCACCAGGGCGAAACCGAGCACGCCGCCGGTGATGGTGAACAGTGTTCTGCGGCTGCCATGGATCGCGCCATGGGTCAGCGCCAATAACGCGTTCGGCCCGGGTACCACTGCGATGCCGCAGCAGGTAACCAAGTAGAGCAGCCAGGTATCGAATGGCATGATCAGGTCTCAATGGCTAGGTTAGAGCTTGCATTTTGCAAATGGACGAGAGCCATGGAAAGCGCATAATCCAAGCAGTGCGCTGAGAGAAAGCGATGCGATACAGGCGTAGCGGCTAACAGGGGCACCGAGGTGATCCCTTCGCAGCCTCGCCGAGTCTTTTTTTTGAGAACGCAGGAGCACCTGTAGTGAGCGGGCTTGTCCCGCGCTGGGTGGCGAAGCCGCCCCAATAAAAACGCCGCTGAGTTCCAGATAATCCGAGGTTGCTTGATTGGGGCCGCTTCGCAGCCCAGCGCGGGACAAGCCCGCTCACTACAAAGTTGTGCCAATACTTATGGAGTCACTTGGCAAACGCATACTCCCCGCCCTGCTCCACCGCCTTGCGATACGCAGGCCGTGCCTGGAACTTCTGCACCCATGCCGCCAGGTTCGGGTAAGCCTGCAACTTGCCTTGGGCCCCTGCCACTTCGCCGATAAAGCTCATCTGGATGTCGGCGCCGCTCAACTCATCGCCGACCAGGTACGGGGTCTGCCCCAGCACGTCGTTGAGGTAACCCAAATAATTGGCCACTTCCGATTCGATACGCGGGTGCAACGGCGCGCCGGCATCGCCGAGGCGGCCCACATAAAGATTGAGCATCAACGGCAGCATGGCCGAACCTTCGGCAAAGTGCAGCCATTGCACGTACGTGTCGTAGGCCGCGCTGGCCGGATCCGGTTGCAGGCGGCCCTGGCCGTGTCGGCGGATCAGGTAGTCGATGATGGCGGCGGATTCGATCAGCACGTGGCCGCCGTCTTCGATCACCGGCGATTTGCCCAGCGGATGAATGGCCTTGAGCTCAGGCGGCGCCAGGTTGGTCTTGGGGTCGCGCTGGTAGCGCTTGATTTCATAGGGCAGGCCAAGTTCTTCGAGCAGCCACAGGATGCGTTGCGAACGTGAGTTGTTGAGGTGGTGGACGATGATCATAAGGTGCTCCGTAAGGTTAACGGGGGGTATGAAACAGACTACGCCATCGCAATGGAGTGCCCTGCGCTAATTCGCAACCATCGCCCACAAGGAAGCGCCCACGCCGGTGATGCTCTCCCCGGCGATCAACCCGGCGGCGGCGGTGATCGCGAAGCGTTCGGTAAGGCTCGGCCAGCGGCAACTCACCAGCCAGGTGAGCACGGCGCCCAGGGCCATCATCAGCGACACCGAGGCCGGCAGTACAAAGGCCAGGCCCAATGCCGCGGCGCTGGGCAGGTAGCGCGCGCGATGGGCGGGCAACAGGCTGTCCAGCACGCCGAGCAACACGCCAACCACGCCACCGATGGCAATCGCCCAGCGGATGCTGGTCGACAATGAGTCCAACCCGTGGGTAAGGGTTTGCGCCACGGCTTTCCAAGTGGCAACCGCCGGCGCCGGCCATTCTTCGGTGAGCAGCATGGTTTGTGGGTCGGGGATCAGCGCCAGGTAGGCGAACACACCGACGATGCTGCCGATGAAAATCCCCAGGATCTGCGCGATCACCTGTTTATGCGGCGTGGCGCCGATGGCCTTGCCCACCTTGAAGTCATTCATCAAGTCGGTGCACTGCCCGGCCGAGCCGCCGGCCGTGTTGGCGCTCATCAGGTTGATCGGCACCTGCCCCGGCGCGACGATGCCAAAGCTCAGCTGCGACAGTTGGCCGATGGCGCCGATGGGGGGAATACCGGTGGCGCCCACCACCCGCGCGGCAACGGCAGCCAGGCAGACCGCCAACGGAATGGTGAGCAAGGCCATCCACAGGTTGATGCCGAACAGCGCCGCCTGCAGGCTGACCACCAGGATAATCGACACGACCAAACCCCCTGCGGGCCCAGGTTTTGGCACCGTCCAGGTCGGGCCGCCGAGGGACCGGGTGGACCGATGCAAGGCCCAGAGGCGAATCGCCAGTGAGGCCAAGGTGGAACACACCATCAGGCTCACGCCCGGCCAGAGCAGCCACTCCACCAGCGCGGCAAATTGCGGGCCTTGGCTGCCTGCGGGCAAGGTCACCAGGTTTTGCGCCAACAGCCACGGGCCCAGGCCGCCCCAGGCGAGCAAAGCACCGAGCAACAGGGTCAGGCCCACGCGAATGCCGATGATGCCGCCAAAACCCACCAGCAGCAGTGAAGGGTCGGCGGTAAAGGTCAGGCGCTCCAACTGAGCGCTGGGCGACCAGCGTGGGAAGGCCCACAGAAAAGTGTCCACCCATTTGACCAACCCCGACAGCAACGCCGCGCTGAGCAGCACCTTCAAGCGCGTCGCGGCTTCGCGGCCGTGGTTGTAGATGTGCAACAGGGTTTCGAGGGTGGCCATGCCTTCGGGAAACTTCAGCGCCTTGTCATTGAGCAATGACGGGCGCAGGTACCAGGCGATCCAGATGCCCAGGAAGCTGACCGAGAACACCCAGGCGATCATGGGGATGGCATCCAGTTGGTTGCCGGTGAGCAAGGTGTAGGCAGGGATCGGCGCCACCAGCCCGCCGGAAATGATCGACGCGGCAGCCGAGGCCACGGTCTGGTTGATGTTGCTTTCGTGCAAGGTCCACGGCAATTGCCCGGTGGAGCGCTTGGCCAAGCCTTGCCAGATCGCGTAACCGACCAACAGGGCAATGATCGACATATTGAACGACCAACCGATCTTCAGCCCCGCGTACACGTTGGAAGGCGTGAGCAGGATGCCGAGGACGGTGCCGGTGACGACGGCGCGCAGGCTCAGTTCGCGGGTCACGGGGGCGAGGGTCGTGGCAGGCATGCGAATTCCTTTCGGCAAGGGAACAGGGTGACTTAACAAGTGAGCCCTGTCGCGGCCGAAGGTTCAGATGGCGGGTCTGAGAAGGTAGTGAAAACGCTGGAGATCCAATGTGGGAGCGGGCTTGCTCGCGAAAGCGGTGGGTCAGTGTCAGGTGCAGTGACTGACACTCCGCTTTCGCGAGCAAGCCCGCTCCCACAGGGGGATGTGTTCAGCCTGGGAACATCAGCTCAACCCAGACGAAACCGCGCAGTGTTGTCACTCAGGGCCTGGCTGCCCTTGCTCAGGGTGTCGGCCGCTCGGTTGACGGCCCTTGCGCCATCGAGCAAGCGCCCGGCCGCCTGGTCGACTTGCTGGATATTGCCGCTCACCTCGTCCGCCGTCGCGGCTTGCTCCTCAACCGCCGTGGCGATCTGCGCCAGGGTGTCGGTGACGTTCTGCACCGCG
Source organism: Pseudomonas sp. SWRI18 (assembly GCF_014268345.1). Taxonomy (NCBI): domain Bacteria; kingdom Pseudomonadati; phylum Pseudomonadota; class Gammaproteobacteria; order Pseudomonadales; family Pseudomonadaceae; genus Pseudomonas; species Pseudomonas sp. SWRI18. Next base: position 129,421 of record NZ_JACCQQ010000016.1, read on the forward strand.
CCGGCGATCTCGCCCAGGCGCGTGCCCAGCCCGGTGACGGACGCGGCGTCGGTCAGCGCTTGTTCACAGGCCGCGCCCATCAAGGTGACCGCCTGGCTCACCGTCGCACGCAGGCTGTCCACGGTGCCGGCGATCTGCGCCGTGGAGGCCTGGGTGCGTTGCGACAGGCTGCGCACTTCATCGGCCACTACGGCAAAGCCTCGGCCTTGCTCGCCGGCGCGGGCGGCTTCGATGGCGGCGTTGAGCGCCAGCAGGTTGGTCTGTTCGGCGATGGCGCGAATGGTGTCGACCACCGATTGAATCTGTTGGCCCTGCTGGCTGACTTGCGCCAGCGCATCGGCGGTGTCCGTCAGGCGCTGGTTGAGTTGCTGGATGCTGGCGGTGGTGCGTTGGCTGTCGCGGCTGCTGTCTTCGGCAATGCGCCGGGTGTGCTGGGCACTGCCAGAGGCTTGCTCGCAACTGCGCGCGACACCCAGGGAAGTGGCGGCCAACTGCGTGGCGGCCGCGGCGATCTGGCTGATCTGATGTTGCTGGTCTTCGACTTCGGTGAGGGTACTGCCCGATTGCGCGTTGAGCGTGAGCACCGCTGAACCGAGTTGCTGCGTCTCGTGATTGACGCCCAGCAGGCTGGCGCGCAATTGCACCACCGCGACGTTCAGCGCCGTGCTGATGGCCGCGAGTTCGTCACGTCCTTGCACGGCCACTTCGACGCACAGATTACCGTCACGCAGGGACTCGGCCAGGGTGGTGATGCCGCTGGCGCTGCGGCGGATGGACGCTTGCAGGCACATGAACAGGTACAGCGCGGCCAAGGCCAGCAGGCTGAAGGTCGCCGCCAACGGAATGAACTGCCGGTTCGCGTGGTCGCGATAGTAGCCCAGGCGCGCATCCATCGACGTGAGCGATTGGACACGCAGTGTGCCGAGCGAGTCGAGCATCGCGTCGATACTGCGCTCGAAACCGACCGTGTCGAGCTTGATGCTGCCGCCGAACACACCGTCGTCGAGCATTTTGAGTTCGTTATCGAGCAACTGCAGGCTGGTATCGTACTGCGCCGTCCAGGGTTCCATCCCGGCATATTGCTTGGCCTTGAGCGAGGCAGCGGCCTTGACCAACTGGTCCCGCGCATCGCCGATGCGACTGCGCAAGTCGCGCATCTGCAAACGGCTTTGCAAGGTGAACTGCCCCGAGGAGATCGAGGACTGCCCGACGCTGGCCATCCGGCCGATGCGCTCGATCAGGTCAGGGGTTTGCTGGGTGCCCATCTGCATGAGCATGTAGGTTTCCAGCCAGGGGTCGAGGATCAGCCCTGCGTCGAGGGTTATCTGCTCGCGCAGCGCTTGCATCGCCGTCAGGGAAGAGGTGAAACGGTCATAACCGTCCGGCCACCACCCTACGGTGCGCAGGGATGGGGAGTCCATGCCCTTGACCGTGGCCTGCAGCGCATCGAAGCGCGCCATGACATCGGCACCCGCGTTCTGGGCCTTGAGTGAATCGCCCACGGCTTGCAGGCTTTGCTGGATCACCGGGAAGTTGGCATCGACCTTGTCCATCGCCGCCTTCGCCGCCGGGGTCGGGGCGTGCAGGATATCCGCGGCTTTCCACCGCGCGGCCAGGTTGCGCTGGGCGGTCAATTGACCATCCAGCGCGTCCAGGGCCAGCAGTTGGCGAATGCCGGACTGCTCACTGGAAATCACGGCCAATTTGTCGCGATAGTCCGAACCGATCATCCACAAGCTACCCGCCAGGGGCAGCATGAACAGGAAAAACAGGATCTGGAATTTGCGCGCAAAACCGAAACGTCCGAGCAGGCGGATACCGGGTGATAAAAGGCTGTGCATGTCCGACCACTCCCAAAACACCCAAGCGGTGCACCGCTGGGCCAAGCCTTGAAATGACTAACGGCAAAATGCCATGTCATTGATTGGGAAGGGACAAGCAAGATATGGGCCGCTGGTTGAGCACCCCGAACCAGTGGGGCCGGCACCCAACAAATAACCCGGCGCGCACATAAATGGGGCAAAAGGCCCCAGTGAACACAGGCTTTCTGTAACTATTGGTGCACGTTAAACCACACGCTCACCTCACCCGCCCGCCTCTACCTCAACATCGCCACTGAGTAACGCGGTGATCCAACCGACCTGCCTGGCAATCTCCTGCACCTTCTCCTCAGGCACCGCCTGCCGCGCGTGCTTCAGGCTGGCCAAGGTCTTTCGCTTCTGGCTCAGCATGCGCTGCCACTTGGCCAGGAATACCGGACTGCGCGCCTGCATCTGCAGCGGGCCGAAATACAACTGCTCAGCGGTATACGCCACCGGCCCGGCGCGCTCGGCGACGATGATTTCGTAATAGAAACGGTTCTCCCGCAGCAGCTCTTCACGGAGGATGGAATAACCGTTGTCCATCAGCCAATGCCGCAGCGGTTGCTCGCCGCCGTTGGGTTGCAGGATCAGCCGTTCCTGCCCGTTCAGGTACGCCTTGCCGCGCTCAAGAATGTCGCGGATAGTCTCGCCGCCCATGCCGCAGACGCTGATCGCTGTGATGCCGTCGCGGGGTTCGATTGCCGCCAAGCCATCGGCCAGGCGCACCGCTACCCGTGGTTCCAGGTCGTTGTCACACACCGTGCGCTGCGCCGCATTGAAGGGCGTAGTCGCCACCTCCCCAGCCACCGCCGCGACGATTACCCCTCGGCGCATCAACGCCACCGGCAAGTAGCCGTGGTCGGAGCCGATATCGGCCAGGCGCGCGCCCACGGGCACGTTGGCCGCCACGCGTTCCAGGCGCATCGATAGTGTGTGTTCGTTCACCGACGCTGCTCCCCCGAAAAACGGTCCCGGCTGTTGGTCAAGTGCAGCACCATGGCGGCGCGGGCGGCGTCCGGGTCCTGGCGCTTGATGGCATTGAAGATCGCCTCGTGTTCCAGGTTCGCCAATTGCCCCAATTTGGCAAAGTCGGCGCCGCCACGCTCATCGACCTTCACTTGGGTGCGCGGGATCATCGCACTGCCCAGGTGCAGCATGATTTCGGTGAAGAAGGTATTGCCGGTGGCTTCGGCGATCAGTTGGTGAAAGCGCTTGTCTTCCTCCACGCAACTGTCGTTGTTGGCCAGGGAGGCTTGGTAGTCATCGAGCGCCTGGCGCATATGGCCCAATTGATCGTCGGTTCGACGCAACGCCGCCAGCGCCACGGCTTGAACCTCCAGGCCCAGGCGCAGCTCCAGCATGTTGCGCACACTCGCCACGGTGTCCACGTGCAGCCGCAAACCTTGCTGGGCTTGCTGCTGCAGCACGAAGGTACCGATCCCATGACGGGTCTCGACCAGTCCCGACGCCTGTAACTTCGAAAGTGCTTCGCGCACGACGGTTCGGCTTACGCCGTGCTCCTGCACGATGGTGGATTCGGAGGGCAGTTTTTCACCGGGCTTCAGTTGACCGAGCAGGATGCATTGGGTCAGCGCATCGACCACGCCCTGGGCCAGGTTGGTGGAGCGTCTACGGAGGGGAGTTGCACGTTCAATGGGCATTGCTGAGAGGTCCACGGGGTTGAGCTGGGGGGAGCTTAACATCCGGCCTGGAGATGGTCTCAGGTCGATTCAATATACCGCCATCTTGTATGACAACCTAGATCCTTACCCCACCCCCAAACGTTAGCCTCCGCAGCACCCAAAGAGTGAACTGCACGGAAAAAAGTAGCTAACATGCTGTTATTGCAAGCTTACATATCAACAATCCGGCCCATCCATGCCATCAAGCGAACAAAACAATCATTAACGCATTGCAGCCAAAAGAAACCTACTTGTATGATGTCTATCAACAAGACACGCAAACCCGCATAAAAATAATCAGGGGGAGGTTCAATTGTGAGCCATTCAAGCCAGGTATCTGCCGCACCAGACAGTGATCCAGTCCTCGCACGCGCCGTGAAGAAAGTGAAGGGCCATGTGCTCCCACTGTTCGTGATCATGTTCATCCTCAATTACATCGACCGGGTCAATATCGGCTTTGTGCGTACGCACATGGAGCATGACCTGGGCATCGGCGCGGCGGCCTATGGCTTCGGCGCCGGGCTGTTTTTCATCGGCTACGCGCTGTTCGAAGTGCCTTCCAATATGCTGCTGCAAAAGGTCGGCGCACGTATCTGGCTGACCCGCATCATGTTCACCTGGGGCATCGTCGCGACCCTGATGGCGTTCATCCAGAACGAAACCCACTTCTACATCCTGCGCTTTCTGCTGGGCGTGGCCGAAGCCGGTTTCTTCCCTGGCGTGATCTACTATTTCACGCGCTGGTTGCCCGGTGTGGAGCGCGGTAAGGCCATCGCGATTTTCCTCAGTGGCTCGGCGATTGCGTCGCTGATTTCCGGGCCGCTGTCGGGCGCGCTGCTGCAGATCGAAGGGTTTGGCTTGCACGGCTGGCAATGGATGTTTGCCATTGAAGGCCTGGCCTCGGTGGTGATCGGCTTTTTTGTGTGGTTCTGGCTGGATTCCAAACCCCACGACGCCAAATGGATGACCCGCGAAGAACAGGACGCACTGGTCAATGCCATCGACCAGGAACAGCGCGAGCGCGAAGCCCTCACCACCGTCAAACCGACCATCGGCAAGTTGCTCAGGGACCGCCAGATCATGCTGTTCTGCGCGCTGTATTTCTGCATCCAACTGACGATCTACGCCGCGACGTTCTGGCTGCCGAGCATCATCAAGAAGATGGGGGACTTGAGTGATGTACAGGTCGGTTTCTTCAATTCGATTCCGTGGCTGATCTCGATCATCGCCATGTACGCCTTCGCCTCGCTGTCGGGCAAGTTCAAGTTCCAGCAGGCCTGGGTCGCTGCGGCGCTGCTGATTGCCGCAGCGGGCATGTTCATGTCCACCACCGGCGGGCCGGTCTTCGCCTTTGTGGCGATCTGTTTTGCGGCCATCGGTTTCAAGTCGGCGTCGTCGCTGTTCTGGCCGATTCCCCAGGGCTACCTGGACGTGCGTATCGCCGCCGCGGTGATCGCGCTGATCAACTCCATCGGCAACCTGGGTGGCTTCGTCGCACCGACTACCTTCGGTTTTCTGGAACAGACCACAGGTTCGATCCAGGGCGGCCTCTACGGCCTGGCCGGGACCTCGGTGCTTGCGGCGATCCTGGTGTTCTTTGCCAAGACCAAGCCCTCGGTCGCACTGACGCCAGCCGACGCCTCGGCCAGCCGCGCTGCCATCAGCAAACCTCTTTAAGTCACTTCAGGAATTTGCCATGAACACTCCCGTCGTCACCCACTTCCAGGTCATCCCCGTCGCCGGCCACGACAGCATGCTGCTCAACCTGAGCGGCGCCCATGGGCCTTATTTCACGCGCAATATCGTCATCCTCAAGGACAGCGCCGGCAACACCGGCGTGGGTGAAGTACCCGGCGGCGAGCGCATCCGCGAAACCCTCGAAGACGCCCGCGGCCTGGTAATCGGCCAGCCTATCGGTCAGTACCAGCGCGTGCTCAACCAGATGCGCAGCACCTTCGCGTCACGCGACTCGGCCGGGCGCGGTTTGCAGACGTTTGACCTGCGCATCACCATCCACGCTGTCACTGCCATGGAAGCCGCGCTGCTCGACCTGCTGGGCCAGTTTCTCGACGTCCCGGTGGCGGCCCTGCTCGGCGAAGGCCAGCAGCGCGATGCGGTGAAAATGCTCGGCTACCTGTTCTACATCGGCGACCGCAGTGCTACCGATCTGGCCTACCGCAACGAAGCCGACAGCGACGATGACTGGTTCCGCCTACGCCACGAAAAAGCCCTGACCAGCGACGCCGTGGTGCGCCTGGCCGAAGCCGCCCAGGCCAGATACGGCTTCAACGACTTCAAGCTCAAGGGCGGCGTACTCAGCGGCGACGCAGAAATCGAAGCCGTCACTGCCTTGGCCGAACGTTTTCCGACGGCACGTATCACCCTCGACCCCAACGGCGCCTGGTCCTTGAAAGAAGCCATCCGCCTGTGCCGCGACCAGCACCACGTGCTCGCCTACGCCGAAGACCCCTGCGGCGCCGAGAACGGCTACTCGGGCCGCGAAGTCATGGCCGAATTCCGCCGCGCCACGGGCCTGAAAACCGCCACCAACATGATCGCCACCGACTGGCGCGAAATGGGCCACGCGATCCAATTGCAATCGGTGGACATTCCACTGGCCGACCCGCACTTCTGGACCCTGCAAGGTTCGGTGCGCGTGGCGCAGATGTGCCATGAATGGGGCCTGACCTGGGGCTCGCACTCCAACAACCACTTCGATATTTCCCTGGCGATGTTCACCCAGGTCGCCGCCGCCGCACCGGGCGACATCACCGCCATCGACACCCACTGGATCTGGCAGGAAGGCCAGCGCCTGACCCGCGAGCCGCTGCAAATCGAAGGCGGTTACGTGAAAGTGCCGAGCAAGCCAGGCCTGGGCGTGGACATCGACATGGACGCCGTGGCCAAGGCCCACGACCTGTACAAGGGCATGGGCCTCGGCGCGCGGGATGACAGTGTGGCGATGCAGTTCCTGATTCCGGGCTGGCGCTTCAACAACAAGCAACCATGCCTGGTGCGCTGACGGTTCGATAGGGTGGGTAGATGTGTGTCAAGCTTTAGCGAGGCTGCGAAAGCGGTGGGTCAGGCGATAAAGATGTTGACAGTACCGCCGCCTTCGCAGCCTCGCCGGGGCTCGACAGCTCCCACAGTTGAACGTTGTTGTTGCTGAAATAGCGCTCACAGGTTCGACTTGAATCCCGCTCGTAAGGCAAAGCCCAGTGTCGGTTACCCCAGCGTTTAAAGCGCCCGATCAAACAACGGCGTCACGTCATACCGTTGCTTCAGCATCTGCGCATCCACCAGGAAATCCGCTGTGGCCTGGGCTTCGCTGACAATCTTCGGCGAGATGGGCAGCACCTTGATCGCATCGCGCTTGAACCACACCTTGGCGATTTCCGGCGCCGACTGGTTGGCCTTGGACCATGCCTCGGCATACTCATCAACGTGCGTGGCGCTCCACACCCGGGCACGGGTGAGTCGTGCGATGAAGTCCTTGATAATCGCGCTTTTCTGCGCCAACGCCGGTTCATACGCCACGATGTAAGTCGGCGCGCTCATCAAGCCCTTGGCGTTGCGGATCAAGGTGCTGCCTTCTTTTTCCTGCAGCGACACGTAGGGTTCCCACGTACCAAAGGCATCGATGTCGCCCTGGGTCAGCGCCAGGCTCGCTTCGGCCGGGAGCAGGTATCTGAAGTGGACGCTGCTGCGCGGCACACCGGCTTCGTCCAGCGCCTTGTACGCCAGTTGCTGGCTCCACGAGCCGTTCCAGATGGCGACGGTCTTGCCTTTGAGGTCCGCCACCGAGTGAATGCCCCTGCGCGCCACGATGCCCACGCCGTCGAGGCTGGTCTGGGTGCTGGCGACCACTTTGACCGGCGCGCCATTGGCGGCCAGGCTGATCACCGGGGTATCGCCGACGATGCCTACGTCCAGCGCGCCGCTGGCCACCGCCGAGGCCACGGGAGAGCCGGTGTTGAAGCGTTTGAAGTCGATCTTATAGGGCAGGTCTTTGAGCTCGCCCGAAAGCTCCAGCACGATGCGATTGGAGAAGAACTGATCGCCCACAATCAATGTTTGAGGCTGCGCCGCCCACGTTGAAGGGCCGTACAAGGAGAGCGAGGCCAGGCCCAGCAGAGAGAGCAGTGTTCGACGGTTGATCATGAAATCACCCACAAGGTAGTTGGTCGGTTCCAACCATCTGTGAGCATGCAGTCTGGTCGTTCACCCTAGAAGCTATCGCAATAAAAGCGCGGCGTTTAATACTGTTGTGCACTATCGATAGAACTGCCTCACAGCTCGCTAGCTACTTTTCGTATTAAAAATTTCGCCACCCTTGGGTTAGGGTGGCATCACCAGACCACTGGACCCCAGCACCTGAACCACTTTCAGCAAGGTCCATTGCAATGTCGATTCCCGCTTTGAATATCTGGGGCGCACCGCCCACCGCCCGCTACGAACAACTGGCCGCGCCGTTTCGCCCGCTGTTTGCGCAGATTCTCGCGCAGGCCGCCGAGGCGGATCAGACGCGCGGCAACCTCGCCTCGGTGATCCAACAACTGAACGCCCTGGGCTTGCCCCGTTGGCGTCTGCCCGTCAGTTATGGCGGCCAGGACGCCACCCTGGTCGAGCTGCTCGCCCTGCTCACTGAGCTGTCCGCCGCCGACTCCAACATCACCCAGGCCCTGCGCGGCCACTTCGGTTTTTGTGAAGACGTACTCAGCGCCAAGGACCTCGACTGGCGCGCCAAATGGCTTGATCGCCTCGGCCAGGGCGCCCTGCTCTCCCCCGGCAGCACCGAAGTCGGCACCCAGGCACGGGGCGATTTCGAGACCCGCCTGCACCGCGACGCAACCGGCGCCTTGCGCATCAGCGGCAGAAAGTTCTACACCACCGGCGCGCTCTACAGCGACCTGATCAACACCATCGCTACCGGTGAAGACGGCACGCATTACAGCGTGGTCGTCGACCTCAATGCGCCCGGCGTGCAGATCGTGGATGACTGGAACGGCTTCGGCCAACGCCTCACCGCGAGCGGCACCTGCATTTTCGACAACGCACCGGTGGTGGACGACGACGTGCGCCTGACCCAGCAGCGCTTTGGCCACGGCCAATCGTTCTTCCAGCTCTACCACCTCAGCACCCTCGCCGGCATCGCCCGCCGCGCTGCACTGAGTGGTGCCGAAGAACTCAGCCGGCGCGCCCGCACGTTCACCACCGGCAACGCCGACACCGCCGCGCAGGACGTACAACTGCTGCAGGTGATCGGCGAGGTGGCAAGCCAAGCCTACGCCGCACAAGCCATCGCGCAGCAGGCGGCGCAACGCCTGGAGCGCACGGCGCACCACGTGATCGCCCATGACCAGCCGCTGCACGATGACGACCCTCACGTGGCGCTGGCGGAGCTGGAAGTGTGCCTGGCGGTCAACCCGGTAGTGGATGCGACGCTGGCGGCCACCACCGCGCTGTTCGATGCGCTGGGCGCCAGTGCCACCGCCAGCGACAAAGCGCTGGACCGGCTGTGGCGCAATGCGCGCACCTTGGCGAACCACAACCCGCGGGTATACAAGTCGCGGATTGTGGGCAATTACCTGGTCAACGGGGTGCTGCCGCCCGCACAGTGGCGGGTGGGTGTGGCGAAAGTTTAACCCTCAAGGGAAACGTCGATCCCCAAGAATAGTCTGCCCCGCAGGAGCGGGTTCGCTCCTGCAGCTTGCTGCCTTCAGCTCCCCCCGTCAGGTTTTCTTCCTGGCCCTAAAAGCCGCCACCTTCATCCGATTGCCGCAGGTCGCCATGCTGCACCAGCGGCGGCGGTGTGACTTGCTCAAGTCATGGAACAGCAGCACGCAATCATGGGCCTCGCATTGGCGCACGAATTCGAACTTGTCGTGCGTGACCAGGCTGACCAAGGCCTCGGCCACCGGCCAGAGCACGCTGGCCGCACTGCTGTCTTTGGGCTGAGTGACGACGCGCAGCGCCGCCGTATCCGCCGCCCATTCCAGCCTGCTTACCGGACGCCCCGCTTCAAGCACCTGGTTGATCACCGTGAAATCGGCAGGACCGCCGGTCATTGCAGCGTTCACCACAGCGCTTGAACACGCGCGCAGCTCACGCGCGAGGGTCAGCAGCCCGGGCGGCGGCGTCGGGCCGGCGTGCTCGGGCAACAGCCCCGCCTGCGTCAGCCAGCTCATGACGCCTTGATCATCAATAAAACAGTCATGGCGCTGATCACCCACACCGTACTGCGTATTGATGAAGTCGAGCGCCAGGTTGTCAGCCAGAAAAAGTGCGCCTGGGGCAGTGCTGATCGGATTCATGGGCAGCCTGTAACTAATGAAAATATGTTTTACAGGTTACCAGACCAAGGCATAACTTTCAAACCACCACTTAAACGGTTACATAGGAAGCGCATCATGACCTCGTCCAAATCCATTGCCGCTGCCGGGCTCACCGCCTCCCTGCTGATCAGCGGTGCGTCCGCTGCAGACAACCCGGTGCATTACCGCCACGCGCAGGTCGGCGACGTGAAGGTCTTCTACCGTGAGGCAGGCAACCCGGACGCACCGACCGTCCTACTGCTGCACGGCTTCGCCGGCTCGTCCTTCATGTTCCGCGACCTTATGCCCGCACTCGCCGACCGTTACCACGTGATCGCGCCGGACCTGCCGGCCTTCGGCTACACCGAAGCTCCGCCGCGCGGCAAATACGCCTACACCTTCAGCCAATTGGCAAACACCATTGGTGAGTTCACCGAACAGCTCAAACTCAATAAATACGCACTGATGGTCCACGACTACGGCGCTCCTGTTGGCTGGCGCCTGGCCGTCGCCCACCCCGAACGCGTGACCGCGATCATTTCCCAGAACGGCAACGCCTACGAGGAAGGCTTGGGCGACGGCTGGGCGCCGATCCAACGCTACTGGCATGCGCCGACTCCACAAAACCGCGAGGCCCTGCACGACTTCCCCACCCCGGCCTCGATCAAGTGGCAATACCTTGAAGGCGTGGCCGATAAAAGCTCAGTCTCGCCCGATGGCTACACGCTGGAAGGCTTGCAGATATCCCGGCCTGGCAATGCCGAGATCCAGCTCGACCTGGTGCTGGACTACGCCTCGAACGTAGCGATGTACCCGGCGTTCCAGGCGTACTTCCGCCAATACCAGCCGCCGCTGCTGGCGGTGTGGGGCAAGAATGATCCGTTCTTCCTGCCGGCCGGGGCCGAAGCCTGGAAGCGTGACCTTCCCAAGGCGGATATTCGGTTTTATGACACCGGGCACTTTGCGCTGGAGACGCATGGTCAGGAGATCATTCCGGTTATTCGGGCGTTTCTGGACAAGAACAATCGCTAAACGGTCAACCAAAAGCTTGTAGTGAGCGGGCTTGTCGAATCGTCGCACCACCCAGCGCGGGGCAAGCCCGCTCACTACAGTTCGATGTTTTTTTGGGGGTCAAAACGCCAATGAAGCGCCGTCTTCGGGAATATCCACTCGCCCTTCGATCCCCTGCTTCTTGACGTAGCTGCGCAGTTGTTCGCGGGTCAGGGACATATGGTTGATGGCGTCCATGTGCACCGCCACAATCTTCGCGTCTTTGGCAGTCTGCGCCGCGCGCAGTACATCTTCCTCACCCATGATGATCGAGCCTTCGAAGCCGCTCATCATGGCTTTGCCGGCGTTGAGCACGATCACTTGCGGATGGAATTGCTCGATAGCCTGGTCGACCTCTTTGCGCCACACCGTGTCACCGGCCAGGTAGAGCGTCTTGTAGCCCGGCGCCTGGAATACCACGCCCATGGCTTCGCCCAACGGCTTGGCCAGCGCCGGCACCGCGTACATTTCGTCGGTGCCGTGCTGGCCGCCGGTCTTGGTGATTTTGACGCCGCCGAATTCCGCTTCGTCCTTGAGCACGCGCACGTTCTTGAAGCCTTGGGAACGAATCAGCTGCGCGTCTTCTTCATGCTGGGCGAACAATGCGATGTCCTTGGGCAGCGCCTGTTGCGCAGCATCGTCCCAGTGGTCGAGGTGCGTGTGAGTGACGATAACCGCATCGACCCCGGCGATGACCTCGGCCGGTGACTCGGGCAAATCCACCAACGGATTGCGCAGGTGGCTGCGGTAGGTGTTTTCAAACCCCGGGTAGGTGCCCTTCTTGGCCAGCATCGGGTCGATCAGAAAAGTGGTACCGCCGTAGGATATTTTCACCGTGGCGTTACGCACCTGCTGCAGGTCCACTTTGTGGGCGGCATCAGGCAGGTTCGAACCCGCGAACGCGGAGGTAGCGGCTGCGCCGCAGGCAATGCTGAGGGCCAGGGGAAGTGTGCTGAATTTCATAAGTCAGGTCCTGTTGAAGTATCGAGGCGTCTATTCTTGCCGAACACCTGGATAGCCAACAGTGGCCTGGATGACATATATAGATATAATCGGGCCACGTCATTCCTACTGCCCGCAAGGTTATCCCATGCCGCCCATACGTGTTGCCGTGCTCGCTTTTGACGGCGTCAGCCTGTTTCATCTCTCCGTGCCGGGCATGGTGTTAGGCACCGCCCAATCCGCGCCCGATGCGCCTCACTATGCGGTTGATTACTGCGCAGAAGTGCCGGGCATGGTCAGCAGCGATCAAGGCCTCGGCCTGTCGGTGAACCTCGGCCTGGAACTGATGCAAACGGCCGACGTCATCATCATCCCCGCGTGGGGCCATCAGTCAGTCGTTGCTTCCCCACAACTGGTGAGCGCGCTGCAAATGGCCAATGCCCAAGGCAAGCTCCTCGTAGGTCTGTGCCTGGGCGCCTTTGTATTGGGCGACGCGGGCTTGCTGGATGACAAGCAAGCCACCACCCATTGGGCCGTTCGCGATGAGTTCGCGCGACGTTTCCCCAAGGTTCGCTTCCGCCCGGAAGTGCTGTATGTGGACGACGGCAACATCATCACCTCCGCGGGCACCGTCGCGGCCATCGACTGCTGCCTGCACCTTGTGCGCCAGCGACTCGGGGCCGATGTGGCGAACCGCACCGCCAAAATGTTGGTGACTCCTCCCCATAGGCAGGGCGGCCAGGCGCAATATGTGGAACACCCGGTACCGCACTTACCCAGCGCAACGCACTTGTCTGAAGTGCTGGCGTGGGCCCGCGCGCACTTGGCCGACGACCTGTCCCTTGATGTCCTGGCCGAACGCGCAAAGATGAGCCGGCGTACCTTTACCCGCCGGTTCAAGGAAGCCACGGGGACCACCGTGTCCAAATGGTTGAACGCTGAGCGCGTCGCCCAGGCGCAGGCGTTGCTGGAAACCACGCAATTGCCGATCGAGTGCATCGCGGGAGAAGTGGGTTTTGGTACGGCGCTGTCGCTCAGGCAGCACTTTGGCGCGCAGCTGGGGACGTCGCCGTCTGAGTACCGCAAGATGTTTTGCCTGGAGACAAACGCGCAAGACTGAAGCGCGATAGGCCACCTGATCACAGCGGCCTCCCCCACCGTTTCATGCAGGCTCGGTGCGCGCCAAAGACTGCGTCCGAGCAGGCACTGCCGCCGCCTCTGGCAGCGAAGCCACATGCACGGTGCGCGACGGGAATGCAAAGCAAGCACCCAGTTCGGCGACCGCTTCCATGATGCTCAGGTTGATCCGTTGCTGCACATCCATATAGACGTTATAGCTCGCGTCCAGAACGATATAGACGGTCTCGAACTCCAATGCGCTCTCACCAAAGCTCCTGAAATGACAGCGGTCGAACCTGGCCAGTTCTTCAGCTTTGATAATGTCCTGCACCCGTTGCGTCACCTGCCGGATCTGTTCGGTGGAGCAGTCGTAGGTCAGGCGAAATTCGAACACGATCCGCCGCTCCTGCAGCCGCTTGTAGTTCTGGATGGTGCTGCCGATCATGTCGGCGTTGGCCATGACTATCTGCTCGCCACCCAGGCTGCGAATGCGCGTGGTCTTGAGGCCGACATGCTCAACCGTACCGGCGAGCGTGCCCACCACGATGAAGTCGCCGACTTCAAAGGGTTTGTCGACCGCAATGGACAGCGAGGCGAACACATCGCCCAGAATGTTCTGCACCGCCAGCGCCACCGCGATACCGCCCACGCCGAGGCTGGCGACAAACGCAGTGATATTGACGCCCAGGTTCGACAGCATCGCGAGCAGGATCACCGCCCATAACAACACCCTGACGCCCCAGAGACTCAGGGTGGCCAGGGCGCTCGCTTGAAACGTCCCATTGGCGCTGTGCCGAGAAAAATAGCGGTGCAACCCAAGCGCCAAGGCGCGGTTGGCCCACAGGCCGATCTGCAACGCCGCCACCACAAACCACAGGCTGCTGACTCGGCCAAGCCAGCGCTCCGGCAGATCCAGCAGACCAATCCCGACCAGGATCGACGCCAATAGCAGTAATGTGGTGCTGGTCGCCGACAGCACTTGGCTGGCGATATAACTCAGATGACCATTGTCGACGCTTGCCCTGGCCTGGACCTTGCGAAAAACAAAACGAATGGCTGTTCTTGCCAGTAAGTAGCTGAGCGCAGCGGCGCAAACCGCCAGGGCCCAACTGGCCAGCGAAATACCCAGAAGGGTGTACGTGGTGAAAAAACCTGCGAAATCCTCGATCATTGAAACCCCCTTTTGAAGCCTGCGACGGCGCATGCGTTGTCGCGCATGGTCGGTCGCAGCCAGGTAAACGCCCCTTGCATCTGACGATGCAGTCAAGTGGCCTGTCAGGGTTAGGCGGCCTGGGTTTTCGGGTGTTCAATCTAATCGAGGACAATCGCGGCGGGCCCGGCTTAAGGTATCCTGCGCAGCATCAACCTCGACCCCGGCCTGCGCGCCGGCCTTGAAGCCAGTGCATAGAGACCCCGGCATGCTAATTGGGCACCGCTTCGAACGCACCGCCAACGGTGATTTGCACATCCACTCGTGCAATCGGGTACAGACCGCAACGGTGCTGCTGGTCGGCGCAATCGCCTTTACCCTGCCGGTGGCATGCGTGGGATTCTGGCTCACCGAATGGCAATCACAACTGGCGGACCTGGACCCACTGTCGACCCTGTTGTTAGTGCTCGCGCTGCTCCTGATGCCTGCCCTGGGCCTGTCGCTGATGGTGTACATGGGCATGCGCGAGTCGTTGTTGTTGTCGCGCCTCGACGGTGAAGGCAAGCGCCGCACGCAAAACTTTTTCGGGCGTCGCGAACGTATCGTGTCGATCTTCAAAATCGACACACCGCGTGCCCTCGAACTGCGCCGCCGCGAACAGGCCGAGCCCGCCCACACCCAGCTATGGCTGATGATGCGCGACGGCAGCGAACAGCGCTTGACCACCGATAACGTCCCGGTGGTGCCGGGAAGCAAGCGCACCGATGCGTGGCTGCAGGCGCTGGCCGACCACTTGAACGTCGCCGTGCCCACCGAGGTCGTCATCGGATCCGCAGCTGGCAAGCCGGCACCTTATCGCCCTGCCCCGTCGCCCGCCAAGAGCGCCAGGTTGCACAAAGCCAAAGACCCCGCACCTGCGGTTGAACCCTCTGAAAAACTCGGCATCCCCCTACGCGCCCTGCTCACCTTGCTGGGTGCTTTCCTGGCAGTGCTGGAGCTGACCCAAGTTGTTGCATTGGTGCCGGCGGTGTTCAGTGGACGACTTCGGATCAACGGCTTTCGCTCGGGGTATACGACGTTCTACTGGGCTGAGCAACCGCTCACTTTTTCATTCAATGTGCTGATGGGTGTAGCCGAGGTACTGGTTATTGGCTTCATCGCCTGGGGTTGCCTACGGACGGCGGTGCTGGGGCGGCTGAAAGCCAACCCCTGAGTTCGGTCAGGAACATGACGGAAGGTTTTATGAAATGGAGGTCATCTTATGTTTGGACGTAACAAACTGGTCCCGGAGTTAATGGTCACCCACCTGGATAACAGCCTGGCGTTCTGGGTTTCTTGCCTGGGCTTCAAAATAGCTTATCAACGTCCGGAAGACGGGTTTGCCTATCTGGATTTGGATGGCGCCCAAATCATGCTTGAGCAGGTTGATCCGGACGCGGGTCAATGGTTGACTGCGCCGTTGGCCAAGCCGTTTGGACGGGGTATCAACCTGCAAATTGATGTTGAGGCGGTTTCACCCATTATCTGCAAGCTTGATGAGGCAGGTTTTCCACTCTACCGAGCATGCAAAGACACTTGGTACAGGGCTGAAAATGTAGAGGTAGGCCAGCGCGAGTTCATCGTCCAGGATCCCGACGGTTATCTTGTAAGGTTGGTAGAACGGTTGGGCGAGCGACCGGTTTGCTCAAGCTGAACCTGCGTGCGAATAAGGGAAAGACCCTGAGCTCCCCAAGTTCGCCGAGACGTTGTGACCACCGCCACAACGACCCGGCGATTTCGCCTCCTACCGCGTGCGCAGGAAACGATCGAGCACGTTTTTTGTGATCATCACGGTGTAGATGTCTGCCTGTATAAGCCCATGTACCCATTCGCATGTAGCGGCGGTAAACACCTGGCCTCGACCTTTTTGAAAGTGCACCACCATGCCAGTACCGCGGCTATGCAGACTGATGTTGGCCTCACTAAGGTCGGGCGCCAGGATCGACGCACGAAACCGGGCATCGCCATCACCGAGCATGAATGAATAGGCATCCTCGGCGCGGCCGTGCTCGGCGTTGGTCGCCCAGCCCATGGCGAGAATCTGCAGTCCGACGGGCGCACCGTCTGTGCCGAGCGGTTCCGGCAGACCGTCGACGAAGGTGTATTCCAGGCCATCCACCTCATAGCCAAAAATGTTGGCCTCATCTCCAAACATATCGGCGTAACCCAGGCCCGTCCCCGCAAACGCCCAGTGCTGATGCCTGAAGACCGTATACCCACGAGGGTTGCGCGGCGCCATTGCGCCAAAACCGGCGTATATGCCCCGCACGGCATTCACCCCAAACGTCTTCGCTCCGGGGTGATCCACCCTCGGATCTTCCCACGCGCCGGTTAGCCGACGAGGGTCGGTAGCCGCCAAGGGATCGAGTGCGCCGGCGTCGTATTTGTAGGCGACCTGCCGCTGGCCCTCATCTTCCAAGCGAATCTGCCACATGAAATTGCCGGCGAAGCGCGCAACATTGCCGCCCCCTTCGACAAAGGCGTCGACATGGTCGCGCATCTCCCGCGTCCAGTACTCGTCGTGCCCTGCGAAGACGGCGCAGCGGTAGCCCTCGAGCGCATGCGGGTCGTGGTGCAAATCGTCCTGGGTCAAGATGTCGACCGTATAGCCTTGCTGTTCGGCCCAGACCACAAACGGTCTTTCGTAGGAGGCCCACCCCGCCAGCGCGTAGTACTTGGCGTAGCCGTTAAGCGAGGCCCATTCGATGAACGTGTAACGCGCCGGCCCGGGCTTGCGTTGCCGGGTCGCATTGATGGAGCGTGGCGCGCCCTCCGGCAGCCAGACCTGCCCTCGCGCCCAGGGCCGCTGTGCCGACAGCAAGGGCGCGCGGCCACGTGGCGTACCGGGATGAACACCGAAGTAATGATTGGCGCCGCCCCAGTCGTTATAAGCGGCCCAGGTCGAAGTGGCTGCGACGAGCACCAAGGCATCGGCACGCTTGCGCGCCGCCTTGACGATGAACAGGTGATGCCCGAGCACGCTGTCAGCGCTGTCCCGTACTTCCACTACATAGCCACCCGGCTCTGCATCAGCCGGAATTGACCATTGCATAAAGACTGGCCATCCACACCCATGCTCATAGGCACGGTCGGGCACGGCATGAAATCGAGCGTCGAGGCTGCCGGTTTCATGCAGCGTGCGAGCCATGGCGCCATCACGGTAGATCCTGAGTTTCACGTGCAGGCGGTTCGAAGACACATAGAGGCGCACCGAATCCGCCGGGCTGTAGGCGCGGCGATCCGAGTAGCACCAGGCGGCCGCCGGGCCTGACTCGGTAGGGACTTCGACCCAGGTCTCGCGCGCGGCCTGACGTGGCCCCGACGTCTGGCTGACCGTTACGCCGGTGCCCGGCCTTTCACCGCGTGCAGCGGTATTTTCCAGGTCTGTTTCTGGGTTCATGGAAGTTGCACTCCTTGGGTCGGCTGATGCTGCGGATAGACCCGTCAATTGAATGAGTCCTGAGCGGCCGTCGACGGCCGTGCACCTGCTGCCACCCGAGCGCCGGGCGCCTGGATGTGCGCAAGATCAATGCCGGCCGTTTCGTCGATAAGCACACCTGCCAGGACGGTGACCACGCCCAATCCCATGACATAGCAGACGTACAGATAGCCAAGGTCGGCGCCGCCAAGGTAGCTGTGCAAATAGGGGGCGGAGCCACCAAAGATCGCCACCGACACCGACGACACCAACCCAACGCCCTGCGCGCGCGCCTGGGTGGGCACCTGCTCGCAGAGCACGGCGGGAAAGATCGCCGCGATCAACGACCAGGCGCCCAGCCCCAGGACTTGAGCCAGGAACAACGTGTAGGGCTCAGTCGTCACCATTATCGAAATGGGATAGGTCAGCCCGATCACGCCCAGGCCCCAGGCGATGACCATGGGCCGGCGGCCTACCCGATCGGACAACATTCCGCAGATCGGCAACCAGCACACACAGAGAACCTGCGCCAAAAGGCTGGCCACATAGGCCCCCGTAGGGTCCATGCCCTGGGCAATCGCCGTCGAAGCGCCGAACGTGACCCAGGCGTAGTAGGTGACGTTGGCGGCCGCAGCAAGCATCACGATATTGCGCGCGACGCGCAGCATCTCGCCTCTGGACAATTTGCGCGGCGGCCGAGCCAGCCCCTGCTGTTCCACGAACACGTGGGACTCCTGCGCACCGCGGCGCAAAAACAGCGCATAGATACCCAGCAGCCCACCGATGGCGAAGCCGATCCGCCAGCCATAGTCGCCCATGGCCTGCGCGCCCAGCAGCCAGGTCAGCGCCGCCGCCACGGCGGTCGCAGCCATCACGCCGAGCGTCACCCCGACGTAGACCGAACTGGACCACAGGCCACGGTGTTTGCTTGGGGCGATCTCGGCGACATAGGTGTAGGAAACCCCCGTCTCGCCGCCATGGGCAAGCCCCTGCATCAGCCGGAAAAACAGCAGCGCGACCGAGGCATACAGACCAACGCTCTGGTAGTCCGGGATCACCGCGATGCCAAGGCTGCTGATCGCCAGCAGCATCATGGTGATCACCATGACGGTGCGGCGCCCCAACCGGTCGCTCAGCCGGCCGAACAGCCAGCCGCCGACAGGTCGCGCGACAAACCCCACCGCAAACACGGCAAGGGTCGCGAGCATGGCCGAGCGGGCATCGGTCTTGTCGAACAGATTGCTCGCCAGGTACACCGAAAAGGTTGCGTACAGGGTCCAGTCGAACCACTCGAGCGCATTGCCGATACCGGCCGCGCGCAGGGATTTGAGGCGTCCTTGGTGAGACGTCGTATTGTTCATGGTGTATCTCCGGGTTACGGACGGGATCGAAGCGGCTTGGGGAGCTGGATCAGAGGTGCAGCGCCGGGTTGTTCCCGGCAGCGCCATGGGCGGAAGGAACGCGCACACGCAGCGCAATCAGCAACGCGGCCAGCAGCATCAGCACGGCCGCCGCCACGAATACGCCTGCGCTGCCACCGAGGCTGAACATCGCACCGCCAGCCGCCGCGCCTGTGGCGATGGCCGACTGCACAGATGCCACCACCATGCCCCCGGCGCTTTCCGCCTGGTCAGGGACCGCGCTGGCGACCCAGTTCGACCACGCCACCGGCACGCCACCAAAGGCCAGGCCCCAGACGGCCAACAGAACGGCCTGCCCCGGTACCGAGGCCGGCAACAGGACCAACGCCAGTGCCGCAACGCCCACCAGCGCGGGCATCAGCACCAGGGTGGCCAGAGGGTGACGGGGCAGCAGCCACCCGGCTACCAGCGTGCCGACAAAGTTGGCCACACCAAAACCCAGCAGCATCAGCGACAGCCCTTGCGGCCCAATGCCGGTCGTACCTTCGAGAAATGGCCGAATATAGGTGAACATCGCGAAGTGCCCGCTGTGCACCAGCACACAACCCAACATGCCCACGGCGATGCCCGGCCGCTGCAACACCTCAAGCACCGTGCGCAGGCGTGCCGGCCGACGCGGCGCAAGGCTCGGCAGCGTGAACGACTGGAAAGCCAGGGTCACCACCCCCACCGCCGCCGCAGCAAAGAACGCGCTGCGCCAGCCATAGAGCCCGCCCAGAAAACTGCCCAGCGGCACCGCAACCACCGTCCCGATGGCAATGCCACTGAAAATGATCGAGAGCGCTCGCGGCAACAAAGCACCCGGTACCAAGCGCATCGCCACCGCCGCCGCCATGCTCCAGAACCCGCCCAGGGCGATGCCCAGCAAGATACGCATCACCAACAGCACGGCGAAACTGGAGGAAATCGCCACCAACAGATTGGAGGCGATCATCAAGGTGGAAAACCCCAGCAGCACCCAGCGTCGATCAATACTGCGCGTCAGGCCAGGCACCAACAGGCCGGCAAACAGCGCCACCACGGCCGTCACCGTTACCGCCTGGCCGGCCAGCGCTTCGGACACACCCAGATCAGCCGCCATCGGCGTCAACAGGCTGGCCGGGAGGTACTCGGCAGTCAGCAAGCCGAACACGCCCATGGCCAGCGAGAATACGGCCATCCACGCGGGGGTTGCAGGTTCTACCTCCAGCCCGGCGCCAGGACGGCTGTCGGGTACGGCGTTGCATACAAGGTCAGTCATTGCACGGATCTCCCAATCTTCATGGCGACCCGCAGTCTAGGCGCGAGGATCTGGATGATCTATGATCGAAAACCTCGATTTCTTGACCGAAACACCTGAACAATGCCGACAGATCAATTTGCTCTCTCCTCCGATCTCATCAACGAGCTACTGCGCGGCATGCGCCTGCGCGGTGTCGAGTATCGGCGTATCCAGGCCGGTCCGGCCTTCGGCCTGGGCTTCGCTGCCAAGCCTGGGCATGCCTGGTTCCACTTCCTGGCGGTCGGCAACGCGGTGCTGCGGATGGAAGACGGGACCACCTATGCGCTATCAGCCGGCAACGCCGTGTTCATCTCCCATGGCGCGGCCCACCAACTGCTCTCGCATACGGACGCGCCTGTTCAAGACATCGACCTCCTGAACGGCGAGCCCCTCGGCGACACCGTCAGCGCCGTGGACACCGGAACCGATACCGACCCCACGCCGACCACGATCGTATTCAGTGGCTGCATGGAATTCGAATTGGGCAGCCTGCATGGCCTTGGCAAGCTGATGCCGGGCCTGATGCTGATTGATGCCGGCGGCCAGCGTTACCCCGGACTCGTGCCTATCCTCAGCACCATGGAACGCGAAGTCAGCGCCGCACGCGTCGGCTTTGCCGGCATCCTCGCGCGACTGGCCGACGTGGTCGCCGCCATGGTCGTTCGTGGCTGGGTCGAGTGCGCCTGCGGCAACGCCTCCGGCCTGGTCGCCGCCCTGCGCGATCCACGGCTGGCAGGTGCACTGCTGGCGCTGCACCAGCAACCCGGCCGCGACTGGACCGTCGAGCAGTTGGCGGAGCAATGCAATACGTCCCGCTCGGTGTTTGCGGAGCGTTTTCAACTGACGATTGGCATGACCCCGCTGCGCTACGTCACCGAAGTGCGAATGCGGCTTGCCAGCCAGTGGCTGACGCTGGAAAGGCTGCCGATTGAAGAAGTGGCGCAGCGTTTGGGCTATACCTCTCAGGCGGCGTTCAGTCGGGCGTTCAAGCGTGTTACGGGTAACACGCCTGGGTTGAGTCGCAGGCTAAGACAGGTCGCGATTTCCTGAAGCCGCAGGAGGGAAATTCAAAATCCCCGCTTAAATCTGAAACTGCCTGGTCAACCGGTTCAACCCGGAAGCGAGTTTGGTCAGCTCGGCAGTAGCGAGGGCCGTTTGGCTTGCCCCCACGGAGGTTTCGCTGGAAAGGTCGCGAATGCTCACCAGATTTCGATCCACTTCACGCGCCACCTGGGCTTGTTCTTCCGATGCCGTGGCAATCATGAGATTGCGCTCGTTGATCTGGTTCAACGAGGCGGTGATAGCCGCCAATACCGCCCCCGCCCCATTGGCCATTTCCAAGGTTTTATTGGCCTGGACACTGGTTTGGTTCATCGACGACACCGCGCCGCTGGTACCCGACTGAATCGAGCTCACCATTTTCTCGATTTCCTGGGTAGATTGCTGAGTGCGATGGGCCAAGGCTCTGACTTCATCGGCCACTACCGCGAAGCCGCGACCCGCCTCTCCCGCTCGGGCCGCCTCGATTGCCGCGTTGAGTGCGAGCAAATTGGTTTGTTCAGCAATGGCCCGAATCACGTCCAGAACCTTGCTGATGTCGGCAGCCATGACGGCCAGGGATCTCACCTCGGCGGAACTGGACTCAACATTGGAGACCATCAGATTGATCGCAGTCACGGTGTCTTCAACTTGAGCACATCCGGCGATCGCCGCAGAGCTCGATTGCGCGGTCAGCTCGGAAGTAGAGGTTGCATTGCTCGCAACCTCCTCCACAGCGGCGCTCATTTCGGTCACCGCAGTGGCGGCCATTTCAATCTCGTGACTCTGGCGCTGGAGGGTCCGCGAAGCCCCCTCGGTGACTGCATGCATTTCTTCACACGTCGCGGCCAACTGCGTGGATGAGTCACCAATCAACGTCAGCGCCTGGCGCAGGTTTTCTTGCATGAGCGCTAACGCCCTGATCAACCGAGCGGCTTCGTCGGTACCTTCGAGCTTGATATCCTTGCTCAAATCGTTTGCCGCGATACGCTCGGCAATTTCCAGTGACTCACCAATGGGCCGAGTCAGACTGCGGGTGTACATCAGCGCGAGCAGCAACGAAGCCGCCACGGCGACAGCGATGAAGAGGCCCACAATCAACAGGGTTTGCTGATAGGTATCGTTGGCGTCAGCGCCGGCTTTCCTGGCTTTACCATCGTTGACCTCGACCAGACGGGCGATCGATTTTTCCACCGCCTGGGCGGCATCTCTCATTTGGCCATTGGATATCGCCACTGCAGTTTCAAGTTGCCCGGCCGTAATTGATGCCAGATAAACATCCTGCGCAGCGGTATAGCCACGCTGTGTTTGTACAAACGTCTGATACGCTTCTCGGCCTTGGGGGGTCACGATCAGCGCGCCCAAGGATTGCAGGTAAGTGTCGATCAACTGTCGAGACAGCTGGATATCGCTGAGTGCTTTGGTCCTGCGATCCTCAGGTTCAAGGGGGTTGCGCAAGCGCGCGTTGTTACCCCTGATGCTCACGAACTCTCGATCCAGCTGCCCGAGCAATTTGACGCTGGGCAGGACATTGGTCTCGACGTATTGCTCCGCGGCATTGAGACGGTCAGCTTGGCGCAGCGCAAGCAATCCAATTGCAATGATCATCACGCAGAAAAAACCGAAGCACAGGGCAGAGCGTGAGGCGAGGTTCAATTTTCGGAGGATCATGGCGGGGTAATCTGAGGAGGTGTAGTCAGTTATCGCCTTGAGTTTGCGATACTTGAGCACCGGGACAGGTTTTACACCCTTGGAATTGATTGCAGTCGCGTGGGTGATTCCGCTGGTCAGCCAGCAAGCCGCAGGCCATTGACTGACTTAAAGCTTGCTCCACACCTGTCGATAACCTGTAGGAAACCCCGCGAATCAAGGACTGATTAAATGCTATCGCCCGTCAGCTCCACCTCCATCGCGCCGGCCAACACTCGCCTCACGCCTTCCGACCAGAAGCTCGAGCCCCAGCCGATGACGGATACCGCCAAGAATGCCCTGGCACATGCCGCGCCAGCGGTGATCTACCATCCCAGTGAAGGCGCCAGCGCCACGGTAGAGCCGCTGGAGGCCGTCGACACCTGGATCGGTCGCTCCCAATCGCCGGACTTCCCTCGATTTGCCGAGCTGGCCGCCAGCGCGCACGGTGTGCTGAAAGCCTCTTTTCAGGCATTCCAGGCGACGCTGTCGAGCAGCGCTCCCGACCTTGCCAGTAAAAAGTATGGCTTCACGGTCGAGGCCGATGGCAAGCTCAAGGTGCTCGATACCGCCGGCCAGCTCAGCAGCTCGGACACCCAGCGGCTCACCGACCTGCTCAACAAATCCCTTGGCCTCAAAGCGGCAGCGGTGACTTATCGTGATGCCTCCATCGACCTGGTGGACGCCGATTCACCCTGGTCGGGCAGCTACATGGGCTTCTACAGCCTGACCAAGGAAAACTTCGCCACCACCATTGACCTGGCGCCCTTGTTCAAAGACACGCGCACCATGGTTCCAGCGGAATTCAAGGATGCGGTTTTTTTTACTCAGCTGTCCTACAAAGGTGAGCGGGCCACACGCGAGACGGAAACCGCCATGTTGGAGCGACGCGCAGCGCAGCGGTTTTCCGCGCAGGCGTGATAAGCAGGACGGTCACCTCTTGCGTAATCCACATTGTAGTGAGCGGGCTTGCCCCGCGCTGGGTGGCGAAGCCGCCCCAAATCAGGCGACTGTGTTCTATCTGAAACACTGAAGCGTTCTTATTGGGGCGGCTTCGCCACCCAGCGCGGGGCAAGCCCGCTCACTACAGGGAATTTTCAGCGTTGAGCGCTGTGTAGGAAAGCCTGCGACGTGTCCTACACCAAGCTTGCGCACCTTGCCGCATTGCCTACAGTTGCGTCAGAATCCGCCGGCTTGTGCGCTTGAGTGGGCGTCTCTAAGGTGGCTCGGTCGCTGACACTTCAGTGATCGGGTTTAGTAGCCCGAGGTGTAATTTCCGCTTGGTGCACAAGCGTCATCCTCCAGACTTCCCGTCTGTGCTTGATGGCGGCTGTGCGCAGGGCACCTTCGGGTGCGCCGGCTTTGCGGAATTCCCCGGTCTACTAACCTGCGTACAGCTGCCACCCTTTCGTTTAGTAGCGAAGCGGAGTCGGCCCTAAAAGGGGAATTTCGTATATGTACAAAGTCACGCCTAACCCTCCAAACGATCCCGACCTGAAACTGAATCAGGCGGCGCATCGTGCGATTGATCACTACCTCAACACCGGCGCCGAACCGCCAGAGCCCCCGCCTCCGCCCTCGACAACGCTGTTCAGCGTTGCTGACGATGCCAGCAGTGAAGTGCTGATTGCCAATAGCTATGAAACCTTTTCTTCGGTGACCACGCTGCTGCTTGACCTGTCGGATGAGCTGACGGGGAAACAGCGGGATGTCGCGTTGGCGATTCACCAATTGAGTGAAATGGGGGTGTTGTTGGTGGATAAATTGATGGAGCGGGAGGGTGCTGGAGCGGCTGGCTAACGTTTCGTGAACCGGTAGGCCGCCGAGTCGCAGTGACCATTGCTACGACGACTCGGCGATTTACCTGCGGGTATCTGCCAGGCGATATAACGCTTGAGCGTGGGATGTCGCCAGCCCTGCACGCTGCAAATTACGGCGACTTTGCGAGCTGGGAAGCGCGGTTGCGGCAATCAAAAGGCTGCCGTACTTCTTTGCTTGCTCTATCCGGTGGGCTATCAGAGCTGCATGGAAGCCCAAGCCTCGTGCGTTTTTTCGGGTGGCAGCCGTCCCAAGGTACGCGACGCCATTGGTGGCCAGGTACATCAACGCTCCTGCAACTACCTGTCCATCCGATTTAAGGACGTAGATTTTCAGACGTTCATTTGACATCAGTCCTGCGAACGAATCCTGGCTCAACTGAAGATGCTCCGGCTTTGTATGAAATCCACTCGCATGCACAGCGGCGAACTCAGGAAGCGTTTGTGAAGTGGCCTCTTCGATTTCGAATGAATGCGGGTTCAAAACCACGTCGTCGATGGAGCACGCGAGTTGCAGGTGCGTCCATCCCCTCAGACGCTCCAGTCGTCCCTCTCCCGCAAAAGCGTACGGTCCCAACGTCGAGGCCTTCCCGATAAGCGGCGTTACAGTCGAATACTCTGCTGACTCCTTGAGCAAACTCAAGAGTGACTGCGGGCTGCCGGTGCTGTCGCCGTAGATGCGATTGAGCATCGGGCTGGGTGATGCCTTCACTTGAAAGCAGGGAAAAGCGTCGTTGAAAAACACACGAGCACCAAAAGGGTTTCCACTTACCCGAGACAAGCTCTCGACGCGGGAACACAAATACTCGCTTTCAGCGGCCTCGATCGCATGAGCCATTTCGACGTCCATGTGCATGCTCCTTATCGCGTGTTTTCCAGGGAAGGTATCGGCCAATCAAACAATACGCACCTGCAAAGACACCTGCCAGCAGATAGATGGAATTTTAAATATCGCTTGATTTGGCCGGTTTTCACTGTAAAAAACCTGCGGACATTCAACACACCATCCGCTTCAAAAAGGTCACAGGGAATGAGATCGGTAGAAAACAATCCTCCACAGTTCACGCGTATACCGGTGGCAGCCATCGGCGTCGGGCTGGGCCTTGCCGTTGCCATCTACACAACCGGAAAAGGCCCCTTCTTCCTGGAGAACTTTGCATACACCTGGTTACCGCAAGCGGCAGTGCTTTGCATAGCGCTGCTGTGCAAAGCGTCACGAATTTGAACGTCAGCTAAAGGTCGTACTTCCCTTCTCAATATCAGTAATCGGCCGATTGTTTTGAAAAGTCGGTTTTCCCAATCGCCCCATAGCTGCCCTACGCGAAAAGACGGGAGTCGGCCAGAAGTAAATGTCACTCACGTGACCATCAAGCGTGGCGCTCATACGTTAGGTAGCCATGGGCCCCCGTGCCGGTACACAGAAAACCCGCTTTCTGGTACATCAACTTCGCAGGGTTGTCAGGCCGTACACTTAAACGCAATTGAGTGAATCCCTGGGCTGCCGCGTCCAGCGCATACGCCTCCAGAAGCGCCATTCCTACGCCGCTACGTCTATGGTCTGCCACTACATGAATGGTACTAAGTTCTGCGAGGCCTTGATCCGGCGCCCAAAGCGAGTATCCCGCGAAGTGATCACCCATGAGCGCGATGGTAAGCCGTTCAAAATTTTCCACCCAGCGCGTCAGGTGCCGCTCCAGTTGCAAGCGCCACGTGATTTCATGCTCTGGCTCCCAACACCGAATATAGCTTTCCTCGCCTCGGTAGACCGCGGGGATATCAGTTACGCATGCTTGCCTTAATCGTATTGCCATTCCATTAGCACCCTGATTGAACGAGACCGCATGATAGGGCGCACTTAGCCTTTCGCAAAGCTCGCGAACCCCAATGCTGTGATCGCCTGATTGTTCGTAGAACGCGCTCCGCGTACCGATGCGTTCGCTGGGCCACATGTGCCGCATGATTGAGAACGCGCTGATATGTTCGCAAGGAATCTACCATTCGCTGCAGCACAAGCGAGACAGAGCTCTTGCCAATTCGCAGCTGGAATCTAACAATATGCAAACCGCTCGCTTACGCCAGCGAAGCCGCCCCCCCCTTGATTGTCAGGCCTCATGAACGACATCTCACTAAACTTCAAAAATCGATTCGTCGCATCTCTGCCGAAGATTCCCGCAGGTCTCGACCTTCATCTTGACGAGTTCGTTTTGTTTGACTCTGAGTCCCTTCCCCACCGTCTCGCAAGAGAAGACTCAAGCTTTCTGGCGGCACAAGGGCTGCCGCGTGATGCCGCGCCGTTTCTTTCGTTCTATGCCTACTCACAGTCGGAAATTGAGTCACGAGTACACATTTTCGGCTTACCCAAATCTTATTTCCCTATTGGTCACAACGGTTCTGGCGATGTTATTGCTATTGACATGGACAGCCGACACGTCATCTGCTTCAACCACGACCACTACAACGAGAGCGTTTTCATAAATTCCTCTCTTGCGCAATTTGCTCAGAGCCTCTGTATCTACCAAGAGCACCTCACCACGGAGACCATGGCTAATTGTCTCGACGCCATTGCAACCATAGACTCACGAGCAACCGATCTTGGGTCTATGTGGCAAACCGAGGTGAGCTCGGAACTGGCAGCTGAACCCTAACGATTCATCCAATCTGACGCCGCTTCGCTATGCAGTGTGATTCAGACGGTGCTCATCTACACGGAACAGGAACAGATTCATTTACCCACTCGCAAACCTCCGCTGCTGGCCATATTTGCCCGTCAAAAGGGGCTGCAATTAGCCAACCGCGTCCATCCGTCGCACCCCTCAAACTCCCCCTCCTGCCCCC